>JASJCF010000055.1 GCA_030066265.1 Acidimicrobiia bacterium | reverse complement strand
GCCGAACGCCTCGATTCCCTCTCTCTCGATCACGCCGGCCCGGGTGCCGGCCAGGATCGGGTGGCTCGCGCTCTGGGTCGTCCTCACCGCCTTGGCGGGGTTCGGGGTGGTGAAGCACGGTTACCTCGACGGCGGTGCCATCGAGGCCATCGTCCTGACGGTGGCCGCCGTGGGGTTCTTCATCCTTCCGGATCTCACGTTCCTCGTCGGGATCGGCGAATCGACCGAGCACGGGCACCTGCCGGTCCGAACCGTTCCGTACTACAACGCCCTCCACCGGCTGTGGCCGCCGCTGGTCTTGACGGTCGTGATCGGCGTTGTCTTCGCTCCGCTCTCGCTTGGCACGCTCGCCGTCTTCGTCGGAGGGCTCTCGTGGATGGCGCATGTCGTGCTCGATCGGGCAACCGGGTTCGGGTTGCGCAATCCCGACGGGAGCCTCTGGTGACCAACCGTCGTGACGAGATCGTGCACGTGGCCGGCGCCCTCTTGGAGCGCGGCGGGCCCGATGGGCTCACCATGCGGGCCATTGCTTCCGAGATGGGGATCAAGGCGCCCTCGCTGTACAAGCACATCGCAGACAAGCGGGAGCTCGAGGTCGCCCTCATCGCCGACGGTTTCCTCCAGCAAGCCGAGGCGTTCGAGAAGGCCGTGGCCGATGGTGGCGAGCCGGTCGTTGCGATTGCGGAGGCCTATCGCCGCTGGGCGATGGACCACCCTCACCTCTACGCACTCATGAACGATCAGCCGCTCCCGAGAGAGGAGCTCCCAGAGGGTGTAGAACAGCGTTCCGTCGCGCCGGTCCTCGAGGCTTTCGCCGGGGACCGGGATCGGGCCAGGGCAGCCTGGGCCTTTGCCCACGGAATGGTGACCCTCGAACTCGCAGACCGGTTCCCGCCCGATGCCGACGTCGAGCGGGCATGGCGGATCGGCATCACCTCGATCGCACACGGCCCCACCCCAACGGAAGGAGAAGCTCATGGAGGCACCTGAGACCCGATTCATCGATCGGCCGGATGGCCGATTGTCCTACGACGACAACGGTGTCGACGGTCCGCTCGTCATCGCCGCACCGGGAATGGGCGACCTGCGCCACTCCTATCGGCACATTCGGCAGCCCATGGCGGACGGAGGCATCCGGTTCGTGACCATGGACCTGCGAGGCATGGGTGAATCGTCGACCGACTGGACGGATCTCGACGACGCCGCCGTCGCCTCCGACTACCTCGCACTGATCCGCGAGCTCGGAGGCGGTCCCGCCATGCTCGTCGGGAACTCCCTCTCGTGTGCCTCGGCGGTCCTTGCCGCGACGGACTCCCCCGATGATGTGGCCGGCATCATGCTGCTCGGCCCGTTCGTGCGGGACGTGCCCACAGCGTGGTGGCAGAAGGCAGCCTTCACGGCGATGCTGATGCCACCGTGGGGCCGATCCGCGTGGGTCGGCTACTACCGCAAGAACATGTACCCCGGATCTCCTCCCCCGGATCACGATGCGTACGTGGACGCGCTCGATGCGAACCTTCGAGAGCCCGGGCGGTACGCGAGCTTCCGTGCCATCACGTCGAGCTCACACGAAGAGTCGGAACGCAGGCTCGATCGAGTGGACACGCCGGTCGTGGTGGTGATGGGCACGGCGGATCCCGACTTTCCGGATCCGAAGGCCGAGGCCCGGCAGATCGCCGACATCATGGGCGCAAAGCTCGTCTGGTCGAAAGGCTCGGGTCATTACCCCCAGGCGGAGACACCGGACCTGGTGGCCGACGAGCTCATCGAGATGGTTCGCATCATGGTCGCTCATGACCGGGTGGCCGAACCTTCAGAGGAGGGACGCGACCATTGCGAGGACGAGCATCCCGCGCAGTGACCACGCGGCAGTGCGCGCCCAATTCCATCGCACCAGCGATCGGTGCAGCGCCGGGTCGAATCCATCCGTGAGGCTGCCGTGGATAGGTGCGTAGAACAGAGCCGTCGAGATCCAGATGCCCGCAAGCAGCAGCCCTCCGACCAGCGGCATCCAGCGAGGGATCCCGCCAGGGTCCAGGAACAGCCAGAGTGCCGTGACGATTTCAATCGGTGCGAAGAGGGCGAGGACGAGCGCAATCCGACGCTGGTGTTGACGCTCGAACTCGGGGAACGAAGCCGCGGGAACGTCGGCGAGTTGGGGGTACTGCAGCACCTGGATCACCCAGATGATGCCGACCATTGCCCACGTCGAGGCCACCTGGAGGAGAAGGACGGCGGTCATGGGACGCTCCTCGAGGCCTCAGGCGGCGTCGAGGGTCGCAATGCCGGCCCGGGCGAGTTCGGCTCCTCGATCGAAGATCTCGCCGGCGAGATGCCCGGTTCTCCTCGGGAATCCATCGGCGAGCGCTCCCGTGGATTCGTCGGGCTCGATGAGGAGGACGGTGGCGCCCTGGGCTTCAAGCAGGCTGACCTCGCGGGACAGGCTGCGCCGAGCATGACCGGCAGTGAGGCGTCTGCCAGGACGCGTCATCGGGGACGAGATGACCACGAGATCGGGTGCGATCTCACCTGCGAGATCCGCATGCGTTGGCGAAGCGGTGCCTCCGTCGAAGTAGTGGCGATCGTCGATGACGTGCGGTTGGAACATCCCTGGCACCGCCGAACTTGCCTGAGCTGCGCGATGGACGGGCACGTCCGATCGGTCCCGTCCGAACACCACGACCTCGCCGGTGTCGGCGGCAACGGCAGGAATCCACAACCCGTCCGGCCATGGATCGAGGCGATCCATTCCCGGAAAGGTCTCCATCCAGGTCGTCGGGAAGATGCCTGGCGGTAGGAGGCCTGCTACGCCGACGAGACCGCGCTGATCCGACACGAGCGACCGGGCGAGCAAGCTCGGCGAGAGCGGGACGATCGTCTTGCGCGTCTGGCGCAGGTGCTCGCGCATGCGCGCTCGGTCCTCCTGGCTGGGTGGCTGTCCGACCTGCTCGACGATCTGCTCAGGTTCGACGCCGGCACGAACCGCAGCGGCGACTGCTGCGCCGGCCGAGGTCCCGATCAGGAGCTCGGCGTTCCGAGGGTCAACGGTCTCGCTTTCCGTGAGCCCGGTAATCACGCCCGCGTGGAACACCCACCCGTAGGCGCCGCCTGCACCGAGCGCGAGTGCTGTTCTGGTCATCGTGGTGGCAACACAGTCGGCGACCCGACGATTCCCGGTCGTGTGCGGAGGGCTGACTCGAGTAACTGCTCAGCGGGCGCGACGGCGGACCTCGCTTGCTTCCCACTCCGTCCGCTCGACTCGCGCACGAGCCGAGGCCGCTCGGCGATGGATCCGTTCGAGGGTCTCCTCAGCTCGGGCGATGTCGTCCTCGGTCGCCGACCCGATGGCCATCGACTCCAGCTGCCGATGCGCCTCGTCCAGCTGCTCCTCGAGCTTCCTCGAACGCTCGCGCGCCTCTTGGGCGGCATCCTCCGCGTCTGCGATCTCCCGTGCGATCCCGCTGGATGGGTCGGTTTCGAGCACGATCGGTGCGGCCGCGTGAAAGGCGGCCGTCATCGGGAGGTCGCCGACGAGGGCGAGAAGATCGTTGTCGCTCGGGTCGAGGATGGTCCCACGCCGCAAGTGCATCGGCATGAGGACGACGGTGGCGTCGGCGAACAAGTCCTCCACCCGATCGAACGCCGTCGTAGGGAGAACCTCCACCTTGGCGTCGATGCGCGCTTCGTCGAGCATCGCCACGAGCGAGGCTTGCCGCTCAGATCGCTTGCCACCGTTGGACGCGGCAACCAGGCGAATGCTCGCAGCGCCCCACTCGGGGGCGCGCGTGCACAAGTACGCGGCGAGCAGCGCGAGTCGACCCGAGTCGTTGTCCTCCCACCACACGTCGATTCGCCGCTCCTTGGCAGGCGTCGCCTCGAATCGTTGCCAGCGGGCCTCGTCCGTCGAGAGGCTGATGACGCCTACGCCGAGACGGGCGACTTCACGGACCCGTTCCAGGTACACCTGCAGGCGGTCCTCGTCGGTCGATTCCGGCCAGCCGAACAGGACGACGTTGGAGCGAAGTCTGCCGACACCGAACGACTGGATCACCACCGGGAGGGCCTCGAGCCCGTTTGCCGCCAAGACGGTCCTCGCATGCACGTCGAGTCCCAGTGCGTCGATCTCCGCCACGAGCTCCTCCTGCTGACGGTCGGCCTCGATGCGCCTCCGGATGCCCTCGCCGACCACGATGTGGAACACGGCAGTCAGGCCGCTGTTGCCCTCCACCCACTTCGCAAACCGCAGCAGCCGCTCTCGACGACGCTTCTCGCCGGAGAACACGAGGACCTGGGGGCGCCAGTTCCTCGGGTGCATGAGCTCGTCGTCCATCGCCCGGATGCTCTCGACTGCACGTTGGAAGTGATGCGACTGGCTCGCATCGATCCAGCGCTCTGGAACGTCGCGCGTCCGCAGGTATTGATAGATGCCGAAGAGAGCGAGGATGGCCGCCATGCCGGCTACCGGATTGATGAGCACCATCACGGCAGCGCACAGGATCGCTCCGGCGAGGCTGACCCACGAGCGGTAGTAGCGGAATCTCGGGCGGAAGGATGGGCTCGCCGATCGGGCCTCGAAGTAGGTGGCATAGTTGATCAGCCCGTACGAGATCAGGAAAAACATCGACACCACCGGCGCAATGACGTTCACGCTCCCGAGGAGAACCGTGAGGAGGGCGATGACGAGCGATACGAGAACCGCCCGGCGCGGGTTGTTCGCCGGCCCATCCCCCTTCTCGAAGCGGTCGATGTATGGGAACACCCGGTCGGCGGCCATGGCTTGGAGAATGCGCGGACCGCCCAGGAAGGAAGCCATCGCCGACGACAGCGTGGCAGCGACGACGCCCAGGCCGACCAACGCGCCGATGGCGGCGAGCTGGCGCATTGCAGAGCCGTCGTCGTCAACGAGGACGGCAAGTGGCACGCCGCCGGCGAGCAGGATGAACACCGCCGCGTAGACCACTGTCGATACACCGACGGCCGCAAACGTCCCGGCAGGGAGGCTCCGGGCTGGCTGTCGCAGGTCGCCCGACATGCTGACCCCCTGGGTGAAGCCGGTCACCGCCGGGAAGAAGATCGCAAAGACCCCCCAGAACCCCAGAGCGCTCGCCGCAGACGTCCATGACTGGCTGAGCCTCGTGGAATCGAAATCGCCTACGGCGCCGATGAAGAACGAGAGCAGCGCAAGGACCAGGATGGTCATGATCGCGAACTGGAGGCGGGTAGCCACGTCGGCTCCCGCCCAGGCGAAGGCGAACAAGGCGAGGATCGCTACGGCCGCAAGCACCTGGGTCGCGACCTGGGATTCCCACCCGAGGAAGCTGGTGGTGGCTTCGGCGAAGCCTATGGCGTAGAAGCCGATGGACACGGACTGTGCGACGAAGAGGACAACACCGATCGCGCCGCCGTACTCGACTCCCAGCGTTCGCGAGATGACGTAGTAGTCCCCGCCCGGCCCGACGTCGATGTTGGTCGAGATCGCCGCCAGCGAGATGCTCGTGAGCACCGAGACGGTGGTGGCGATGGCGAGGATCACCAGAGCGCCCGCAAGCCCGGCGTTTCCCACGACGAAGCCCGTCCGCAGGAACAGGATGATGCCGAGGATCGTCAGGATCGACGGCGTGAACACGCCCGCAAAGGTCCCGAGCGCTGCGCCGGTGCGACGTCTGCGCGTCGTGGTTGCGGGTTCCGTCATGCCCTCAGTATCGACCGATCACGGTCGGAGCGTGCGGACCCCGACGCGCGGAGAGCGATGCCCTGGGCGAGCATCGCTCTCCATGGATGGTGTTGGTGCGGTCAGGCCTCGGTGATGTCGTCTCCGTGTGCCGTCAGCGCCCAGATCACGGCGACCGAGATGGCGATGAACGTGATCGCCCAGATCGGGTACCACGGCAGCCATGCAAATGCGATCAGGGCAGCGATCACGGCCATGATCACGCCGACGATGCGCGCCCACACGGCACCGGTGAAGAGGTAGAACCCAGCAAGGAGCACGATGATGCCCAAGATCAGATGGATCCAGCCCCAGGTCGTCACGTCGAACTGAAAGACCCACTCGGGCCCCACGACGTAGAACTCCTCGTTGATGATCGCCACGAGGCCGCTGATGATCCACCAGCCTCCCTGGAGGATCATCATGATCCCGGCGAATACGGTCCACCCCACAGCCCAGCTGCTCGGTGAATCACTCACGTATGTCTCCTTCTCCCGCGAACTCCCGAGAAGGCGGCGCGACCCGCCTTCTCGCCAACCCTATGCGATGGGAACCGATGGAGCTATCCCGATTCGGCAGGCCCGACCTTGTTCCCGAATGGCGCCGTCGATCATGCCTCCTTGGGGATCTTCCCGCCGATGTTGAGCATGACCCGCATGATGTTGTGCCCGACGTCGTTCGTCGGCGCGTACATGAGCGGGCACCCGCCTGCGATCACCGTCACACCTGCGTTGCGGCCCAACGTGGTCGCCTCGTCGGACACACTGCCCTGGCCGAAGGACCGGTGCATCCACACGTGGCCCACGCCGGCGTCGATGCAATCCTGCATCACGGCGGGCGAGTCGGCCGGATTGGTGGCGATCACCACGGCGTTCACGCCATCGGGGATCGACGCGATGTCCTGGAAGCACGGATCCCCCTCGACCTCCTCGGCGTTCGGGTTGACGGGGAACACCTCGTAGCCGCGCTCTTTGAGGCGGCCATAGACGACGTTGCCTCCGTGCGCTCCGCCCTTCTCCCTCGATACGCCGGCAACGGCGATCCGCTTCTGTGCCAAGAAGTCCGCAGTTGCCTGCTTGATGGGTGTTGCCATCGGTCCTTCCTCCCCGTTCTCCTTGCTTCGTCGCGGCCTCGTCTCATCGTATGGGGACGCTTCCGGGGCCTCCAGCCCCGCCGGAGATGATTCGCCAACGGACGCTGGGGGGCGAATTCGATGGCCGAGAACGTGCCGATTCCGGCTACCGCGCTGTCCTTTCGGCGTCTAGCGTTGTGGGGAGCGACCGAAGGGTGGAAGGGCTGTGTGCTGTCTGTTCGCGACGTTGGTGTTCATCGGGCCGAGGGCGGCCATCCTCGTTTGGTGGCTGTTGCAGCCCGCCCGATGGGAGGAAGCGTTTTCGAGCTTCTGGTGGGCATTCCTGGGGTTCATCTTCGTCCCCTGGACGACGCTCATGTGGGTTGCGGTGGCGCCCGGAGGCGTACGCGGGTTCGACTACGTGCTGCTCGGGCTGGCGATCTTCGCCGACATCGCCTCGTGGTCCGGCTCGGCGTACGAACGCAGACAGGCATACGTCACTTGATGCCACCAAGTGAGTCGGACATGGGAAGTGGTTCCCGTGTCCGACCCACGAATCGATGAGCAACGGGCTCCGACAGCCCGGTCCGCCGCCAGAGCCCGCCGCGCCTACTGACGCCCAAGCAGGCGACGAGCGCGACGGTTGTCAGCCTGAGCCCTCGCCACCTTCTGGCTCCTCGCCGGTCGGCGGGATCTGCCGTTGCTGTTCTTCCATGGCCGCTCGCTGTGCTTCCTCAGCCCGTTGCTGCTCTGCGAGGTCGGCGTTGCGCTGTTCCTCGGCGCCCTTCCTGGCGCCGCTACGGCTCGCCAACCACACCACGAGGGCGACGACCAGCAATCCGATGATCACGATGGCCCAGATCGCCGCGGTGTTGTCGTCGCTGTCGCTGCTCGAGCCGCTGTCTCCGGAGTCGCCGCCGCCGGAGGGCGCCTGGGTCGTCTCGGGCGCCTGAGTTGTCTCCGG
The DNA here is from genome assembly GCA_030066265.1 of Acidimicrobiia bacterium. Classification (GTDB taxonomy): domain Bacteria; phylum Actinomycetota; class Acidimicrobiia; order Spongiisociales; family UBA5794; genus SZUA-442. Next base: position 6,185 of record JASJCF010000055.1, on the reverse strand, counting down.
CGCCTGAGTTGTCTCGGGCGCTGTGGCCTCCGGCGCAGAGCCGTCTTCGCTGGTCGGCAGGGTGACGTCTCCATCTTCCGAGCATGCGGCGAGCGCCACCAGCATGACGACGAGGCTCACGAGCAGTGTGGACCGGATTCCCTGTCGGCGGGCGCGGTGTGAGCGCATGGTGTGTTCCCTCCCTGGTCGAGTGTGCAGGCCGCGCGCAGCGACCGTTGGATCAACCCTAGATGGCGAGCGGTGTTCGGTCACCTGTGTTGATAGCGTGAACGGGATAGCCACCCGGCCAGCAGACCCAGCTCGGAGCTCTTCTCGCTTTCTTCCAGAGGGTCGCGCTCAGTTCGGGGTGAAGAGCCCACTCCCGGTCTCGTCTGCGAGGTTCTCGATGCGGTAGGCGAGCGTCGAGCGGGATTGGGCGAGCGTCTCGCGTGATCTGCTCACCCGCTCGCGGGCCATCTCGAGGGTCACGAGGTCACCCTCCCCGCCCTTGGATATCTCCTCCCTGGTCTGCTGCTCCAGCTCGAGGTACCCCACCTTGGCATCGGCGAGGTCGACGAGCGCCTCGTGAGTTGCGTCGAGGATCTCGTTGAGACCCTCGATCTCGCGTCGCTCGTGGCGGTGCTGCCAATGCTCTTTGGGAGTGCCGGTGGGGCCGGCGAACGCATACAGCGAGCTCTTCGTCGCATCGATTCGCTCCGGGAGCCCCTCCCATGTCTCGCTCGCGGGCCGTCCTGCGAGCGTGTTGCTCGCCTGCTCATCTGCGAGCGACTCAGTCATCGTCTGGTACAGATGCCAGGCGTCCTTGATGGGGGCGTATTGGTCCTTGTCCTCTTGCGTCATGCGACTTCCTCCGCTGAGCTCGATTGTCCTGTATCGGCACGATGGCACGGCGTGTTCAGTCGTAATCGTCAGTCCGCTCGGGGCTTGGCGAGGACGCATATGCGTCATCACTCGACGAAGGTGCCAGTCGCTGTCCACAGACTCTCGGTGGCGTCGATGCGATCCGTCGCCTCGTCGGCTCGGTCACGAGCCACCTGTGCGACCAGCAGCTCGGCGACCGCTACGGCGGGCAGCGAGGTGTCGAAGGGCCCGACCGCAGGAACGTGGACCTGGCACCACAAGTCGGTCAACGACGCCAGAGGCGAGAGAGGACCGTCGGTGATGGCCACGATTGTGATTCCCCGCTCCGTGAGTGCAGCCGCAGCGAGCTGCGTCGTCCTCCGATAGCGGTGGAAGTCGAACACCACGGCCGTGTCGGACGAATCGGCTCCGCCGAGCGTCCTTCCGATTGCATGGTCGTCCACGAGGACCACGCCGGGCCGGAGCATGCTCAAGCCGCTCCGAAGGACGTGCGCCCCCGCTCGAGATGTCTCGCCGCTGAGTATCCAGACGGTTTCGGCCTTCTCGATCGGCGCCGCCAAAGCGGCAAGCCGCTCTGGGGTGAGTTCGCTGAGCGTCCGTGTGAGAGATGTCTCCAGCGACGCGCGATCGCGCTCGGAGGCGGTCTCCGCCCTGATGCGGGCGCTCGGGCTCGTGATTCGGATGGCGAGGTCGTCTCGGACGTGTCGCTGCAGATCGGTGTAGCCCTCGAACCCCAGCTTGTGGGCGAAGCGGACGACCGTGGGCCGGCTCGTGCCGCACCGGGAAGCGAGATCGGAGACGGTCCCGAAGGCGAGCACCGTGGGGTCTTCGATCACGGCTTCGGCGATACGACGCTCGGACGGTGTCAGCCGATCGCTCGCCGCCGCTATCAAGTCGGTCGTGGAAGTCACTGACATGCGTGTGTTCACAATGTTACAATCAGAGATCGAGAATATGCGAACTGTTACAAGCCGGTTCGAGGATCCCCGACTGACGGAGCATGATCGTGTCGCCACGTGAGAAGTACGTCCCATCTGAGCGCGAGCAAGCATTCCTCGACACGGTCGAGAACCCCCGCTACGACCGGCAGATCATCAACGGGCTCGATCCCTTCTTCGAGGACCGTGCGCCCCAGGACATGAAGGACTTCTACACCGAGTCCGAGATCTCGAACCTGATCTCCTTGCGAGGAACCGATCGAGACGTCGAAGCACGGATGCCGGTGAAGATCACCCGGCACTACTTCGAATTGGCTCGCACGAGCCCGCCGCTCCAGCGGCTCGTGAAGGCCAGTCCGGACGAGACGGAGAACCTCCAGGGCTCGGAGGATCCCGGCTTCCAGATGGACTACGCCCCCGTCGAGGGGCTCCTCCACAAGTACGAGATGGGGTTGATGTACGTCATCTCGACGTGCTCGGCGCACTGCCGGTTCTGCTATCGCGAGGAGCTCATCGCCCGCAAGGAGATCGAGCGGCAAGACGGAACTGTCGCCAAGAAGGGCCTCGCTCAGATTCCTGAGGTCACGGAGTACATCCGCGCGCACAACGCCATCGTCGAGGCCAACGGTGGCATCCACCCGGAGACCGGACGGGAGAAGCTCCGGGAGATCCTGCTGTCGGGCGGTGATCCGATGGTGCTACCGAACTCCAAGATCGCTGCGTGGTTCGCTGCGCTCGCCGAAGCAGGGATCGAGTCCATTCGCCTCGGCACCAAGGAGATGGCCTTCTATCCGGACCGGTTCGACGATGCGTTCCTGTCCATGCTGGATGCCTTCCACGAGACGTATCCGGACGTCGGGTTCCGCCTCATGATCCACTTCAACCATCCGGATGAGTTCCTGATGAAGGGACCCGACGGCGAGTACCTGCGGAACGAGAACGGCTCGCTCACGTGGATCCCGGCGACGAAGCGCGCCATGGATGCGGTCGTGTCGCGGGGCTGGATCAACGTCGAGAACCAGGCGCCGATCATCAAGGACATCAACGACGACCCGGATGCGCTGCGCATCATGCAACGAGCGCTCTATCGCGTCGGCGTTGGGAACCACTACTTCTTCTGCGGACGGGACATCGTTGCCTACAAGGCCTTCAATGTCCCGATCGAGACAGCCTGGAACATCCTGAACGAGTCCCAGAAGGGGCTGTCGGGCGTGGAGACCCATGCCCGGCTCTCCATCACCCACTACAAGGGCAAGACCGAGGTCGCCGCGGTGACGAACGAGCCGATTCCGGGCCTCGAGGGATCCGAGAACGGCGTGCTCATCTTCAAGATCCTGCGCAACGCGCTGGATGCCAAGGACCGCGGGAAGGTCTGCATCGTCGGCAGGAACCCCGACGCCCTGTGGTTCGACGACTACGAGGATCGCGTGCTCTTCGACGAGGCCGGCCTGTTCGACTACGTGCGGGTGAAGAAGCTCGATGCCGAGATACCGGTCAAGATCGGAGCAGCAGGGGCGGGCTGACCCTCCGGACGGTGAGTAGGGGAGACGCATGATCGACAAGCGCATCGGCACCCCAGCAGAAGCGGTGGCCGACATCCCTGACGGCGCCACCGTGATGATCGGCGGGTTCGGCGAGGCGGGGAGCCCCATCGAGCTGATTCACGCGCTGATCGACCGAGGGGCGCGGGACCTCACCGTGGTCAACAACAACACCGGGAGCGGTGAGGTCGGGCTGGCAGCCCTGATCAAGGAACGCCGGGTGGCGCGGATGATCTGCTCGTACCCCCGAACGGCGAACTCGACAGTGTTCCCGGAGCTCTATCGCAACGACGAGATCGAGCTGGAGCTGGTGCCCCAGGGAACGCTCGCCGAGCGTATCCGCGCCGGGGGAGCAGGAATCCCCGCCTTCTACACCCCGACATCGGTCGGGACCCCCCTGAGTGAAGGTAAGGAGCATCGTCGCTTCGACGGTCGCGAGTACGTCCTCGAACATGGGCTGACGGCTGACTTCTCGCTCATCAAGGCGAAGGTCTCGGACCGGCACGGCAACCTCATCTTCAACAAGACGGCCCGCAACTTCGCCCCCGTCATGGCCATGGCGGGACGGACGACGGTCGTCCAGGCCGATGCCGTGGTGGACGCCGGTGATCTCGATCCCGAGTGCATCGTGACGCCGGGGATCTTCGTCCAGCGAGTCGTCGAAGTCACCGAGCCGCTCCAGGAATCGGAGCTCGTCGCACAAGGAGTGTCGTACCCGTGACTGCGCACGAAGGCGTTGGCTGGTCTCGCGACGAGATGGCCGAGCGAGCCGCCATGGACATCCCCGACGGTGCCTATGTCAACCTCGGCATCGGGATCCCTGAACTGGTGGCGACGCACGTGCCCGAGGGGCGGGAGTTCATCTACCACACCGAGAACGGGCTCCTCGGCATGGGGCCGTCGCCCGAACCGGGTGGGGGAGAGCCAGAGCTCATCAACGCCGGGAAGAAGCGCGTGACCGCCGTCCCTGGTGCCGCCTACTTCCACCACGCGGACAGCTTCGCCATGATCCGAGGCGGTCATCTCGACCTGTGCGTGCTCGGCGCACTCCAGGTCTCCCACGACGGCGACCTCGCCAACTGGTCGACCGGTGGGCCGGACGCGATTCCTGCGGTGGGCGGTGCCATGGACCTCGTCGCCGGTGTGAAGACGGTGTTCGTGATCACCCAGCACACCACGAAGGACGGAACCCCCAAGCTCGTGGAGGCATGCACCTATCCGCTCACGAGCCCGGGTGTCGTCGACCGTATCTTCACCAACCTCGCCGTGATCGATGTGACCGACGAAGGCTTCCAGCTCGTCCAGCTCGCTCCAGGGGCCAGCTACGAGATGGTGGCATCGAAGACCGATGCTCCGATCAAGCCCATGTCCGAGAATCCAGCACGTGAGGGGACGACACCATGACCGTCGAGACGTCGACTTCCCAGAGCGCCGAGCTGTATGAGCGTGCCCTGCGGACGCTGCCGGGTGGTGTGAGCCGCAACACGGTCCTCCGGACCCCGCATCCGCTCTATGTCGACCACGCAGAAGGATGTCGCGTCACCGACATCGAAGGGGTCGAGCGCATCGACTTCGCCAACAACATGGCGTCGCTCATCCATGGCCACGCCCAGCCTGCGATCATCGCTGCGGTCTCGGAGCAGATCCACAAGGGGACTGCGTTCACGCTCGCGACCGAGATCGAGATCGCCTACGCCGAGCACCTCACGGGTCGCTCGATCAGCTTCGAGCGGATCCGCTTCGTGAACTCCGGGACCGAAGCCGTGATGGGCGCCCTCAAGGCCGCACGGGCCGCCACGGGGCGTCCCAAGGTCGCCAAGGTGGAGGGTGCCTACCACGGCCTCTACGACTTCGCCGAGGTGAGTCAGACATCGAACCCGACGAACTGGGGAAGTGAGGAGAAGCCCCAGAGTGTCCCCGTCGCTCACGGGACGCCGGCCATGGTCCTCGAGAACGTGGTGGTCCTGCCCTTCAACGACCCCGAGCGAGCGACCGCCATCCTCGACGAGCACAAGGGCGAAATCGCCTGTGTAATCGTGGACCCGATGCCGCACCGCGTCGGCCTCGTGCCCGCCGAGCCGGCGTACGTCGACGCCCTTCGGACGTGGACGGCCGACGACGGGGCGCTGCTGGTCTTCGACGAGGTCATCACGTTCCGGACCGAGTACGGCGGCTTCCAGGAGCGGTACCACGTGGTCCCGGACCTGACGGCGATGGGCAAGATCATCGGCGGCGGGTTCCCCGTCGGTGCGATCGCAGGCTCGGCCGAGGTCATGGAGGTGATGAACCCCCTGGCGTCATCCGTTCGGTTCCCCCATTCGGGAACGTTCTCCGCGAATCCGGTGACGATGTCTGCGGGCCTCGTGGCGATGCGTCTCTTCGATCATGAGGCGGTCGCCCGGCTCAACGGCCTTGCGTCGAGAGCGGTCACCGGCATACAGGAAGCCATCGAGGCGACCGGGATCGATGCGTGTGTGACGGGCACCGGGTCGATGTTCCGTGTCCACCTCAAGCCCGAGCCTCCCCTCAACCACCGGGAAGCGTTCCTCACCAAGGATGAAGCCCACCGCCTGGGCGTGCTCCTCGACCATCTCTTCGACGCAGGCTTCATGATGATCAACACCTGCTCGGCCACCCTCTCGACTCCGATGGGCGAACCCGAGATCGACGCGCTCATCGAGGCCTTTGCGGGAGGCTTCGAGAAGATCAGCTGAGCTGTGAGCCATGAGCCGTGAGCCTTGAGTACCCAGCCGAGGAGCTGAGGAGCTGAGGAGCCAAGGAGCTGAGAAGCTGAGGAGCTGAGGAGCCAAGAAGCCAATCTCCCCCTGTGGGGGAGATGTCCGCG
>JASJCF010000054.1 GCA_030066265.1 Acidimicrobiia bacterium | reverse complement strand
TGGGGGAGATGCCCCGTAGGGGCAGAGGGGGCAGTGCGGTTCGCTTCGGCTTGAAGTCGTCACGCCCCTCTCTGGCTGCCGCCATCTCTCCCCAATGGAGAGAACGCAAGGAAGGTGGTCTTCCCCGTCGGGGCAGAGCGGGCAGGGCCCGGGTTGTTCTCCCCCTGTGGGGGAGATGCCCCGTAGGGGCAGAGGGGGCAGTGCGGTTCGCTTCGGCTTGAAGTCGTCACGCCCCTCTCTGGCTGCCGCCATCTCTCCCCAAGGGAGAGAACGCGTCGGAGGTGGCCGAGGAGAGGGCACCTACGAGGTAGCAGTGGCTCCTACCGCTCAATGACGCGGTCGACACCTGGGTTGCGGATCAGGAGGGCGGACAGGTCATCGGCGGCGTCCTGGTGGTCTGCGTCGACGGCGGTGATGGCGACGATGAACCTGGCGTCCCGCGGAACTGCCTTTCTCCCTCCGCTGGGGGAGGTCACCAGGGCTGCGATTGCTTCGGTTGTCAGTTCGGCATCCGACCCGACGCCGAGGAGGTCGGCGACGAGCTCCGGCCGGTGTGCGACGTCCGCGATCTGCTCTCCGATGGCGTGAACCGAGACCACGGCGATCACGGTGGTGGCGGAGGGCGGGATGACGGGTTCGTGGTCCGCCGGGGCCTTGATGAGGCGTGATCGGGCGCCGTCGGCCTCGGCGATGATGACGTCGACGACCGAGTCTGCGAACACCTGATCGAGCTGTTCCGGCGTCGGCCCGCTGATCTTGTGCGGGTGCTCCTCGATGACGAGGAAGAGCGGCTTGCCGGGAAGCAACGAGGCGGCGATCACCTCAGGATCAGTCGACCGCACAACGGGCTCGGTTGCCTGATCCCTCCCCATCTTGGTCGTCGTGGTCAAGAGCACCCTCGATCCGCTCTCCGCGAGCTCCGACCCCAGCTGGTGGAGGATGGTGGACTTCCCGCCGGCCCCGACGATGGCGACAAGCTCACGCGGCCCCAGGTCGAGCTCCCCGGCCAGGCCCTTGTTCACGGCTGGGCACTCATCCACGTGAGGAGCGCCTCGAGCACGCCCCCCGCAACCGACAGCGACTTGTCCGAGATCGACGTGGTCGCATTCACATCACCTCGAGGATCGATGTCGGCGATCTTGAGGCCTTGCTCGACCGGACCCGGTGCGATCAGCCCGCGCACGACGCCGGCGATCGTGGCTCTCACCGTCGCGCCTGCGATCTCCCCGAGGGCCTCTCCCTCATCGACCATGGCGCCGATCTCGGTGAACCACGTGACCACTCCGGCGGTTGGAGCTCGCACGATGCGATCAGCGGAGGCGCCCCCGAGCACGCCGGGAACGCCGGTATTCGGGAGGGCCGATCCCTGCCAGATGACACGCCCGAGATCGTGGCCGCGCATGGTCTCGACGACGGCATCACAGTCTTCGCCGGCCACGAACCCGGGCCCCAGGCCGACGACGAGCGGCGCCTGGTCACGGCGCGTGTCGATGTTGCGCTTGGCAAGGCGAGCGTCGATGACCGCCGAAGGCGTGCTCAAGAATGCGGGGATGTCCGGTGACACCATCACGGGGACGTCGCCTGCACCCGCCATCGCCTCGGCATCGATCACCGACGATGCATGCTTCCCCGTGATGCGATCGATCTCGATGGATCCCTCGGTCACTGCCGTCGAGAACGCGACCGTGCGCCGAATCGTGAGTGGCCGGGCGATCTCCAGGACCACGACCGGGAAGCCGACCCTGCGCAAACGCCACGCCACCCCCGTGCCCAGGTCTCCGCCGCCGCGGACGACGACGAGATGGTCGAAGACCATCGTCACGAGCTCTCGTTGACCGCTGCGATGATCTCCGAGAGGATCGACACGGCGATTTCCTCGACGGACTCGGCACCGATCTCGAGACCGATCGGATTCTGGATTCGCGCGAGCTGCCCGGTGGTCACGCCGGCATCTGCCATCGCAGCAGCCGTGACCTCCCACCGCCGCTTGCTCCCCATGACGCCGACGTATCTCGCCGGGGTGTCCACGAGGAGCGGAACGATCTCCACGTCGAGCTCGTGGCTCCGTGTCACGACGACGATGGAGGTGTCCTCCGTGATGGGATGAGCGGCGAGGGCGTCGGCCACCGTGCCTGCATACCGCTCATCGGCGAGCGGCATCGCCTCCTCGGTCACGCGGTCGGCTCGCTCGTCGACGACCACGGTGTGATAGCCGATCCAATGGGCGAGGTCCACGACGGCTCGTCCGACGTGGCCCGCCCCGACGATGAAGACGGTGTGTGGGGTCACATATGGCTCCAGGTAGACGGTCATGATGCCACCACACACGCCCGGATCGCCCTGATCGGGATTCTGCAGTGGATAGGTTCGGGTGCTGGCCCGCTTGCGTCCGAGCGCTTCGAGCCCGTCGGTGCGGATGGCGTCCTCGACCTTGCCGCCGCCCACGGTGCCGATGGTCGATCCGTCTTGGCGGACGACCATCTTGGTGCCCGTGTGTCTCGGCACTGAGCCCTCGGTTGCGACGATGGTGGCGAGGACCACCGGTGGTCCGCCATGGACGGCGCCCATGAGCTCCTCCAAGATGCGATCGTCGCGGGACGCACTCACGCGTCGTTGAGAGCTCGCCAGACCCGTTCGGGTGTGAACGGAATCTGGTTGATGTGAGCCCCGGTGGCGTCGGCGATCGCATTCCGTACGGCGGGGGCGACGCCGTCCTTGGGGATCTCGGCGACTGCCTTGGCGCCGAACGGGCCGCTCGCCTCCATGGTCTGCACGAGTATCGCCTCCAGGTGCGGCATCTCGTCGGCCTGATAGATCCGGTAGGGGCCGAACGCTGCGTTCACCATCCTGCCGTCGTCGTCGTACACCATCTCTTCGCAATGGGCATAGCCGAGCGCCTGCACCATGCCGCCTTCCACCTGTCCCGATGCGGTGACCGGGTTGATGGCGACGCCGCAGTCCACCGCCATGACGAGCCCGATCACGGTCACCTGACCGGTCTCGATGTCGACTTCCACCTCGGCGAACTGCGCCGCGTAGGGGGGAGGTGACTCTGGCGAGACGTACGAAGCCGTCGCCATGATCTGGTGCTGGGCCTCCTGGTGCAGGCTGGAGAGGGCGATCGCCTCGTGGCTCACCGAGCGTCCGTCCTTCGTCCACGCCGCTCCGTCGTGCAGCTCGATCGTGTCAGCGGGGGCATCGAGCATGAGGGCGGCACGCGCGATGATCTGATCGCGGACTTGCTCCGCTGCCCGTTGGACAGCCGTGCCGGAGATGTACGTCGTGCTCGAGGCATATGCCCCGGTGTCGAACGGGGTCATGTCGGTGTCCGACGAGTAGACCAGGATGTCGCTCGTCCCCACGCCCACCACCTCGGCTGCGATCTGCGCCAACACGGTGTCCGAGCCCGTTCCCAGGTCGGTTGCACCGACGAGCAGATTGAACGAGCCGTCGTCGTTGATCTTGAGGCTCGCTCCGCCCATGTCCAGACCTGGGATGGCGGTTCCATGCATCGCCATGGCGAAGCCGATGCCTCGCCGGATGTGTGGGCGATCGGGTGGTTGACGCCATGCCTGGTCGGTTCTGCGGTGCCAGTCGATCGCACGCTCACCTTGCAGCACCGCTTCCTCGAGGCCGCTCGAGTTGATGATCGGCATGACGCCTTCCTCGAGATCGCCCTCGCCGAGCTGGGGTGCGATGTCGATCGGATCGCCGACCGTGGTCCAGTTGAGTCGCCGGAAGGCGATCGGGTCCATGCCGAGCTCGTGGGCGATGTCCTCCATGTGGCACTCCAGGGCGAAGAGCGCCTGCGGAGCGCCGTAGCCCCGGTAGGCGCCGGGGACCGGGATGTTCGTGTAGGCCACCACGCAGTCGAACGCCTTGACGGGGCTGTTGTAGGACGAGAGCCCTCGCAGGCCGGACACCATCTGCACCGTCAGACCATGCGTTCCATATGCCCCCGTGTTGGCGACGATCTTCATCTCCTGAGCCGTGAGCTTGCCGTCGGCGTCCACCCCGCTGCGGTAGGTGATGGTCTGGGGGTGACGAGTCCGTGACGAGATGAACTCCTCTTCCCTGGTGAGCTCGAGGCGCACCTTGCGGCCCGTTGCCATCGTGAGGTGCCCGACGATGTCCTCGATCAGCATCTCCTGCTTGACACCGAACCCTCCGCCGATCCGCGGCTTGACGATCCGGATCTGTTTGACCGGCAGCTCGAGCAGCGGGGCGACCATCCGGCGAACGTGGAACGGCACCTGGGTCGAGGTCGTGATCACCAGGCGTTCGTCACTGTCCCACTCGGCGATCGCCACGTGGGGCTCGATGGGGGTCTGCTGCACCTGGTGGACGCGGAAGGTGTGCTCGAAGACGCGATCGGCAGCAGCCAAGCCGGCTTCGATGTCGCCGGTGTCGGCCTCCAGGTGATGCACGATGTTGCGGCTCGGATCGTGAGCGTCCTCCATGTCGGGCTCATCGTGGATCACCGGAGCGTTGCCCGAGATGGCCTCGTTCTCGTCGAACACTGCGGGCAGTACGTCGTACTCGACCTCGATCAGATCGAGTGCCTGCTCGGCGATCTCCTCGGTCTCGGCCGCCACCGCAGCGACGCGATCGCCTACGTATCGGACCTTGTCGTCGAAGCTGACCTGGTCGTACGGCGGGGGATTCGGGTAGCTCTGGCCTCCCGACGCATACCGGACCCGCGGGACGTTCCCGTGATGGAGCACGGCGTGGACACCATCGAGCGCTCGTGCCTTGGAGTCGTCGATGGAGACGATGCGGGCATGGGCGTGGGGGCTGTAGAGGACCTTGGCGATGAGAGCTTGGCTCAGGTCGGTGTCGTCGGTGAACGCCGGGTTGCCCTTGACGAGCTTCAGGGCGTCGGTCTTCGCCTCCGGCTTGCCGACCACTCGCGTCTCGGGAACGTCCTCGCTGGGCACGACCCGGGGGGCGATGTCCGAAATGCCATCCCGGTCGTGGTGGTCTCCTTCGGCATCCACGAGCTGATCCAGGTACACGACGTCGATGTCATCCGGATCCTCTCCGAGAAGCTCGGCGGCTGCGCGCCGAACGGCGTGGACGGGTCGGAGGTAACCGGTCTCACGGTCCAGCACACCCGACAACGCGAGTCGGACGTCAGCCTCCGAGGGGTTGGCGTTGTTGTTGAGGAGTGCCTTCGCAGCGAGGATCTGCGCCGGGGTGGAATACCCCGATTGGATGGCCCCGGTGTCGATGAAGGCCTGCTGGATGGGGTGCATCTCTCGAGGGCCCGAGAGTCCCTCCACGGTCTCGATCTCGTGACCCTCCGCTTGGGCGGCCAGGACGACGTCCGCCGAGACGAACGCACCGTCGAGGAGGATGCCGGCTGCTCCGGTCTCGCCGGAGTGGGACCCGAACCGGACGCTGTGGTAGCCAGCTCGCCGCAACACGGTCCGGAGCGACTCATGTGGTTCGCATTCGAGCGTCCGGCGCTCACCATTGATGGTCAGATCGATCGTCACGGCGTTGCTCCAACCGCTGCAATCACTCGCTTCGCAAGGACCTTGGCGAGATGCTTGCGAAAGGCGGAGGATCCTCGGAAGTCGCCTGGCGGCTCGAGGTCGTCGATCCCCGCCGGATCGACCGTCACAGGTGTGTCCGACACGCCACCAAGCGCGAGGCGAACCGTGCCATCAGGCGCCCGGTGGGACACGGCGCACACGATGGGTCGATCCATCGGCGTCCTACCGGTTCGCTCCGTCGCGGCGGTTCCCGTGCCTGGGATGTCGACGGCCACGATGATCCCGGTTGGGGCTGCGAAGAAGGATGGGATGTCGACAGAACGCGTCCCGTCACGGTCGACGATCTCGAGGATCGCTCCGAAGGCGAGCAAGGCAGTGAGGAGCTCGCTCTCGGCATCGCCGGCAGCGATGGTGCCCCCGAGCGTCGCACGTTCGCGCAATCCGCTGGGGAGCTCGCGGCGGGCGAGGTCACGCAGCGTCGTCGGCACCGCTGGCCCGTCGGAAATCGCTTTGAGGGTCGTCGTCGCACCGATTCGCAGATGATCGCCGTCACGCTCGATCCCGGACAGGCCGAGGGCTTGGAGATCGATCACTGCTGCGACATCGCCGGGTTGAGCGTTGACGATCGTTCCGCCGCCGATGACGACGGAATCGGTTCTGGCGTTGAGATCGATCGCTTCGGCGAGCGACTCTGGCCGGTAGTACTCCGTGATCACGTGTTCACCTCATCCGAACGCTCTGCACCCTACCCAGCGGGCATGCATCACCCGGTTCGCCCCCCACCGAAGTGTTCAGATCCGGGTCATCCGCGGATGCGGGCCAATGGTACATTCGCGACCATGGCCTCACTGCTGGTGCGCAACGCCGCCCTGCTTGCGACGATGGACGACGACGATCGGGAGATCGCAAACGGCGGGCTCTACGCCGTCGACGGGTTCATCCAGCAGGTGGGCCCAACCGATTCTCTTCCATCGTCCGCCGACGAGGTCGTGGACCTGTCTGGCCATGTGGTGGTGCCCGGGCTCGTGAACACGCATCACCACTTCTATCAGACGCTCACGAGGGCCGTGCCCGGGGCTCAGGATGCGGGGCTGTTCGACTGGCTGCGCACGCTCTATCCCATCTGGGCGAGGATGACGCCCGAGCACGTTCGTCTCTCGACGACCACGGCCCTCACGGAGCTCGCTCTGTCGGGCTGCACCACATCGTCGGATCATCTGTATGTCTTCCCGAACGGCTCGAGCCTGGATGATCAGGTCGCCGCGGCGGCCGAGGTCGGCCTTCGGTTCCATGCCGCCCGTGGCTCCATGAGTCTGGGCGAGAGCGCCGGCGGACTGCCGCCGGACTCCGTCGTCGAGGACCACGACACGATCCTCGCCGACACGCAGACCATGATCGAGCGCCACCACGACTCATCCGACGGTGCGATGGTCAGAGTGGTCGTGGCACCGTGCTCGCCCTTCTCCGTGACGCCCGAGATCATGCGGGACTCGGCAGCGCTGGCCAGGGAGTTCGGTGTCCATCTCCACACCCACGTCGCCGAGACCATCGACGAGGAGGACTTCTGCGTCGAGACCTTCGGGAGACGTCCCGTCGAGCACATGGAGGACCTCGGGTGGGTCGGGCCCGACGTCTGGTACGCACACGGGGTCTTCATCAGTGACGACGAGATCACTCGCCTGGCGGCGACCGAGACAGGGGTGGCCCATTGTCCGTCTTCGAACATGCGGCTTGCCTCCGGCATTGCTCCGGTCCGTAGGTATCTCGGCGCCGGTGTCCGGGTCGGCCTCGGCGTGGACGGATCGGCCAGCAACGACGGCAGCCACATGCTCGGCGAAGTGCGCCAGGCGATGCTGCTCTCTCGATTGGCGGCAGCTCCCTCGATCGAGGGCGGACCGCTGATGACGGCACGCCAGGCCATCCGCATGGCGACCCGTGGCTCGGCTGCGGTGCTCGGCCGGTCCGACATCGGATCACTGGAGTCGGGCAAAGCCGCCGACTTCATCGCCGTTTCGCTCGATCGTCTCGAGTACGCAGGCGCTCAGCACGACCCGCTGGCGGCGGTCGTGTTCGCCGCTCCCGTCGGGGTCGACTTCACCTTTGTCGGCGGGAAGGCCGTCGTCGCACACGGAGCCATGACCACCGTCGATGTCGAGGAGCTCGTCCCCCTCCACAACGCCGCGGCTGCAGCCCTGGTGGATTGAGGACGCGAGTCGCGCAGGCACTGGCACCGACTAGCGTCGCGGCATGGAGTTCGTTGCGGCCCGGGATCTCGATGACGCCCTCGACGTGAAGGCCGATGAGCCTGACGCCGCGCTCCTCGCAGGTGGTACCGATCTCATGGTCGACGTCAACCTCGCCCATCATCGGCCCGCCTCGGTCGTGTCGATTCGTCGTGTGCGTGAACTCGCCGGCGTCGACGAGCACCGCATCGGAGCGGGGGTGACGTGGGAGCAACTCGAGGGATCCCCTCATCGTGCCCTCGCCCAAGCGGCGCGCACGGTGGGGTCGCCGCAGATTCGGTCCGTCGGCACGATCGGTGGCAACATCGGGACCGCCAGCCCAGCCGGGGACGGCCTGCCGTGGATCGCAGCGGCGGATGCGTCGATCGTCGTCGCGTCGCGCAAGCGAGGTGAGCGGGTCGTCCCGTGGAACGAGTTCTTCGTCGGCGTGAAGGAGACGTCTCTCGAGCCGGACGAGGTCATCATCGCCGTCCAGGTGCCGGGAGACGTCCCGGAATCCCAGGAGTTCGCGAAGGTCGGCGTCCGCAACGCCATGGTCATCTCGACCGTGAGCTGCGTCGTCATGCGCGGCGACGACGGCTATCGGATCGCATTGGGGTCCGTTGCCCCCACGCCCATCCGGGCAACGCAAGCCGAGGCTCTGCTCAACTCCGCACGTGACATCACCGAGCCCCTGCTCGACGAGCTGGCAGATGTGGTGTCTCGCGAGGTCCGCCCCATCACGGATCATCGCTCCACTGAGGCGTATCGACGTCACGCGTCCGGGGTGCTCGCCCGCAGGCTGGTGGAGAGGACCCGACCATGATCGTTCGTATCACCGTCAATGGAGATGACCGACCGTTCGACGTCAGCGGCCCGGACAGCTTGCTGTCGGTGCTGCGCCGAGACCTCGGTCTTCCGGGCACCAAGGACGCCTGCGAGCAAGGCGAGTGCGGATCCTGCACCGTCGAGCTCGATGGGGCGCTGGTGTGCTCGTGTCTCGTCATGGCCGTGGATGCAGACGGGTGCGAGGTGACCACCGTGGAGGGCCTCGGCGACGAAGACGGGCTGCACCCCGTGCAAGAGGCGATGTTGGAGACCGGAGCCGTCCAGTGCGGCTTCTGCACGCCGGGCTTCGTGGTGGCCGGCGCACATCTGCTCGATCGGAATCCCCACCCGACCCCGCTGGAGGTCAAGGAGGCCCTGGCGGGAAACGTGTGTCGATGCACCGGATATGGCGCCATAACCCGGGCATTCGAACTGCTCGCAGAGCCGCACCCTGGGGATGCGCAAACCGGGGAGGAGTCATGACCTCGACGGTCGTCCCTCGCGTTCGAGGTGGTATCGGCACGAGCGTTCGGCGGCCCGACGGCGAGCCGAAGGTGTCGGGCAACTTCGCATACGCCTCCGACCTGACCGCACCCGACATGCTCTGGGGCGCAACCCGCCGCAGCCCCTACGCCCGAGCGCGGCTCGTCCGGATCGACGTGGGCCCGGCACGGGCGATCGATGGCGTGCACGCCGTCCTCACGCAAGCCGATGTCCCTGGCAAGCCTCTCTTCGGGCAGGAGGAGCAGGATCAGCCCGTCCTGTGTGACGGCGAAGCGCGCTTCTGGGGTGAGCCGGTTGCGATCGTCGCCGCCGATGACGAGGAGACCGCTCGGTTGGCGGCGGAGGCCATCATCGTGGAGTGGGAGGAGCTCGACCCACTCGTTGATCCGGAACAGGCCGTCGCGGACGGCTCCGTGTACCGGGAGATGCGTGTTCGTCGCGGAGACGAATCGGTCAGCGGCAATGTCGTGGTCGAGGGGTACTACGAGACGGCGACGCAGGACCAGGCCCCGCTCGGTCCCGAAGCCGGCCTGGCGATCCCCGATGATGCGGGAGGCATGGATCTCTACGTGACCAGCCAGTGGATCCACATCGACCACAAGCAGATCGTCGATTGCATGGCGATGGAGCCCGATCAGATCCGCTGTCACCCGGTCGGCATCGGCGGGGCGTTCGGGGCTCGTGAAGACATCTCGGTCCACATCCACGTCGCGATGCTCGCCGCTGTGACGGGCCGACCGGTGAAGATGGTGTACGACCGGTCGGAGTCGTTCGTCGGACATGTGAAGCGGCATCCATCGAAGGGCTGGTATCGGCACGAGGCCGACGCCGAGGGGAACCTCGTGAAGGTCACGGCCCGGCTGATCCTCGACGGCGGCTCGTATGCCCACACGAGCCGAGCGGTGCTCGCCAACGGTGCATACTTCACCGTGGGGCCGTATCGCTGCGACAACATCGTGGTGGATGCCGCCGTGACGCGAACCAACAACCCGCCGGCAGGCGCCATGCGGGGATTCGGCGCCGTCCAGACCTGCTTCGGGTACGAGATGCAGATGGACCGCCTCGCTGCGGCGTTGGACATGGACCCGCTCGAGCTCAGGAGGCGCAACGCCCTCGCACCGGGAGATCCGATGGCCACGTCCGGCCAGATCATCGAGGGATCGCTGCCGACCGTGGCCGTGATCGACGCGCTCGAGGCGATCCCGCTGCCGCCTGAGGATGTCGACGATGACCCCCTCCTCCGGCCTGGGGGAACGGGCCTGACGACCTCCAAGGCGGATGTCGTTCGAGGGGTCGGCTTCGCCGTGGGCCTGAAGAACCTGGCGTTCTCCGAGGCGTTCGACGACTACACCGAAGCTCGGGTGGTGATGACGTCCGCAGGTGTTGAGGTGCACACCGCCGCCATCGAAGTGGGCCAGGGCCTCGTCACGGTGTGCCAACAGATCGCTCGGACGATTCTCGGAACCGAGCGGGTGGCGGTCATCTGGGACGACACCTCCCGAATCGGCTCCGCAGGGTCGACGTCGGCCTCGCGTCAGACGCAGATGACCGGCGGTGCGGTCCACGCAGCATCAGAGGCCCTCCGCACGAAGATTCTCCAGACGCACGACGGTGACGAGCTACGAGCTGACGGCGTCTACCGATCGGGTGGGCTGATTGCGACCGTCGACGAGATCTGTGCCGACGGTCCGGTTGAGGAGCATGTTCGATTCCGGCACCCGCCCACCACGACGGCCGACGAGAACGGTCAGGGGGACGTCCATGCAGGATTCGTCGTCGCGGCTCATCGTGCGGTCGTCGACGTCGATCCCGAGCTCGGCCTCGTTCGGGTCGTCCAGGTGGACACGGCCCAGGATGTCGGAAAGGCGCTCAACCCGCAGGCGATCACGGGCCAACTCGAGGGCGGGATCATGATGGGCACGGGATTCGCCGTGATGGAGCAGCTCGTCATCCGCAATGGCGTCATCGTGAACCCCACCTTCACCGACTACCTCGTCCCGACCTTCATGGACGCTCCGGACGTCGAGACGCGCATCATCGAGGAGGGCGACCATTGGGGGCCCTTCGGAGCCAAGGGGATCGGCGAATCTCCGACCATCAGCTCCACGCCCGCCATCGTGGCGGCGATTCGCAACGCCACCGGCAAGGATCTCACCAAGGTGCCGGTGCTCCCCGAACACATCATCGGGGATTGACGTGCTCGACATCGTCGGCGTCGTACTGGCTGCGGGGGCGTCTGAGCGGATGGAACGCCCCAAGCTGCTGCTTCCCTACGGGGGTCGCTCGATCGTCGCCGCCACCGTCGAGGCGTTCCTGGCGGCCGGGCTCGATGCCGTGGTCGTGGTGACCGGCCATGGAGCCGCCGAGGTCGAGCGGTCGATTGAAGGGCTTCCCGTCGAGGTGGCGCGGAACCCCGACCCCGACCGTGGCACGATGTCATCGTTGCTCACCGGAGTCGCGTCCGTGCCCGCAGCGGCGTTCGTGTACGCACCCGGGGATCTCCCCACGATGTCGTCGGACGTGATCTCGGCTGTTGCGGGCCGCTGGCGGTCCGACGGTTCGTGGGCCGCCATCACCAAGTACCGCGATCGCGTCGGGCATCCCTTCCTCGTGTCGTCTGCCGCCATCGAGGAGTTCTCGGGAGAGCACGGCGACGGTGTGTTGTGGCGCGGGCTGGTGGAGTCACGCGATGATCGGGTCGACACGGTTGAGGTGGGCCGAGATGCGCCCGTCGACGTCAACACGCCGTCGGATTACGAGGCATTGACCTCGGGGGATGCGCGGATCGACGGAATGGGATGATGCGCGCGGTCGTCTACGGCGAGTACGGGTCGACAAACGCGCTCCACGTCATCGACGTGCCGACACCGACCCCGGCGGCAGACCAGGTCCTGGTACGGGTGGGTGCGACGTCGGTGAACTCGTGGGACTGGGACCTCATCGAGGGGGGAATCCTGGCTCGGTTGGAGGGGGGCCTGCGTGAACCGAGACGACGCATCCTCGGGATCGACGTGGCGGGGACCGTGGTTGGCGTCGGGCAGCATGTGACCAGCTTCGTCGAGGGTGACGAGGTCTTCGGCGACCTGTCAGGTGTCGGCTTCGGGGCGTTCGCAGAGTACGTCGTGGCGCCTGCGGGCGCATTGGCCAGGAAGTCGCCCTCCCTCACCTTCGTGCAGGCCGCCGCCGTGCCACACGCAGGCCTTCTCGCCCTCCAGGGCCTTCGAGGAAAGCGATCGATCGAGCCGGGAGACAAGGTGCTCATCAATGGAGCCGGCGGCGGCGTCGGATCGTTCGCCATCCCCCTGGCGCGCAAGTGGGGGGCCGAGGTGACCGGCGTCGATCGGGAGGAGAAGCTCGAAGCCATGCAGACATGGGGGGCTCATCACGTCATCGACTACGAGGCCGTCGACTTCACTCGAACGGGAATCCGATACGACTTGATCTTCGATGTCACGTCTCGTCGTACGGTGTTGGCGTACCCGCGAGCACTCGCTGTCGGTGGTTCATCGGTTGTGGTCGGGGGCTCGATCCCGGCGCTCTTGAGCACTGTCACCATGGGCACACTCCTCACGAAGGCGACCGACCGGCAGTACTCGGTCCTCGTGCACCGGCCGAACCCGGACGATCTCGACCAGCTCAACGGGTTCTTCGAGGCGGGGTTGCTGGAGCCGGTGATCGACAGCATCTGGTCCCTGGACCAGATCCGGGACGCCGTGCAGCTGATCGCCGACGGCGCCGCAAAAGGCAAGGTGGTCGTCACCGTGTGAAACGCACGGCTGGGATGCCGGATGGCCTATCGGTGCTGACTCCAGCGGAGGGCTGGGATCCGGGGCATCGATTCGTCCGGGAGACCGTGACGGATCAACACGAAGGCCATGATCACCGCACCGAGATGGACGGGCACTGCGGCGTCGATGCTCGCCGGGTACCGGGTCAGCTCGGCGATCACCTGCTCGTGGTGCCTGAGCACCCAGTGGTCGGCCTTGCCGACGCGATGCTTGTCCTTCGGGTAGAGGACGTACGAGTAGTCCCTGCCATTGATGCCGTACGTCCCATTCGACACCCCTCCGATCGTGACCGGCCGCCCGACCGAATCGACGATGACGGGGTAGAACGTCCCTCCGCCGCTGCGCGAGGTGACCTTCCAGTCGTAGCCGGACGCCAGTGCGATCGTCTGCCCGCGGCCGAAGTTGATCGTGAACCATCCACCGCGTCCCAGCCGTGCGAGCGGCTCGCCGTTCTGCGTCAGCTCGTGGACGGGATACGACCACCATCCGACGCGCCGCAAGCGCGCATGACCGACCATCTCGTGCTGTCGACCCACATGACGTGGATCCAGGTGTGCGTCGGTCGGTCCCACGATCGCTCCTCGAGTGTCACGAACCCTACCGGAGGAGGAGGTCTCCCCCGGTGGGGGAGATGTCCGCAGAGCGGACAGAGGGGGCAGTGCGGTTTGCTTCAGGTCGCTGTCTCGTACGGAGCGCCCCTCTCTGGCTGCCGCCATCTCTCCCCAAGGGAGAGAACGCGGAGCAGGGGATCGAATCAGCCCCTCAGCTCCTTCGTCTCTCTGTCTCCCCCGGTGGGGGAGATGTCCCGTAGGGACAGAGGGGGCAGTGCGGTTTGCTTCAGGTCGCTGTCTCGTACGGAGCGCCCCTCTCTGGCTGCCGCCATCTCTCCCCAAGGGAGAGAACGCGGAGCAGGGGATCGAATCAG
>JASJCF010000053.1 GCA_030066265.1 Acidimicrobiia bacterium | reverse complement strand
AGCTCCCCAGGCGCGCGGCCCGGCCATCGCCCCGGTATCGCACCACCGATTCGTCACGCGGCCTTCGGCCCGAGCTCGGCTCGCCATTGCGCCACGGCACTGCCGATCGCATCCGGCGAGTCCTCCTGGATGAAGTGAATCCCCGGCACCGTGACCTCCACCTGGCTCGGGAATCGACGGGCGAACTCACGTTGTCGGCCCGTGAGGATGCTCCCGGGTTCGGCATTGATGAACAGCTTCGGCATCGGATCGGTCATCAACCACGCGCTGTATGCCGAGACGATGGCGTTCGTGTCGGACGGCTTGCCGTCGATCGGGATCTGGCGAGGCCACGTCAGGGTGGGTCTCCGGCACTCGCCGGGCTCGACGTAGGGCTTCCGATACATCTGCATCTCCTCTGCGGTGAGCTCCCGGATGATCGAAGCCGGGAGGACTCGCTCGATGAAGAGGTTCCGCTCCAGGATGAGCTCGTCGCCGGCATTCGAGCGGAATCCCTGGAACAAGCGCTGAGCATCCTCTGGCCAATCCCTCCACGAGAGCGGTGTGACGATGGTTTCCATGTAGGCGATGCCCAACACCCGGTCAGGGTGCCGTCTCGCCCAGTCGAACCCGAGCGCGCCACCCCAGTCGTGAACCACGAACGTGATGCGGTCTCCCAGATCGAGTGCATCCAGCAGCCCATCGAGGTACTCGCGATGCTGGACGAAGGTGTACGACGATTGCCCGCTCTCGGGGAGGGGGTCCGAGTCGCCCATGCCGATCAGATCGGGAGCGACGCAGCGGTACCGGTCCGCGAGGTGCGGGATCACGCCTCGCCACAAGTACGACGATGTCGGGTTGCCATGCAGGAACACGATGGGATCGCCGGTGCCCACCTCGACGTAGGCCATCGACAAGCCGTTGATCCTCTTTGCTCGTTTCTCCACGGTCCGCTCCCTTCCATTCGAGCGTAGACCGCCACTCGATCGCACGTGCGAGACTGCACCCGTGGATCGGATCACATTCCTCCAAGGTGTCGACGGGGCCGAGCACGCCTCAGGCGCAACCGTGATCATCGACACCTTTCGCGCTTTCACCACTGCTGCGGTGCTGTTGGCGGGCGGCGTCGGCCGGCTGTTTCTCGTCGACACCATCCCGGCGGCCCGGTCGCTTGCGGGAAGGACCGGCGCGCTGCTCTGCGGCGAAGAGCAGGGGCGGAAGCCACCGGACTTCGATCTCCCGAACTCTCCATACGAGGTCGGGCTCCGGACCGATCTCGCCGGTGCGGCTGTGGTGCAGCGAACATCTGCCGGAACGCGATCGGTCGTTGCTGCGATCCGGTCAGGCGCACGCCCGGTCTTTGCGTCGAGCCTCGTCGTCGCCGGCGCAACCGCAGATGCGGTGCAGCACCATCCCGCGATCTCCCTCGTCTCAGCCGGTCTTCACGGGACGCTCCCGGCGGACGAAGACGACCTCACGGCGCGGCACATCGCCGCGATCCTCGTCTCCGGGAGCGCTCCTCACCACACCGCGGACGCAGTCCGGGAGTGTTCGAGGGCCCGGGAGCTGGCCCAGGCTCCGTGGGCGCACCCGGACGACGTCACGATCGCCGCCGATCTCGATCGATTCGACTTCGCGATGGAGGCAATCGTCGTCGAGGACACGATCGAGTTGGTCGCAACTCGCACCTGAAGGAAGCGGCCCCACGAGAGCAGCCTGACAAGACGCCAATCCGACGAACCTCCGCTCTGTCGACGTGCCACCGTGACTAGACACAAGGCGGGTCGCACAAACCGCCCTCAGACCGCCGCCGTGCGCACCGATAACCCAAGGGAGGGGTCAGGCATGGAAGGCGGGACGACCGGAGGAAGAGCCGTGTCAGCGCAAGACAACGTAGAGCCGATCAATCCGTTCGGCGACGACGATCTCGCAGAGGTCATCGAGCTCCCCATCTCTGACGCGCCGTCGTTCTATCAGCGCAACAGCGGCTCGCTGCCGCGTGCGAACAATGGCATCACGGATTCCCACCGACGGGCGAAGCTCCCGACACCGGAGAACTCCGACAAGACGTCGCTGACGGACGCGATCCGCTCGCTCTTGCGGCGCTGACGAACGCAACCGGGGCTCGCCATCAGGACGCGGACATTTCCCTCAAGATCGGAGGGGGCGATGCCGATGACTCGGCCATGAAGCTGTTCAAGCGGAACACCTCTGAGGAGACTCGAGCCGACCACGAGCACGACGAAGCCGTGAACAACCGGATGAAGTCGGTCCTCAATCGTGAGACGAATCACGACGATGCGTCGGCTGTCGAGAAGCGGCTCCGCAACATGGTGTACGGCACCAACAAGAAGTAGCGCTCCCCCCGAGCCGTCCCGAAACCCGGTCCCGGAACCGGGTCTCGCCGCGTCTGGGCTGCCATCTACTCTCTGAAGTCATTTACCCACAGAGCGTTGCGAACACGGCGTTCGGGCCGTACACTGTCCTTGGGCTCAACGGAGGAAGGATGATGGGACTGTCTTCTCGAGAAGTGCAGGATCGGACCTTCTCGACTGCGATTCGGGGGTATGACCGCGCACAGGTCGACGCATTCGTCGGCTCGGTGGCCAACCACATGTCGAAGCTCGAGGAGGATCTCACAATCGCCACGGCCAAGGCCGAGCGAGCGCGCGGAGAACTCGAACGACTCCACGACGTCCTCGATGCGCGCGTCGAAGAGACGCACCAGGCTCGTGCTGCCATCCTCGAGGAGGCACGCGCCGAGGCTGCGGCAATCGTTGCGGCGGCCGAGCACGCAGATGGTGGCAACGGGGACGCAGCACGACGGGCTGGAGCAATCATCGCAGAAGCGGAGGCGAAGGCCGAGATCCGCCTCAGGGAGGTCGACGCGATCCGGACCCAAGCCGAAGCCGAAGCAACGGAGCTGCGAAGACAAACGGAGCAGGCTGCCGAACTTCGCATGGCGGAGGCCGACCGAGTACTCGACGAAGCGCGGCGCGAAGCGCGCGACATCCGTCGCGGTGTGGAAGCTGATCGGTCGGCGGCGGAGCATCAGCTTCGGCGCCTCCGCGCAATCGTCTCCGCCGTGTCCGGCGTCGAGGAGCAGGAACTCGCCGACGTGCGCATCGAGTTGGGCGACGGAGGAGACATCGTCGTCGATCTCACCGAGTCGACCAGGTCCCGCACGCTCACCTGACGAGCAGCCAGCGGCTGGCGGCGGAGTCCAAGTCGCCCGATGGCACGAGCCACAGCCTCAGGCCGTGCCATCAGCCCTCGACCGGACCGCGCATCGCGGCGCCCACATCGCCGAGCCGCATCGTTGGAGCACACGGATGCGGCCCTCAGGGAATCAGGATGTGGCGAAGCCGCCTGGCTGCGATCAAGCCGGTCGAGACATCCTCGATGCCGTCGCGGCTGATCCAGCGATGCCAGCGACTGATCCGCGGTTCCGTGCGTTCGTGGGCGGCGAGGAACGCATCGATCGACCCGTCGCATTCCTCGAGGATGTTCGACACCACGTCCCTTCGGAGCCACTGAAGGTCCTCACGCAGCGATTCCACCGCCAGTCGATCGAATGCGGATGCGATGGGGATCGCCCTGATCTGTCGCTCGAGCCAACCGATGTAGAGCCGGCTGCTGGCTCGGTTGTAGAGCGCCGCAACGTCGAGCACGTCACGGCCGAAGATGTGCGCGAGGTCGACGATGTCCGGCCCTCGCCGGAGGGCGCGCTGATAGGCGTGCCGGGTCGCCAGCTCCGCAGGCACGCCCTTGTCGACGAGGTCGCGTGCTGCACGCTCGTATGGCATGTGCCACTCGGGGTCGTCGATGTCTGCGATGCCGGATGCCAGGACGGAGAAGTCGTCTGCGGCGATGTCGATCTCCTCGTCGATCGAACGCTCGCTCGGCCGGATGAGATACCAGCGCGACACGAGGGTGACGAGACGATCGATGTCGTAGAGCATCTCGCGCGTTGTCTCAGGCCCGATGTCGGAGCCCAGCTCCTCGACGGCGGACCAGCGCTCCGATGCGTTCGTCACCGTGCGAGCGATCCGGTATGCCCGCACGATCATCGCTGCGGACGCCCCCGTCAGGCTCCGCATCCGAGAGTAGAAGGTGCTTCCCTGAGAGTTGAGAACCTGGTTTGCCACGATCGTCGAGATGAGCTCCCGCCGAAGGGGATGCTCGAGGATGTGGTGGCGGAACCGTGCGACGATCGGTTCCGGGAAGTAGCCGAGGAGATCGTCGACGAGGTGCGGGTCATCGGGAAGTCGTGAGACCCGCAGGTGCTCGGTCAAGCTCATCTTGGCGTACGACAACAGCACGGCGAGCTCGGGCCTGGTCATCCCCATGCCCTCTCTGCTGCGCTGCGCCATGTCCTCTGGCCCCGGGAGGAACTCGATCTCGCGGTCGAGCAGGCCTTCGCGCTCGAGCCGATCCATCAGATCGCTGTACGACTCGATCAGCCATGAAGACGATGCGGCCTCCTGCGCGATGATCTGGGCTTGGAGGAAGTTGTCGTAGAGGATCTTGTCCACGATCTCATCGGAGACCTCTTCGATGATTCGATCCCGTTCTTCGCGAGTGATCTCTCCGGCCTCCTCGGCCATGTTGAGGAGGATCTTCAGATTGACTTCCCGGTCGGAGGCATTCACCCCGCCTGAGTTGTCGATGAAATCGGCGAAGACCCGTCCCCCGTGGCGATCGAACTCGATCCGCCCGCGTTGGGTGAGCCCCAGGTTCCCACCCTCGCCGACCACACGGCAGCGGAGTGCGCGAGCGTCGACCCGCACGGCATCGTTCGCTCGGTCCTGGACGAGCTCGTCCGTTTCCGACCTCGCCTTGACGTAGGTCCCGATCCCTCCGTTCCACAGCAGATCGACCGGGGACGTCAGGATGATGCGGATCAGCTCGGCCGGAGTGGCCTTCGTCACCTCGGTGCCGAGGACCTCCTGCATCTGCGGCGTGATGGAGACGGACTTCGCAGTGCGGGCGAAGACGCCGCCTCCTGCGGAGATGGCAGCTGGGTCGTAGTCGGCCCACGACGATCCCGGCTGCTCGAAGAGGCGCTTGCGCTCCTTCCACGCCGCCCCTGGATCCGGGTCGGGGTCGACGAAGATGTGGCGATGGTCGAACGCGGCCACGAGCCTCACGTTCTGGGAGATCAGCATGCCGTTGCCGAACACGTCGCCGGACATGTCGCCAACGCCCACGACGGTGATCTCATCCTCGTCGGCGTCCATGCCGAGGTCGAGGAAGTGGCGCCGAACCGACTCCCACGCTCCCCGAGCGGTGATGCCGAGCGCCTTGTGGTCGTAGCCCGCGGAACCTCCTGACGCGAACGCATCGTCGAGCCAGAACCCGTACTCGCGCGCGATCTCATTCGCAGTGTCGGAGAACGTGGCGGTTCCCTTGTCCGCAGCGACCACGAGGTACGGATCGTCGCCGTCGTGCCGTCGCACCCCTTCCGGGGGCACGATGCCATCGCCGCTGCGGTTGTCCGTCACGTCGAGCAGGCCCCGGATGAAGGTCACGTAGGCCGCCCTCACCTCCTCGAAGGTGGGTCGAGCCCCATCGGCGTGACGCTTGATCACGAAGCCTCCCTTGGCCCCCGTGGGCACGATGACGACGTTCTTGGTCATCTGCGCCTTCATCAAGCCGAGAACCTCCGTCCGATAGTCCTCGCGACGGTCCGACCAGCGCAGCCCACCACGGGCGACCATGCCGCCGCGCAGGTGGATGCCCTCGACATCACGTGAGTACACGAAGATCTCGTAGGTCGGAGTGGGAGCTGGCACGTCGGGCACGCGCTCGGATGCGAACTTCAAGGCGAGGGCGCTGCGGCCATCCAGGTGCAGATTCGTGCGCTCGGTCGCCCTGATGAGCCCGAGGAAGCCCCGAAGGATCCGATCCTCATCCAGCGCGGCGACGTGATTGAGCGCCTCGGTGATGGCGTCGGCGATGTCAGCCTCGGCCTGATCGTCGCCATCGATCGAGAACCGCTCCTGGAAGAGCCGGATCAGCAATTCGGCGATGCCCGGATGGGCATTGAGTGCATCGTCGACGTACCCGACCGAATAGGAGGGCGTCACGAGCCTCCAGTAGCTGCGATACGCCCGCAGGATCATCAGCTCTTCGTGGGTGAGGTCCGTGGTGACGAGGAGGCGGTGGAGCGAGTCAGACTCGGCCTCACCGGCGAGCACGGCCTCGATGGCAGCTGCGATGCGGCCTCCCACCCGATCGACGTCGAGCTGGGTGCCGTCTGCCCACAGCACGCCGAAGTCGTGGATGAAGGTGCCTTGCTCGTTGGTGAGGCGGGTGGGCACTTCCTCGACCACGATGACGCCGAGGTCCTCGATCAGCGGCATCATCGACGAGAGATTCAGCTTCCCCGACGAGCGATAGACGGTGATCCGGGTGAGATCGTCGGCTGCGATGGGCGCCTTGACCTGCCCGTGTTCGTTCTGGAGCCCGACGGCGACCTCGCGGTCTGCGTCCACCAGCGCCTGGAGATTGAGGATGTCGCCCGCTGCGATGTCGAGACCGGTCGACGACTCGTAGTAGTCGGGGAAGAGCGGTGTCCAGCGGCCTGCGAGCTCGTTCGCTTCGTGATCGCTCACGTGCTGTGCGAGCTCCTCGGTGACGCGGTCCTCCCAGTTGCGCGCCATGCTGAGGACGGTTCGCTCGAGATCGGCGACGTCCACGTCGAGCGGGGCCGCCTCACGAACCCACACCGTGAAGTGGATGCGTGCATCGCCCGATTCGCCGAGGGCGAGGCGATAGTCGATGGCACGCCCCCCGAAGGTCGCAAGGAAGAGCTCCTGGAGGGCCTTGCGGAGATCGGCGTTGAACCGGTCGCGCGGGACGGTGACGAGCACGCTCACGAACCGCTTGAAGGGATCCCGGCGGACGAACAAGCGAACGGACTCGGTCTCCTCCGTCTCCACGAGGTCGCCGAGTGTCCCGCTCAGCGAGTCGACGGGCATGGCGAAGAGGTCATCTTTCGGGAACGACTCGAACAGTTGCACCAGCAGCTTGTAGTCGTGTGACCCCTCCATGACATCCTGGTCCTGGATCACCTGGCGGAGCTTCCTGCGCAGGACCGGGATCTCCGACGCCGGCGTCATGTAGGCCTTCGACGTGAACAGGCCCAGCAGTCGCAACTCTGCGATCATCTCGCCCGCTTCGTTCATGCGTCGGATGCCGATGTAGTCCATCCGGGCATCGCGGTGCACGGTTGCGTGCCGGTTGGTCTTGGTGATCACCATCAACTCGGTGCCGGCGTACCGATCCTGGAGATGCTGGGGCAGATCGGCGAGCGGCACGGAGGATGGTTCCGCACCGTTCCGCGACAGGATGCCGAGTCCCGTCGAGACATCCGCTGTGACCGCCATGCCGGCGTCCGTGGGCTCGATCCGGTACTCCCGGTAACCCAGCAGCACGAAGTTGTCATCGAGCAGCCATTCGAGGAACGCCACCGTCTCGGCGATCTCCTCGAAGTCGTAGTGGTGGGACCCGTCCTTCGCCGTCTCGGACATCTCCCCGACGGCGTTGCGCATCGCATCGAAGTCCTTCACGACCTCGCCGATGTCGCCGAGCACTCCCTGGATGATCTCCTCGAGCCGCTTGGCCTCGTCATCATCGAGGAGCCGGCTGAGCTCGAAGTGCTGCACCGACTCACGCGTCTTCGCAGCACGAGCGCCGGTCACCGCCTCGAGGCCGCCGTCGGGTCCGCGCACCGTGCCGACCACGGGATGCAGATGCCTGACGATCTCGTATCCCTCGCGTGAAACCGCAGCCGTCACGGAATCCACGAGGAATGGGCTGTCGTCTGCGACCACCTGGACGACGGTTCCAGCGGGCTCGTAGCCCGTCGACGCGAGGGTTGGGTGGAACACGCGAATGGACCGCTCCCGTGGAGAGCGAGCGTCGACGAAGTCCAGGAGATCGACGATCTCGCCGTACAGATCCACTGCGTCGAGCTCGACGAGGTCGGCATCGGGCAGGCGCTTGAGATAGGCGCGGGTGAAGATGCGAAGCGTCTCGGGATCGCGCGGATATCCGCGCTCGACCGCCAGGGCGAGGATGTCGTCAACCACCGACGTGCCCGTGGTCATCCCGGCGTCGTCTGGAGGCATAGGGCGAGGCTAGACCCCACGTCATGGCCGTGTAGTGGATTTCCTCTTGTTCGCCTCGCCATAGCATCCATGGTTCGACGGCAGCTGGCGAGAGGCTCGACATGGCATCCGTGATCCACGGTTTCGGACTCGTGTTCATCGCACTATTCGCATGGATCACCGCGATCGTCCGGCGCCTGCTGTTGGGTCCTCGGTTGCCGTCATGGTCATGGACGACCGAGCTCAGCGTCGCCTCGGCCAGGGCCGTGATCGCTGCGGCGGTGCGACGACCCGGCGACGGGACCCTCACCCGATTCGGGATGCGATTCACCGCACCGGTGCCCGGTCGTCTGCGCTCACGCATGACGGTTCGGCGCGTGCGGATCGCCGGCATGGAAGCCGATCGCTACCTGCCGGAGCCCCTCGCCGATCCCCAACTCACGGTGATCTACTTCCACGGTGGCGGGTATGTGTTCGGGAACCCCGGCACCCATCGCACCCTCATCGCCCAGCTCTCCGATGCCGCACAGGTCAACGTCGTTGCGCCCCGATATCGATTGGCTCCTGAACATCGGTATCCGGCCGCCGTGGACGACGCCGAGCACGCGTATCGAGCCCTGCTGGACGCCGGGCATGACCCTCGATCGATCGTCCTCGCCGGCGACTCCGCAGGAGGTGGCCTCGCAGCCGCCCTGGTCGTTCGCATCTCGGCCGTCGGGCTCCCGGTGCCCGGCGGTCTCCTCCTGTTCTCGCCCTATCTCGACCTCACGCATGCGTCGTACACCATCCGCACGAACGCCGACACCGACTACCTCCCGCTGAGCACGATGAAGGCGCCGAACGACTCGTACGCAGAGCCGCACCAGCTCGCCGATCCCGAGGTATCGCCGCTGAACGCCGACCTGGCGGGTTTCCCGCCGATGCTGGTCTTCGCCGGCGGAGCCGAGATGCTGCTCGGTGACAGCCTCCGGTTCGCGGAGCGCGCCACGGAATCGGACGCGGACCTCACCCTCATCGTCGAGGACGAGATGATGCATGTCTGGCCGGCGTTCGCCGACTGGGAACCGGCCTCGAAGCGGGCCATGGACGCTGCGGCTCGGTGGCTCGACGAGCGGAGACGAACACTGAAGACAGATTCATGATGGCGTCACGAGGCGGCATCGGACCGTGCCGGTACGATGGGCGTCGATGAGCGACACGTCACCCGATCCCGAATCCTTCGAAGCCTTCCGGCAATCGTTCTCGTATGGATCCCGGAGCAACCTGGACTTCAAATTCCTGAAGTCTCTCCCCGACGACGAGGCTGCCGCCTTCATCGAGGTGGTGCTCGACCGCATCAGCGACGCATACGACACCGGTGACATCGAGCCGATCCTCGACGCCGCCTACCGGGCGCAGATCGCCGGCTACACACCCGCCCCCGGCGCACCCGAGAGCCCCCACACCTACGACACGGCCCCATTCACTCCTATGTCGATGCCGGCTGCGGCATCGACCATCGGGCTGATCACCTCGAGCGGGCACTTCGTCATCGGCGACGACCCCCGACCCTTCGGAGTGGTCGAGATGACACAGGCCGAGGCGGAATCGCGGATCAGCGAGTTCCTGCGCGAGACGCCCGTCGTGTCCGAGATCCCCGCAGACACGCCTGCGGAGGATCTCATGGTTCGCCACGGTGGGTACGACGTCGCTTCGACGATCCGGGATCGCAACGTCACGCTTCCCATGGATCGATTGGCAGAGGGTGTGGCCGCAGGCGTCGTCGGCGCCTTGACTGACACGTTCTTCTCCTTCCCCGGTGCGACGTCGCAGGGGCGGTTGAAGCGTGAGCTGCCCGCCTGGCTCGATCGGTTCGAGCGCGAGCAGGCGGATGCGTTCCTACTCGTTCCCGTCTGACCGGTCTGCCACGTGTCGGTCGGGCACGTTGCGAGGGCAATCGAAGAATCGGGCACCCCCACGGTGGTCGTGATGGTGCGCGCGTTCCGCCACGTCGCAGAGCGGATGATGCTCCCGAGGACCGTGATCACGCGCCACCCGATGGGACGACCCGTTGGTGCGGCGGGAGACGCCGAGCGGCAGGCCTCGGTGATCCAGGCCGCGATGGATGTGCTCGATCGTGCAGTCGAGGGCGGCACGATCGTCGAACTCGAACCACCGTTCCGGCCGGGGTCACTCGATTGATCGAGCCGTCGACCGCTCAGCCCCAGAGCGCAGACAGCTCGTCACCGACGGGATCGGCCCCACGCCCGGTCCAGGCAGCATCTGCGGCAACGTCCGGTGCTCCGTGGGCCGACTCGGCGAGCGCCGGTCGCGCAACATCGAGGAATCGGCTTGGCAGCGCGTATGAGTGTGCGCCGTTGGTGGAGAATCGGTGGTGATAGAACCGCTGCGGCACGGTGACTGCGAGATGGTCCCTCGCACGGGTGAGGGCAACGTACATCAACCGCCGCTCCTCCTCGAGTCCGCCAGGCTCGGAGAGCGCCATGTCGGAGGGGATGTTCCCGTCCGCTGCGTGAATCACGACGACCGAGCGCCACTCGCCACCCTTGGCGGAGTGAATGGTCGACAGGATCAGATAGTCGTCGTCGAGGTGCGGCTTGTCTGCGTACCCGCTGCTGCTCGCGGGCGGGTCGAGCACGATCTCGGTGAGGAACCGACTCCGATTGGGATAGTCCGCCGCAATGGCACCCAGGTGCTCGATGTCGGCGAGCCTCGCGCTTGCAGCGTCATACCTGATCTCGAACACGGCGGCACAGAACCGTGACAGCGCCTCGAGTTGGACCGACGGTGGCGGCTCGACACCATCGACTCCCCGTGCGTCATCGAGCGATGTCCGAAGCAACCCCAGGACTTCTCGGGTCTCGAGCGACGCCGGCACGTCGTACCGCAGGAACGCCTCGAGGACGTCGATGCCCGAGGATGCTGCGACCTCGCCGAGATGGGAGAGGATCTTCGACGCCGTTGCCGGCCCGACGCCGGGCAGCATGAGGAGCACGCGGTTCCACGCGAGCTCGTCCTTCGGATTCTCGATGATGCGCAGCATGGCGAGCACGTCCTTGACGTGAGCCGCCTCGAGGAACGTGAGACCACCGAACTTCACGAACGGGATCTGGCGACGCCCCAGCTCGAGTTCGAGCCCGCTCGAGTGGTGGCCGGTCCGAAAGAGCACCGCCTGGTCTCTCAGCGCGATCCCGCGTTCTCGGAGGTCGAGGACTCGGTTGCACACCCAGTCGGCCTGGGTCACCTCGTCGAAGCACGTCACGAGCTCCGGCGTCGGCCCGGGCGGCCGTGTGGTCCACAGAGCCTTGGAGAATGCCTCCGGGGATTCGGAGATCACCCGGTTCGACACGTCGAGGATCTCGGGGGTGGATCGATAGTTCTGCTCGAGGGAGACCACCGATGCAGACGGGTGATCGCCGGTGAAGCCCAAGATGTTGTCCACCGTTGCAGCGCGGAACGAGTAGATCGCCTGGGCATCGTCACCCACCACGGTCAGGTTCCCATCGTCCCCGCACAGGCCCCGGAGGATGGTTGCCTGGACGGCATTCGTGTCCTGGAACTCGTCCACCAGCACGTGGTCGAATCGGTCGCGGACGGCCTCGGCGGCAGGTGATCCGAGCAACGCGCGCCAATAAAGCAACAGGTCGTCGTAGTCGATGACGTTGTGCTCACGTTTTCGCTGCGTATACGCCCGGAAGAGGTCCCGGAAGGCATCCACGTGGTCGCCACACCACGGGAACCGGGAGGCGACGGTCTCGTCGAGCGGGGTTTGGGCGTTGGCCACTCGCGAGTAGATGGCCGCAATGGTCTCCTTCTTGGGGAACCTCCTGCGAGAGGTGGTGAGATCGAGCTCCGTTCGCAAAACGCCGAACAACGACTCGCAGTCGGATCGATCGATGACGGTGAACGACGGTTCGAGCCCGACAGCGGCGCCGTAGGTCCGAAGCAGCCGATTCGACATGGCGTGGAACGTCCCGCCCCACACCGCACTGGCCGAAGCGCCAGGCACCACGGAATCGGCTCGACGGATCATCTCGGCTGCTGCTCGTCTCGTGAACGTCAGGAGCATGATGCGATCCGGATCCACTCCGGACTCGATCAGGTGGGCAACGCGGCTCGCCAAGGTCTTGGTCTTCCCGCTCCCGGCTCCGGCGATCACAAGGAGGGGGCCCGAACCGTGCGTTGCCGCCGTTCGCTGCTCGGGATTCAGGTCGTCGAGGTAGCTGGCGGGGTCGGCGTCATCGAACATGTGTTCGACACTAGCGCCGGAACACCACGCAACCGAGGATCACGACGTCGTCAACCTGAGCCGCCCGCGGCGCTCCGGCCGGAGACCGTGCTTGTCGTCGTAGAAGCGGCGTGCCTCGTCCATCCAGCCCTCGGGATCGCCATCGATGATCAACGCAGGCCCCAAACCCAGCGTCTTGGAACGGCGATCCACGAATCCCATCACCACGGGGACGCCAGCGGCATCAGCGATGCGCCAGAAGCCGGAGTGCCATTCGGCGTCTGCGGCGCGGGTGCCTTCGGGCGCAATGGCAAGGATCATCTCGTCGCGACGGCCGAAGACCGCAACGACCTGTTCGACCACCGAAACGCCACCCGAAGCTTGTACCGGGATGCCCCCCATCGCGCGGAGGAGCCATCCGAACGGACCGACGAACAGGCCCCGGTGGGCGAGAAACGAGACCTCGACCCCGAAGTGATGCCGCACGGCGAGAAATGCGAAGAAGTCCCAGTTCGTCGTGTGGGGGTAGGCCACCACGACGACCTTGCGCTCATCGGGAAGCGCACCGACGAACCGCCACCCCAGCCACGAGAACGCGCGAGCCGACAGCCAACCCATGGGATGAACGCTACCTGTGCCGATCCTGATCGACCCGAGGATCCAGACCCACGCAAGAGTCCGGCCGTCTCGAAGGTCGGGCCGTCCCGAAGATCGGACCGTCACGACGATGCAGCAACCACCCACCAATTCGGGGCTAGCGTCGCATGCCGAACGAACGTCAGGAGGCACCCGTGTATCTCATCCGCAGGATCTACACCGTCAAGCCCGGTGAGGCGAGGAAGGCCGCGA
Source organism: Acidimicrobiia bacterium (assembly GCA_030066265.1). GTDB lineage: Bacteria > Actinomycetota > Acidimicrobiia > Spongiisociales > UBA5794 > SZUA-442. The sequence goes on along the minus strand of JASJCF010000053.1, from coordinate 481 downwards.
GCCTGATCGATGCCATCGGCAAGGCCTACGAGGAGGCGGGGACCCGCAGCGCCAGCACGGTGTACTTCAACAGCGGCACCACACCCGGCGAGAAGAACCAGGTCGTCATGGAGTGGACCGACGAGGCGCTGATGTCGCCTTACCGCGAGGACCGCACCCGGGTCGACGGCCTCCAGGACGTGTCCGCACAACTCCGAGAGATCTCCCTCGGCAGCGAGATCGAGTTCTGGGAGCTCATGACCGACGAAAAGCAGATCTGAGCTATCAGTTTTCAGTTTTCAGTCTTCAGTTCTCAGTTCGCAGTTCGCAGTTCGCAGTTCGCAGTTCGCAGCGATTGTGTTGACTGATGACTGAAGACTGAAGACTCGGTACTCGGTACTCGGTACTCGGTACTCGGTACTCGGTACTCGGTACTCGGTACTCGGTACTCGGTACTCGGTACTCGGTACTCGGTACTCGGTACTCGGTACTCGGTACTCGG
>JASJCF010000052.1 GCA_030066265.1 Acidimicrobiia bacterium | reverse complement strand
GGGGGGGGCCCCCTTCCGCGTCTTGGATCATGCGAGCGCGCAGCGACGTGGGTAAGGTGGTGCGGACGGGCTATTGGAGGCGTAGGTGACCCTCGAGTTGCGACACATCACCAAGCAGTTTCCCGGTGTGCTCGCAAACGACGATGTCAACCTCACTGTCGCCGAGGGCGAGATCGTCGCCTTGCTCGGTGAGAACGGCGCCGGCAAGACCACCCTGATGAACATCCTGTACGGCCTGTACACGCCGACCTCCGGTGAAGTGTTGGTCGACGGGGAACCGCTGACCCTCGGGTCGCCCGCAGAAGCCATCGACGCCGGCATCGGCATGGTCCACCAGCATTTCATGTTGGTTCCCGTGTTCACCGTCTCGGAGAACGTCATCCTCGGAGATGAACCGACCAGGGAGGCCGGCTGGCTCGACATGAAGCGTGCGCGCAAGCGCGTGAAGGAGATCTCCAGCCAGTACAACCTCGACGTCGACCCGAATGCCATGACCGAGGATCTGCCGGTCGGGATCCAGCAGCGCGTCGAGATCATCAAGGTGCTCGAGCGCCAGGCTCGGTTCGTCATCTTCGACGAGCCGACGTCGGTGCTCACCCCCATGGAGGTCGAGGGGTTCTTCGACATCGTGCGCGGGCTCAAGGCAGACGGCAAGGGCATCGTCTTCATCAGCCACAAGCTCGGCGAAGCCCTCGAGCTCGCAGACCGCATCGTCATCATGCGGCGTGGCAAGACGGTTGCCGAGGTCTTGCCGTCCGAGGTCGACGAGGAGAAGCTCGCTGAGCTCATGGTGGGCCGACCCGTGGAACTGACCGTGAAGAAGGAGGAAGCGCAGCCGGGAGAAGTCGTGCTCTCGGTCAGCAACCTCATCGCCCTCGACGACCGGAACCAGCGTGCTGTGAACGGTGTCTCGCTCGATGTCCGCGCTGGCGAGATCGTCGGCATCGCCGGTGTCCAGGGGAACGGCCAGACCGAGCTCGTGGAAGCGATCACGGGACTGCGCCAATCATTGGGTGGCTCGATCACCCTTGCAGGGAAGGACATCACCACCGATTCTCCGCGGGCGATCCACAAGCAGGACGTCGCCCATGTGCCGGAGGATCGGCAGAAGAGCGGTCTGGTCCTGCCGTTCACCGTGACCGAGAACATCGTCCTGGACTCCTACTACGAGAACCCCATTTCCCGGGGCGTGCAGATGCACTGGGACGAGGCGGAGGAGCGAGCTGAGCGCCTCGTGGAGGAGTACGACGTGCGCACGCCCAGCACCGACACCCTCGTCGCCAACCTCTCTGGCGGAAACCAACAGAAGGTGATCGTCGCAAGGGAGTTCGATCGTGACGTCACCTTGGTGATCGCCTCCCAACCCACGCGAGGCATCGATGTTGGCTCGATCGAGTACATCCACAGTCGCATCGTCGAGGAGCGCGATTCGGGTTCGGCTGTGCTGATCGTCTCGTCGGAACTCGACGAGATCATGGCGTTGTCCGACCGCATCGTGGTCATGTACGAGGGCGAGGTCGCTGGTGAGTTCGATGGGTCGGCATCGACGACCGACGTCGGGTTGGCGATGCTCGGCAGCAGTGACACGGAAGCTGCGGCGGGAACGGGAGGACCATGACCGATCAACGACCGCCAACTGATCCGTACTGGGGCCAGTGGTTCGCCCGGGTCACCGGCGTCGGTAGCAGCGTCGGCCAAGCCATCGTCGTCCCGGCGCTTGCGTTGCTCACTGCGCTGCTCATCGGTGGGCTCATCATCGCCCTCACCGACCTCGACACGCTGAGCCTCTGGGGCGAGGACCCATGGGAAGCCTTCAAGCAGACGATCGGCGGCATCTTCGACGCCTACAGGGCGCTCTTCGTCGGGTCGGTGGGATCACCGAAGGCGATCTCGGAAACGCTGTTCACCGCAACACCGCTCATCTTCGCCGGACTGGCCGTCGCCATCGGCTTCCAGGCGGGCTTGTTCAACATCGGCGTCAACGGTCAGATGCACATCGGTGGCATGGCGGCGTTGTGGGTGGGATTCACGTTTGCCCTCCCTGCGTTCGTCCACATCCCCCTCGCTCTGTTGGCTGCCATCATCGGCGGCGGGATCTGGGCTGGCATCGCCGGATTGTTGAAGGCGAGGACGGGTGCCCACGAGGTCATCACGACGATCATGCTGAACTTCATCGCCCTGTTCCTCGTCGACTATTTCCTCAAGACCTCGCTCTTCCAGCAGCCCGGGCGCAACGATCCCATCTCCGAAGCCGTTGCGCCGTCTGCGCAGTTCCCGACGATCTTCGAGCGCCTCAGCATCGGATTCATCCTTGCGCTTCTCGCCGTGTGGTTCTGCTGGTGGCTGCTGTACCGGTCGACCATTGGATTCGAGTTCCGAGCGGTGGGCTTCAACCCTGACGGCGGCCGGTATGCCGGCATGAACGTTGCCTGGGTGTACGTCGCCGTCATGGCCGTCTCGGGCGCCATGGCAGGGCTTGCCGGCTCCAACCAGATCCTCGGCCTCGAGCCATACCGGGGGATCTCGAACTTCGCCGGCGCCATCGGCTTCGATGCCATCGCCCTGGCGCTGCTCGGTCGATCGAACCCGGTCGGCGTGCTCTTCGCCGGACTCCTGTTTGGAGCGCTCCGCGCAGGGGGCCGAGAGATGCAGGGAGCAGCGCAGATTCCCATCGACCTCGTCCTCGTGTTGCAGGCGTTGATCATCGTGCTGATTGCAGCGCCTGAGTTGGTGCGGGCGATCTACCGGATCAAGACGCCTGAGCAAGAGCTCGAAACCACGATCTCGACGGGGTGGGGCGGATGACGGCCGTAGCGAACCAGCCAGAAGCCGAGGTCAAGACCAGGGCGACTCCCGAGCAACGGCGCGCCACCGTCATCGGTGTGGTGCTCATCCTCCTGGGTGTCTTCGTGTTCTGGGCGTTCGGGCTCGGCGTCGAGTCGGGTTCCACGTCGACGTTCAATCTCTCGCTGCCAGGCGAGCGGTTCACGGGCCTCACCTGGGAGGTCAACAGCCAATGGCTCGCATTCGTCGTTGCCGCGATCCTCGCGTTCCTCGGCGGATGGGTTCTCAGGCGATCGCACGTCCACTGGACGAATCTCGCCCTGGCCATCGGGTTGGGTCTCTTCGCTCTGGCGTTCCTCACCTGGGCGGCGTCCGACGGGTCGTTCAACCTCACGGGGATGATCCGCTCGACGGTGATCCTGTCCGTGCCCGTGACATTGGGGGCGTTGACCGGCCTCATGTGCGAGCGCGTCGCCGTCATCAACATCGCCATCGAGGGTCAGCTGCTCACGTCCGCCTTCGTCGGGACCATCGTGGGCTCAGCGTTCGGGATCTGGGTCGGGTTGATCGGGGCGATGCTGACCGGCGCCCTGCTCGGCGCAGTGCTCGCCGTGCTGGCTATTCGCTTCCGGATCGATCAGATCATCGCCGGTGTCGTGATCAACATCTTCGCCCTCGGGCTCACGTCGTTCCTCGCACGCCGCGTGCTCGCCGATGCTCAGGATCTGAACGCCCCCGGCAGGTTCACCCCGTTCAAGATCCCCTTCCTGGGTGACATCCCGATCGTCGGGCAGATCTTCTTCAACCACAACCTGTTCGTGTATGCGACCTTCATCCTCGTGATCGTGCTGCACTTCGGCCTGTTCTACACGCGCTGGGGACTTCGGTCCCGCTCGGTGGGAGAACATCCCGAGGCGGCGGACACGGTGGGCATCAACGTGTATCGCACCCGCTATCGCAACGTGATCCTCGGTGGTCTCATCGCCGGCTTCGGTGGCGCTTTCCTGACGCTCGCCCAGGTGTCACGTTTCGAGGAGAACCTCACGGCCGGCATCGGGTTCATCGGGCTCGCTGCCATGATCTTCGGACGGTGGATGCCCCTCGGGGTCCTCGGAGCAGGCCTCGTGTTCGGCTTTGCACGGGCACTCCAGCAGAAGCTCGGCGTGCTGGGGACGCCGATCCCCTCGGAGTTCCTGTCGATGACGCCATACATCGTGACGATCATCGTCGTTGCCGGAGTCGTCGGACGGGCGAGACCACCGGCTGCAGACGGTCAGCCGTACATCAAGGACTGACGCGCGCCGCCGTGCGTCGGGTCACACGTACGAGCATCGGAGGGTTGCGTGGGTCCTCCCCGGGGACCGCAGTCTCGAGAATGCACCGGATGGTCGGTGTCCGGCGGGTTACGTGACCTCTCTCGTCGACGGGAGTCCGCAGTGAGCGGACGTGGATCGCAGCTCTTCGCAGCGGTACGGGAGCTCGATCTCCCGATCGGCCACTATGCGATCTTCGGAAGCGGACCGCTGATCATCCGCGGGATCATCGATGCTGCGAACGATGTCGATGTCGTTGCGCGTGGCGCCGCGTGGGAACGGGCGCGCAGGCTCGGGGAGGTGGTGACGCTCACCGAACACGGCGTCGACGTCGCGAGCTTCTCCGACGGAGCCGTCACCGTCGGCACGAGCTGGGCCTACGGCGACGTGGACATCGACGATCTGATCGACACGGCAGAGATCTTCGACGATCTGCCGTTCGCAAGGCTCGAGTACGTGGTGCGGTACAAGCGGGCTGCCGGGCGGCCCAAGGATCTCGAACACCTCCGCTTGCTGGAACGCTCCGGATACGCCCCCGATCGAGCGCTCTGAGCCTCCTCATGCCAGGTGATGGCGGTCGGCGAGACCGTGCCGGAGGCGCGCCCGCTATTTCTCGACGCCGAAGAACCGGACGTCCTCGAGAGCCAGCTCGTCGAAGGGGGGCTGGTCACCCACGGGCTGGGCCGGATACGTGGTCGAGACGTCGACACGGAGCGTGAAGGTCTCGAGGCTGGCGATCCTGACGCGCTGAGGCTCGTTGGAGTTCACCAGCCTGCCCCTGATCGGGACGTTCAGGTCGTTGACCGTGATCGTGTAGCCCTGGATCTTGTAGTTCTGGCGGAACTTCGTGTCGTCAGACACGTTCTGGAACTCCATCTCGGTGATCTGGACCGGGGTGGCGAAGGTGAATTCGAGCCAAGCATCCACCCCGCGGGCACTCTTGTCGTTCCAACGGGTCTCGGGGTCGCCGTCGATCAGGTTCTCGGGACCGAAGCGGTCAGACAGCTGTGAGCTCGCCTTCACGGAAGTCGGGATGATCTCGGACACGATCACCGGCTGGGTCGTGGTGGTGGTCGACGAGGAGGTCTCCGGCCCGGCGACTTCGGCATCTCCGCTACGGAAGATGTTCACCATGAGGGCGATCAGCGCAACGACGAGTACCACCGCTGCGAGGACACCGAGCGCACGGCCTCCGGCACTCGTGCGTGAGGCCGGCGCCGGGGCGATGGGCATCGGATCCGTGCTCAGCCGAGATCCGCAGCGCTCACAGTGGTGGTTGTAGGCGGGATTCGTGGCACCGCAGGCAGGACACTGAACCTGATCGACGGCGACGCTCTCGGCGGTCTCGTCGGTCGTAGTCGCAGCCGGGTCGGCGGACGTCTCTTCGACCGGAGCGCTCGAAGGAGGCGGGGTGGTCTCGCTGGCCGTAGCGGGCGGATCCGACAGCTCGAAGGGCTCGAACAGATCGTCGAATTGATCGTTTCGGTCGTCGCCCATGTGCCTTTCCTCTGTGCGCAGCCGGGATCAGTGAGTGACCCGGGCGCAACCTCCGGGGTATTGTGCCACGGATGGCCTTGTTCTTGTCGATTCGTGTCGCCGAGCCCTGGACGCCCGCGTCCGTGGCCGCGTTCACGGTGCTGGTGCTGGCAGTGATCGCCCTGACGTTCTGGCTGATCCACCGGCACTGAATCTGTCCTACCGGCGACGTACTGTCGCCTCCATGAACGCTAGTAGCAGAGCAGAAACACCGACCTACCTGTGCCAGACCTGTGGCCATCGATCGGGCAAGTGGATGGGCTTCTGTCCCCAATGCAGGGCGCCTGAAGCGCTGGTCGAGACCGTCCCCGCAGCCGGGACCACCGGTTCGCCCGAGGTCATCGCTGCGATCTCGGATCGGAGCGTCGTGCGCGATCGTGAGCCCGTCGGGTTGGCGGAGTTCGATCGCGTCCTCGGCGGCGGTGTGGTCCCTGGTGCCGTCATCCTCATCGGGGGTGAACCGGGAGTCGGGAAGTCGACGCTGCTTCTGCACGTAGCGGATGCGTTGGCGGGCTCGCAGGGAACGGCGCTCGTGGCCACGGCAGAGGAGTCGGTCCACCAGGTGCAGATGCGATCTCGCCGTATCGGCGTGTCGTCCCCGGGCGTCCGGATCGCATCCGTGCACGATGTCGACGAGATCGTGTCTGTTGCGAAGCGTGAGCAACCCGACGTGCTGATCGTGGATTCGATTCAGACGGTCTCCACGCTGGAAGCGAGCGGCAGCGCGGGCGGGACCAGTCAAGTGCGCGAATCGGCGGCCAGGCTGATCGGCCTCGCCAAGACCACGGGTCTGCCGATCGTGCTCATCGGCCACGTGACCAAGGACGGCTCCATCGCCGGACCGCGCACCCTCGAGCACATGGTGGACGTCGTGCTCTACCTCGACGGCGACTCGGACCAGGGGTTCCGGTTCCTGCGCAGCATCAAGAACCGCTATGGATCCGTCAACGAGGTCGGGGTGTTCGAGATGACGGCGGCCGGTTTGGCAGAGGTGACCGACCCGTCGGGCGTCCTGGTGTCCCGACGCGACGAGAGCGCCTCGGGAACCGTTCTGTTCCCCACGGTGGAGGGGAAGCGCCCGCTCGTCGTGGAGATCCAGGCGTTGGTGGTGCCTGCGAGCACCGATCAACCGCGACGAGCCGTCAACGGAATCCCCACCAACCGGATCCACCAGGTGATCGGCATCGTCGAGCGGCATGCGGCCATGCCGCTGCGCTTCCACGACATCTACGTGAGCGTCATGGGAGGCATGCGCATCACCGAGCCCGGAAGCGACCTGCCCGTCGCGCTCGCCATTGCATCGTCATACGCCGACGTCCCGCTCGGCGGTATGGCGGCGTGGGGAGAGCTCGGCCTCACCGGAGAGGTGCGGTCGGTGCCGAAGGGTGGCGTTCGGCGTGCCGAGGTCGACCGCATCGGAGTGCGCCCCGTGGTGGAACCCGGTGCCCCGTCCTCCACCCTCTTCGAGGTCCTGTTCGAAGCGGGTTTCGCGGCCTCTCTGCGGTGATCAGCCACAACTGACTGCAGCGACTAGATTGCTGAGCGATGACCCCGAACACCGCAGCGTCGCTCGACCTGCTCCGCCGGTTCGCTCCTGGGACACCGCTCCGAACCGCCGCCGAGCTGATCATGGCGCAGGGGACGGGTGCGTTGATCATCATCGGGACGGGACCGAAGGTCGACGAGGTGGTGACGGGCGGTTTCTGGCTCGTCGATGTGACCTTCACCGCCCAGCGACTCGCCGAGCTGGCCAAGATGGACGGTGGCATCGTGGTCGATGATCAGGCCAACACCATCCGTGCGGCGAACGTGCACTTCATGCCGGATCCGAAGATCGAGACCGCTGAGACCGGGACACGGTTCCGCACGGCCGATCGCCTCGCCCGCCAGACCGACGCCGCGGTGCTCGCTGTCTCCGAGGAGGGTCATCTCCGTGCCGAGGTGTTCTCGGGCGCGGCCCGGTTCACGCTGCAATCGGTCACCGAGTTGCTCGCCGAGGCCAACCAACGGCTGCAGTCCCTCGAACGGATGCGCTACCAGTTCGATGACTCCGTTGCCCGGCTGGATCGGTACGAAGCCGATGGGCTTGCGTCGGTCCGTGACGCCGTGGGTGTGATCCAACGAGCAGCAGTGATCCGCAGCATCGGTCGCGATCTGGACACGATCGCTGCCGAGATCGGAGATGAGGCCTCGTTGATCTCCCTGCAGGCCGAAGACCTCGAGGACGGTGTCGCAGAGATCGCCGAGCTGGTCAATGTCGACTACTCGCCGCGCAAACCCCGCAAGGCATCGTCGATGTGGAAGAAGCTCGACGACCTCGATCACGACGACCTCTTCAGCGCCGAAGCGATCGCCGAAGCCCTTGGATATCCAAGCCTGGACCACGGCGTCACGCCGCGAGGCATGCGGGCTCTGGCGGAGATTCCACGACTGCCGGACTCCGTGCGAGATGCGATCCTGAGACGGTTCGGGACGTACGAGAAGCTCATCAACGCTTCGGATGATCAGCTCGCAGAGGTCGAGGGCGTCGGTGCGGCACGCGCCGCCACCATCCGCAGCTACCTGTCGCGGGGCAACGGATCGGGATCGATCGACGGATCGCTCCGATGAAGCATGCTTGCCGGTACCGGCAGTACAATGGCTGATTCCAACCATTCCTGAGGGTTCTGTGGCCACCAAGAAGACGCAAACCAAGTCGAGCGCGAGCACGAAGACAGCCGCGAAGAAGGCGCCCGCAAAGAAGGCGACGGCTGCCAAGAAGGCGCCTGCCAAGAAGACGACGGCAAAGAAGGCGCCCGCAAAGAAGACCGCGGCAGCCAAGAAGACGACGGCAAAGAAGGCGCCCGCAAAGAAGGCGCCTGCGAAGAAGACCGCGGCAGCCAAGAAGACCGCGGCAGCCAAGAAGACGACGGCCAAGAAGGCACCAGCGAAGAAGACGACGGCCAAGAGGGCGCCAGCGAAGAAGGCGTACCCGTTCGACGTCGGTGACAAGGTCGTGTATCCCCATCACGGCGCAGCGACGATCGTCAAGAAGGAACGGATCGAGTTTGCCGGAGAAGTTCAGGACTACTTCGTCCTGGAGATCGCAACGGATCAGCTGACCCTTCGTGTCCCCGCTGCGTCGGCGCTCGAGCGTGGCGTTCGGCCGGTCATCTCGAAGAACAAGGCCCGACAGGTGTTCGCCGTGTTCAAAGAGGATCCGCAAGAGGCCGGCGCCAACTGGAGCCGGTGGTACAAGCTGCTGACCGAGAAGATCAACTCCGGCGACATCTTCCAGGTCGCCGAGGTGGTCCGCGACCTGACCTACGCCCAGCAGGTGAAGGGCATCTCCCCGGCGCTGAAACGCATGCTGGCGAAAGCACGGCTCATCATCGTCTCGGAGCTCCAGTTCTCCCTGGATCTCTCCGAGGAGGAGACCATCAAGAAGCTCGACCGGGCATTGCCCAGAGTGGATGAGCCCGTCGAGGTCTGACCGACGATCGGTCCCGATCGACCGATGTGCCGCAGTGGTGGTCGCTGCGGGAAGCGGATCCAGGTTTGGCGGCCCGAAGCACGACCTGACGATCGGTGGTGTTCCCCTGTGGCAACGCTGCTGTGATGTGTTCCGCGCCGTGGGGATCGAGACCGTCGTGGTCGTCGGCGACGTGCCCGGTGGCATCGCCGGTGGGGAGCGGCGCAGGGACTCCGTCCTCGCCGGCGTCGAAGCGGTCCCCGATGCCGAGTGGGTGCTCATCCATGACGCCGCCAGGCCGATGGTGACGGTCGATCTCGTCGACCGTCTCCTCGCCGCTGCAATTCCCAACGACGTGGACGGTGCCATCCCCGGACTGAAGGTCACCGACACCGTCAAGCGCGTCCAGAGGGACCGCGTCGTCGAAACCGTCGACCGTTCCGACCTGGTCGCTGTCCAGACGCCGCAGATCTTCCGCCGCTCGGTCCTCCTCGAGGCCCACCGATCAGCTCCCGGATTGGACGCAACGGACGATGCCGGCCTCGTGGAGCTCATTGGCGGCACCGTCGCCGTGGCTGCCGGAGACCCCTCCAACATCAAGATCACCTACCCCGACGATCTGGCGCGGGCGAAGGCCATCGACGAGGAACGGAGCGAAGAGCCGTGAACGATCATCGTGTTGGTTTCGGATATGACGCACATCGGTTCGAGGGTCCGGGGCCCATCGTGGTGTGCGGAGTCACCGTGGCGTCGCCGAGAGGCGTCGCCGCCACCTCCGATGGCGACGTCGCCGCCCACGCCCTCGCGGATGCCGTCCTCGGCGCTGCGTCCGTCGGCGATCTCGGCATGTTCTTCCCGAGCAGTGATCCCCAGTGGCAGGGCGCCAACTCGCTCGACATCCTGCAGAAGTGCGCCGCCATGGTGTTCGATCGCGGATTCGACATCGTGCACGCCGATGTGACCGTGGTCGCCGAGTCGGTCCGGGTCGCTCCCCACCGGGACGAGATGCGAGAAGAAGTTGCACGGGTGATGCGCATCCCGCTCCAGCACGTGTCGGTGAAGGCAACCACCACCGATGGGATGGGGTGGATCGGCGCCGAGGAGGGCCTCGCGGCCTATGCGGTGGTGACGGTGAAGCGCTGACGCGAGCGCTACCCGAGCACTGACCTCGCCATGCCCGGGTCGTCCGTGATGATCACATCGACTCCTGCGGCGGCAGCGGCAGCGATCTCCGCCGACGTGTTTGCGTTCCACACCACGGTGCTCAGGCCGGATTCCCTGATCCGATTCACCTGGTCCACTGGCGAATCGGCGATGGAACTCATGGGCGGGTGCAACGCTTCGACTCCGAGTTCCCTTGCGGCTGCCACGCCCTCCGGGATGGGGACGAGGGACCCGATGAGGAGACCCGCCAGGATGTCCGGCGAGTGGCGTCGGCCCACGGCGACGCTCTCGGGATCGAACGACGAGAGGATGATGCGGCTCGGCTCGTCGATCTGTCGGATCATGTCGAGGGCCGCAACGGTGTTCCGACGATCCGGATCGAACGCCGGGTCGCCTGGTGAGTTCTTGATCTCGACGTTGAGGTAGATCTCGGCGGGCACCGCACGAAGTGTCTCCTCGAACGTGGGAACGCTGGGATCGGCGTCCCGGAGCTCGGCGAAGGTCATCGTGTGAAAGGCGGGAAGATCGCCGTGGGATGGATCGTGGGACACGATCAGGACGTCGTCAGCGGTCGATCGCACGTCCAGCTCGATGCCATGGGCGCCAGCCTCCACCGCAAGGGCGAATGCCTCCAAGGTGTTGTCGTCAGCCCGGGATCGGTCACCCCGGTGGGCATAGACGAGGGGAGCGGGACTCAGGGGTGTGCGGTTCATGTGAACGAGGCTACCGAGGAGCTGAGGGAAGGTTCCGCAGGTCCTACCATCGAATCGATGCAGGTGTACAACACCATGGAACGGGCGGTCGTGCCCCTCGAACCCTCCGATGAGGGCCGGGTGACGATGTACGTGTGCGGCCCCACCGTCCAGTCGGAGCCCCACCTCGGTCATGGGCGATCGGCAGTGTCCTTCGACGTGCTGCGGCGGTATCTGGAGTGGATCGGCCACGAGGTGATCTTCGTCCGCAACGTCACCGACGTGGATGACAAGATCATCACCATGGCGGCCGAGACCGGCATGACGACCGATGAAGTCGCCGAGCGGGCGTTCAACGCCTTCGACGAGGCATACCGGCGACTCGGCAATCTGGCTCCGACGATCGAGCCGAGGGCGACCGAGCACATCCCGGAGATGATCGCGCTCATCGAAGAGCTCCTCACGTCCGGTCACGCCTACGAGGCCGAAGGTGACGTCTACTTCGCCGTGCGGTCGTTCGATCGCTACGGACGCCTCTCTCGTCACGACGTCGACGATCTCCGTGCAGGCCAACGCGTCGAGCCGGGAGAGCGCAAGCGCGATCCGCTCGACTTCGCCCTGTGGAAGGCCTCCAAGCCCGGAGAGCCGCAGTGGGACTCCCCGTGGGGGCCGGGACGGCCAGGGTGGCACATCGAGTGCTCGGCGATGGCGACCAAGTACTTGGGTCCCGGCTTCGACATCCACGCAGGGGGAACCGATCTGATCTTCCCGCACCACGAGAACGAGATCGCCCAGTCCGAGGCACCCACCGGTACTCCGTTCTCCCGGTACTGGATGCACAACGGGATGCTCAACCTGCGTGGCGAGAAGATGGCGAAGTCGACGGGACACGTCGTGACGTTGCTCGATTCCCTCGATCGGTGGGAGCCGCTTGCCGTGCGGCTGTTCTACCTGCGCACGCACTATCGCAAGCCGCTGGACTTCACGCCCGACGCGCTCGACGACGCCGAGGCGAGTCTGGGGCGGATGCGGTCGTTCCGGCGCAGGGCTCCTGCTGCGATCGAGGCCGAGCCTGCGGCTGCTCCGTTGGAAGCGTTCAAGGCGGCGATGGATGACGATCTCGACGTCGCCGGTGCTCTGGCTGTGGTGTTCGACACGGTGCGGACCGGCAACGCAGCATTCGACAGCGGGGAGGACGCCGAGCCGTTGGTCGCTGCCTTCGACGAGATGATCGATGTGCTGGGCCTCGCCGAGGCCGACGAAGCCCCCGAGGTCGACGTGTCCGGTGTCGCTGCGTCGCTCGGAGTTCCGGAAGCGGGAGTCGACGAGCTCGTCGATCTCCGAGAGCAGGCGAGGTCCGAGCGGGATTGGGAGCGTGCCGACGCCATCCGTGACGGACTGGCATCGGTCGGCATCGTGATCGAGGACACGCCTGATGGCGCACGCTGGCATCGGGGCTGAGGTCGAAGGCATCCACGCCGTTGCGGCGGCGCTGGATGCCGGCCGAATCGAACGCCTCCTCGTGGAGAAGGGCAGGCTCAGCCGCTCCGATGTCGGCGCGATCGCCGATCGGGCACGGGCCGAAGGCGTCGAGGTCGTTGTGGTTGCCGACGTCAGGCCATCCGCCGTCACGACGGCGCCTCAGGGTCTGGTGGCACAGTGTCGTCCGATCCCGAGTCGCAAGTTGAAGCCCACCGTGACCCGGATGGAGAATCCGGCCCTCCTGGTGCTCGATCGTGTCCAGGATCCCCGGAACATCGGCGCAGCCGCCCGTTCGGCGTGGGCCGCCGGCATGACGGGCATCGTCGTGGCGGATCGGAGGGGTGCTCCCATCGGGGCGACTGCGTTCAAGGCTTCTGTCGGGGCCTTGGAGCATGTCCCCGTGATGCTCGTCTCCTCGATCGCCGAAGCGCTTGGAACGCTGTCACGGATGGACGTCTGGACGGTCGGCCTCTCCGGATCGACGGACCGCTCGATCTTCGGGCTCGACTTGCTCGACCAGCCGGTGGCACTGTGCATCGGCGCCGAGGGCTCCGGCCTCTCGCAACTGGTTGCCGAGCGATGCGACGTGATCGCAGGCGTGCCGATGCCGGGAGGCGCCGAGAGCCTCAACGCATCCGTTGCTGCCGCAATCGCCTGCTACGAAGTGGCCCGGGTGCGCGGCTGGGTATCCTGAGCATCCTGCTGGCGTAGCTCAGTTGGCCAGAGCAGCCGCCTTGTAAGCGGCAGGTCATGGGTTCGAGTCCCATCGCCAGCTCTCCGAATCCTCGGGCTACGACGCCCGAGGATTCGGCAGTTTTCAGTTTTCAGTTTTCAGTTTTCAGTTTTCAGTTTTCAGTTTTCAGTTTTCAGTTTTCAGTTTTCAGTTTTCAGTTTTCAGTTTTCAGTTTTCAGTTTT
>JASJCF010000051.1 GCA_030066265.1 Acidimicrobiia bacterium | reverse complement strand
GGGAGGCCCATGGCCTCCCCCACAGTGGTCATCGTGGTTTCCGTCGATCAGCCCTCAGGAGCGTTGATCAGACCCCACAGGTAGTCGTAGTACTCGAACGTTCCGGTGTTGCCGGTGTGCAGCGGGCTCGCCGCATCGAGACCTGCCGTGTACGAAGCCACGACATCGTTGGCATCGAACGTCGACCCGTCGTGGAACGTCACGCCCTGACGGAGCGAGCAGGTCCACATGTCGAGGGCATCGTTCGGCACACATTCGGTCGCCAGCTGCGGCCGGACCTCGCCGGTCACCTCGTACGAGTACAGGGCTTCGACGATCTGTCCGCAGACTCGCAGCGATTCGCCGTCGGTCTCGTCCGAGCAGTACAGCGAGATCGGCTCGTTGTTCTGCACGAACACCAGCGTGTCCGTGGCGTTGTCCCACAGGTTCAGCTGCACGTGGCCCCACGGCGGCGCGTTGGCCCCCGTCACATTCGATGCCGACACGAATGCGGCGCCAGCGTGGGCGACCGGAACCATCGGCACGAGCTCCTTGATGGCGTTGTTGGCCTGCTCATAGAGCGGTGCAGCCTCGGATGCGGACGCAAGCGTCGCCGCCTCGGCCAGGGGCTCGTAGATCTCCGGGTGCGGCTCGCCGAACTGCGGGTTGTCCGCCGAGAAGTGGAAGTCCAGGAAGTTCGTCACGTGCGGGTAGTCACCCGTCCAACCCAGGAGGTGGATCCCATCACATTGCCCAGCGGTGGAACACTGCTGGATGAACTCGGCAGACTCCAGTACGACGACCTCAGCGTTGATGTTGAGGGTCTCCTTGAGCTGCGCCTGGATGTCCGCTGCGACGTTCCCCGGTGTCGGCAGGTAGCCGCGGGTCACGTCCCGGTAGTAGATCGTCGTGTCGAACCCGTCAGCGAACCCTGCTTCTGCAAGGAGTGCCTTGGCAGCCTCGACGTCCTGCTCCCACCAGCTCTCGCCCTGACAGCCGTTCTCAACTGAGCACGGCGTGAAGTGCGATGCGGTCTCCGACCCCGGCGGGTAGAAGGTGTCGATGATGCGCTGGCGGTCCATCGCCAGCGAGATCGCCTGACGGACCTTGACATCGTCGTACGGCGGGAAGATGTTCGTGAACCCCATGTAGAAGATGTTCGGCTCCGGCTTCGGCAGGAGCGTCAGATTCGCATCACCCTCGATCGTGGGGTAGTCCTCCGGTGCGGGGAACGAGAATCCATCTGCGTTGCCGCTCTGGACTTCGACGAGTCGCCCGGCACTCTCGGTCGCCCACCGGATCACCGCGGTGCTGTGCGCTGGCTTCGCGCCGTAGTACGCATCGTTGCGAGTCAGGAGAACCGAATCGCCGCGTACCCACTGGTCGAGGGCGTAGGGCCCCGTCCCCACTGGGTTGTCGAGCGGAGAGCCTCCGGTCGCCTCGAGGTGCTCCTCCGGCTGGATCCCGAACACCGAGAAGGCGATCTGTGCGAGGAACGCAGGGTTCGGCGCGCACAGGTTGAACTCGACGGTGAATTCGTCGAGGGCCGTCAATGTGTTGATGGATCCGCCGTAGTCGCATCCACCGGCGTCGAGAACTGCGCCCTCGAAACCGGGATCAGGCGCACGGGTCGTCGTGGTGGTCGACTCCTCAGGTGCTGCCGTCGTGGTCGTCGCCTCTGCCTCGGTCGTGTCGGTGGAATCATCCGTCCCACCACACGCCGCGGCCACGAGCACGAGCACGAGCACCAGGATCACCCACGCATTCCTGCGTTTCATGTGTACTCCTCTGGTTGCCTCTCCAAACCACCCGACACAGCGGGTGAGCTTCCCACGCTAGCCATCGAAAACCCGCGATGGAGGGCCGGCGCCGATCTCGGGTCGTACCGCCTTGACGTCGTGTGCAATGCGGCGACCCTCGACGGACGTGCTGCGAACGCGGGAACGGGGCCGGCTGGGAGAACCGGCCCCGTTCATGCAAGCCCGTGGCCCTTGGCGAGGGGCCGAGACCGATGGGCGACGGGTCAGATCACCACACCGGCAGGGCGTGCATCAGGAGGCGGGAAGGGAGACATCCCGCCTTGCCACCTGCGGATCGGATTCGTCTGAGTCGGTGGCGAGCGTGTCACTTGAGGGGAAAGACTCATATGTCGGCGTGCGGAGGGAGAACGACGATGTGCCCCGCCGCACGGTGGCACCGACGACCATGCCCGCGGAGAGCAGCACGAGGTTCTTGATCACGAACTCTCCCTCGACCGTGAGGAGGAGGGGGTTCCCGTCCTGGAACGAGACGTCAGGCAGGAGCACCAGCACCAGGAAGGTGCCGACCATCTGCGCGAAGAACAGACCGAGGACCGCTCGCAAGGCGATCTTGAACAACAGTCCGATGCCAACGATGATCTCGAAGATGCCGAGCACGGGCACGACCCAAGCAGGGTCGAACCAGTACACGGTGCGCCCAACGAGGTCGGCGACGGGTGTCACGTCGAACACCTTGAGGGCACCGAACCAGACGAAGACGATGCCGAGCGAAACGCGCAGAGCCGGGATGCTCCACCGTCTGAGGAAGGCGCTGATCTGGATGTCGAGGCGGTCGATGGTGTTCATCGTCATTTCTCCATTGGTGGCCCTGCTCGGGCCTACGACTTACTATTAATTATGGCACGTCCACCGGCTAATGGGCCGGTGTCACACCGGAGCGCACCGTGGCGCGCTCCGGTCGTTCGGTTCATGATCGAACGAAGAAGAGCTGCATCTCCAACGGTCCGTTGTCTTCCACCGAGACGACGGCGGGTGAGGAGGGAACCGACACGTTCCAGTCGGCGAAGCTGATGTTCACCGAACCCACAACCACGACGACGTCGTTGGCGAGCTGGGCCTCCATCGGCACCTCGATCGGATTGGTCACACCGTTGATGGTGAGCTCACCGACGGCATTGACGCTGACTGGCTCCCCCGCTTCGAGGCCGGAGCCGACATCGATCGGCTCGGTCAGGACGAATGTCGCCGTGGGGAACTCGCCCGTATTGAGGGCACGTTGTACGGCGTTGTCCCGACGCGAGTTGTTCGTGACGATCGCTGTGAGATCGGCCTCGATCTCGGCTGCGGCGAGAATCGTGCCGTCGACCGCCAACTCGGCGGCGACGAGCGGCGTGCGCCCGACGGCTTGTGTTGCGCCGATGCTCGCCAGCTCCTCATCGATCCGGAATCCGACGAACGACGAGGTGGCATCCTCGAAGCTGAACTCCCCGATGGTGGTGTCGACCGTCCACGTGCCGGTCAGGCCCTCAGCCGGGGCAGCGGCCGGCTGCGTGGTGGTCGTGGTCTCCTCGGCTGGAGCCGTTTCCTGCGAAGCGCTCTGCTCGGTGGTGACGTCTTCGACAGCCGCCTCGAGAGAGACTTCCTCGGGCACGTCCTGATTCAGGTAGATCACGACGCCGATCACACCGGCGACGACCACGACGGCGGCGACCGCTGCAGCGATTGCCCACCAGCGACGTTTGCTGGATTGCTCTGGTTGCTGGTCGGTGGTCATGATCTCCCTCGGTGTGGTTGCAGCGGAACGTACGCCTTGTGTTCGAAACCAACCTGTGCTCCGGCTGAGATCTTCCTGAGATCGCCGACGTCTCGACGGCGTCGAGCTTCCGACCTACTCGACTGCGCACGCCCCGAGGATGGATCGTGCATCTGCCTGGCGGCCGTCGTCTGCAGCGAGCCTGCCAACGGCGTCGTAGTAGGTCGACCAGCTGGTGCGTTCTCGTTGAACGGCTTGGGGCAGGCGTGCATGCTCCCCGATGGCGAAGCCGGCAGTCCGGGTCAGCCGATCGATGCCCTGTTCGAGGAGGTGCCGGGCGAGCTCGGTTTGGCCGTCGCGGTCCATCTCCATCACCAGGAGCAAGAGCGAGAGGGTGGCGATCGTCACCGGGGCGGGGATCACATACGAGCCGGTGAACGGTGCGAGCGCGTCGGCATCGAGTCCGAGATGGTCTGCGTATGCCGTGAACAGGATGAAGCGCTCGAGGTCAGCGATGGTCTTCGACGCTGATGCATCGGACGCAGACGGTGCGGCGATCGTGGCTGCGTCGTGGCGCATGAACAGGCCCGGCACGTGGAGCGTCCTCATCGGTGGCGCACCCGGCGCCAGGGATGCCATGAGATATGCCTGGTCCTCGGCACGCCCGACGAACGACGGGACGAACGGCTGGGCGCGGGTGAGGCTGTCCACCCGGATGCCCGTCGTCCCGCCGGTGACGTGGATGCGCTGGCGGACCCGGCCGTCGGCGCCGTCATCCATCATCTCGGCTTCAGTGGACACGGCCTGGGTGATCTCCTTGCGAAACAGGAGGTGCGAGAACTGTGGTGCGCTCGTGGGCATGACCACGTCTGGTGTGAACAGTCCGTCACCGATGTCGGCGGCATTCACGAGGGCGCCGGCGATCATCCCAAGCTCGATCGTCGAACCATCGGATTCGACTGCGGCGGCACCCCACGAGGGGTGTGCGATCAGCTGGAGGGCCGACCGCCCGGTCTCACGGACCAGCTGATCCTGCGGAAACACCTGGTCGAAGTCGACCTTGAACGTCGCCTGGATTCCGGGATCCATCACGGCCTGCCACAGAGCCGCCACCGCCTTGAGGAACGAGTAGTGGCGGCCGTAGGGGCCCTCGACGCCGAAGACGAACAGCTCCTCAGGCGAGGCTCCGACGACGGGCGCGAGCACCTCGACGACCAGACGATGCGTGGCGGCCTCGTCGACGATGAAGACCTCCAGGTCGTTCGAGGCGTCCGCCGCCCGCACCGATCGGCGCACATCGGCTGTCGCCTCAGCGCCGAGACCGTCGTGCGTCGTCGAAACGGACACGAGCACGGGAAGCCGGCCGTTCACCGTTCCGCGAGCACGTTCGAAGGCGGCGGCGTCCGCCAGTCCCCGGAGGCCATGGACGATCTCGCTCGCCACGGGTGGGGCACCGAGTGGAACCGGGTGATCGAACACGAACCGTTGCGCATCCTTCGGGGGCTGCTGCGGATCGGGTCCGATCAGCGCATTGGCGGTGAACAGCACCTCGTGCGGTCGAATCGGGACCGCCGGGGAGCGGACCACCTCGACAGCACGATGCGACCTGATGACGTCGACCGACGCGACTTCATGAGCCCGGACCTCGGCGGTGGCGGGAGCAAAGACCTTCCAGAAGCGATCGGCTGCCTCCTGCCGGGTCGGCGATGCATGCAGGGCCGACAGCCACGACGCAAGGTCTGAGCAGTCCACAGATTCGAGTTCCGAAACGATCATCGGAGCCAGTGCCTGGACCGGGTCAACCTGCGGTTCGAGCGTGTCGGCTGTGGATGGAGGCGCGCTGCGCGTCAGGTATCTGATCGATGCCTGCGCTCTGGCACCGGGACCCGACTGGTCGGGCCACTCGGTCGGGATGTCGAAAGCGTCGAGCAGCGGCCCGGTCTCGCACAACGCCCCCAGCACCGTCGTGACCGCAGCCGTCACGGTGACCTCCCGTCATCGCAGATCCCGGTGGCGTCTCAGCGCCGCCGCTCGTGCCGCCTAGGCTTGCAGCCATGGAGGACAGCACCAAGCTCGCATCCCAGCAGCTGGCCCGCATGCGCGGCATGACCGCGCTGTATCACCGTCGGTTCTTCTTCGACGTGAACCTCACGACCGTCCTCGTCCTGGCCTTGTTCGTGGTGGGCTGGGCAGGCGTCGAGGAAGCGTTCTTGCTGGTGCCCGTCGTTGCCCTCATTGGCGCCGTCCAGACGGCCTTCGATTCCTCGTATCTCACGTTTGCGCGTTGGTATGCGGCGTTTCTCGAGCGTCGGCTGAACGAGATGATCGGTGAGCGCATCCACGTCGGGGCGGAGCTCGAGGCCACCTACCTCTACGAACTGGGCACGCCGAAGATCGTGACGATCCCGACGACCGGGGGCTTCACGTGGTTCTCCTTCGTGACCGTCTTCTACACCGTCATCGGGGCAGCTGCGTACGTGCTCGGCCTGGTCGCCGGGTGGGGGCCGCTCCTCGATGCACCCCCGGTGGTGGTCGTGATCTACCTGGTGGTGCTGCTCGGCCTCACGTTCGCCGCCCTGGGATTCGGGATCTGGTGGTTCGCGGCCGGGGAGTCCGAACGACGACTGCAACGGGTTCTCGAGGACCGCTTCGGGGAACGCCTCGGGGCATCCGGGTTCTGAGTCGTTGCCGAATCGACACAAAGACCGGGAGGAACAATCATGACTGGCATCCGTGTCTTCACGGTCGCTCTCACCCTGATCATGTTCGCCGCCATCGCGGTATCGATCGCAACGGGCGACTTCGCCGAAGAGGGATCGCTCATCTTGGAGAACCCATGGGGCAGGATGACCCTGATCGATCTCTACGTCGGCGTCGCCCTCATCTTCGGCTGGGTGATCCTGCGCGAGGAGCGTGCCTGGGTGGCGCTTGCCTGGCTGCCCCTCTTCATCGTCCTCGGCCACGGTGGCACGGCGCTCTATGCCGCGGTGGCCGCGTTCCGTACCGACGACATCCCCAGCTTCCTGCTGGGTTGGCGAGCACGCTCGGCCAGCTGACCTCAGCCCTTCTCGCCGGCAGCGAGCTTGGCGAGCTGGCGGGAGATGCCAGCCTCAGCGCCGTCGAAGAGCTCGGTGAACTTCGAGCCGAGGAAGGGCTCGGCGACTCGCAGAAGCCCCTTGAGCTTGATATCGGCCGTGTAAGTGACTGCCGTTCCTCCGTCGGACACCTCGGTGAACTCGAGGGTGTCGACGGCGTGGGTGGTCGAGCCGTCTCCAACCAACGTGATCATGTGGTTCGGCTTGAAGGCGGTGACTTCGTACACCATCGGGATCTCCCGGTCGCCCCAGCGGACGGTGATGTCGTAGACCTGGCCGAGGCGCGGGCCGCCTTCTTCCCTCGCAACGGAAGACTCCTGCGTCGAGTCCCACTCGGGACCGTTCGAGAAGTCGGCGAGGTAGGCGAACACCTCGTCGATGGGTGCGTCGGTGGTGATGGTTCGGGATACCTTGGGCATGATGAGTTGGGCTCCTGGCGTGTGTTTCGTCAGTGTGTCGATGTCGTGTCGGATTGATCGTGATCTTCGGTGGTGGCGTCCGATGCGAGCCACTTGGCAGCATCGGAGGCCAGCCGTTCCATGAAACGCTCTCGCAGCGCCGGATCTTCCACGGTTCGCTTCATGCGATGCGTAGGGCGTTGCCGGCGGTCGTGATAGAAGCCTCCGGACAGGTCGCCGGCCTCGTCCGAGGCGACGAGCCAAACGATGGTGTCGGCTCCTCCGTCTTCATCGCGGAGGAAGGGTCCGGTGATCTTGCGAAAGGTCGGCAGCGAGGAACGCACGCCGGCTGTGTCGACCCAGCCCGGATGCATCGACGTCACCGTGACGCCGGTGCCGGCGAATTCCTTCGCCCATTCCTCGGCGAGCACCACCTCACCCCGCTTCGTGCGTGCGTAGGCGTTCGTCCCGTTGTACTCGCCTTCTGACGACTCGATGTTGGACACGGTCAGTGGCTGGGAGTACATGCCGCCAGACGACACCATGACGACCCTCGAGGGAGCCGATGTCTCGAGAACGGGCAGCAGCTTCTTCGTCAGGATGTACTGGCCGAGCAGGTTGGTTGCGTAGGTGATCTCGTATCCCTCGTCGGTGACCGTCCGCTCGTGGATCATGATGCCGACGTTGTTGACGATCCCGTGCAACGGCTCGCCCGAAGCGATGTAGGCGTCGGCCAGGTCGACGATCGCGGCCATGGACGACAGGTCAGCGGTGTGGGGCACGATCGAGCCTTCGGTCGCCGCGACGAGGTCGTCGAGCTTGGCGGGGTTCCTCCCCACGGCGTGAACGACCGCACCGTTTGCGGCGAGTCGTTGTGCGACGGCTTTGCCGATGCCGCCGGTCGCTCCGGTCACCATGACGTGTTTGCCGGCGACCTCGGGAAATGGCTGCTCGGCGTCGATGGATCGAAGCGACTGGCCGAAACGGGTGTAGCCGGCCAGCGTTGAATCGAGAGCGGTGTCGAGAAATCGCATATGCGCAGAATACGACGCAGGGTTCACGTTCGGATGAGACGTCGATGAGAGCGCAGGGTGTGCGCAATCCGGCCGAGCGACGGGTTCCGTACTGACATTGAAATCACGCATCGGAAAGGTCTGTGGAGATGCGCATTGCAGTCATTGGATCGGGGGTGGCGGGCATCGGCGCCGCTTGGGCGCTGAGCGCCCGGCACGATGTCACCCTCCTCGAAGCAAACGAACGAATCGGCGGACACAGCCGAACACTCGACGTCGAAATCGACGGCCGGATACTGCCGGTGGACACCGGCTTCATCGTCTACAACGAGCGGAACTACCCGAATCTCACTCGCTTCTTCGCCGCGCTCGGCGTCGACACCGAAGACAGCGACATGTCGTTCGCAGTGTCGTCCGACGACGGTGCCGTCGAGTACGGAGGCCGCACGGCCGCCATGTTCTCGAAGCCGCAGGCACTGTTCGACCGGCGCATCTGGGACATCGTGCGCGGTATCAACGCATTCCGGTCCGAGCGCGAACGCCTCGCTGCGGATCTCGTACCCGACGACATTTCGATCGCCGACTACCTGGCCGATCGGGGCTATCCCGACGGATTCGGTCGCTACTACCTCTTGCCCCTCGCTTCTGCGGTGTGGTCCGGCACGAGGAACAACGCCGAGGAGATGCCGGCGAGGACGTTCCTGAGCTTCCTCGACAACCACGGGCTCGTGAGCCTCGTGGACCGCCCTCAGTGGCGGACCGTCAGCGGCGGGTCACGCGAGTATGTCGACCGAGCCATCAAGGAGATCACCCGGGTTCACGCCGAGCGCGGCGTCGCTTCGGTGAGGCGAACCGAGGATGGTGTCGTCGTGACGGACGTCTACGGGGTCGAAGAGATGTTCGACCACGTCGTGTTCGCCACCCACGCCGACGTCACCTCGAGGATCCTCGGCCAGGAGGCAACCGCCGATGAGCGTCGCATCCTGTCCTCCTTCCGGTACGACGAGAACGAAGTCGTCCTCCACACCGACGTGTCCGCCATGCCGAAGCGGCGGCGTGTGTGGTCGTCGTGGAACGGGATCGAGCGAACCGACGACGATGGCTCGCGACCCGTGTCGGTGAGCTACTGGATGAACCGGCTGCAGAACCTCGACACCCCGTCCGACCTCATCGTGACGCTCAATCCCGGATCGAGCGTCGATCCCTCGACGGTGATCGATCGCTGGGTGACCATGCATCCCCAGTTCGATGTCGCCACCGATCGGGCCCAGGCGGAGATGCCCTCGATCCAGGGTCGAGATCGGCTCTGGTTCGCCGGCGCCCACCTCGGCTACGGCTTCCACGAGGATGGATTGCAGTCGGGCCTCACCGTCGCCGCTGCGCTGGGATCACCGGCACCGTGGCATGAGGACATCGTTCCTGCATCGACCGCCGCCATCCACGCCCAGCCGGAACACTGTGAGGTGTGCGTATGAGGACGTCGGCGATCTACGAGTCGGTCGTCCGTCATCAACGGTTCCAGCCGATGGGCCACGCCCTCAAGTACGGCGTGTACTCCCTGCTCCTCGACCTCGATGAGATCGACGACCTCACGGACGACATTCCCTTCTTCTCGCGCAACCGATGGAACCTCGTGTCGTTTCACGACAAGGACCACGGTCCTCGCGATGGCTCGAGTCTCCGCACGTGGTTCGAGAACCACGTGAGCGATGCGGGCGTGGACCTCGGTGATGGATCGATCCAGATCCTCGTCTTCCCGCGCATCCTCGGCTACACGTTCAACCCGATCACGGTGTGGTTCGGCCACGACGCTGACGGCGATCTCCGTGCAGTCCTCTACGAGGTGCACAACACCTTCGGCCATGCGCACTCGCATCTGGCGATCGTCCCCAAGGGGGCAAGCGGGCGCAGGGTGCCCCAACACGGATTCGACAAGACGTTGCACGTGTCGCCGTTCTTCGATCAGATCGGCCGGTACCGCATCACGCTGACCCCGCCTCGAGGCCGCTACCGCATCGTCATCGAGTACCTCGACGACGACGGTGGCAAGCTCCTGACGGCCTCCCAGGATGGCGATCGTGTCGAGCTGACGTCTCGAAGTCTCCTGCGGCAGTTCTTCGCCCAGCCACTGCTGACCTTGAAGGTGATCGCGGGGATCCACTGGGAAGCCGTGAAGCTCTTCCGCAAAGGCGCCAAGTACCGCCCGGTCCCGGAGCCGCCCGCAGAGGAGCTCGAGATCACGTACGTGGAGCCATCCGAGCCTGCCAAGGCGGCGTGATCGAACCGTCGGACGGTTGCGACTATCGAGTGGTCGACGCCCGGGATCGGGTTCGATCCTCCGCTGCTCCTGAGATGTTGTTGAGCATCTGCTGGAAGATCGGCCCGTGGAAGGGGAGGAGGGCGTACCAGTAGAGCCGGCCGAAGAGGCCCCGCGGCTGGAAGAAGGCCTCCTGGTGGATCACCGAGCCGTTCGGCGTCGGCTCCACCCACCACACCAGCCACGCGTCTCCGGGGACCTTCATCTCCGCCGACAACTCGAGTCTCGTCCCGGGCACCACGTCTGCGACTCGCCAGAAGTCGACTGCGTCGCCGGGTCGGATCTCCGTCGGATGCCTTCGACCTCGACGGAGGCCGACGCCGCCGACGAACGTGTCGAGAAGTCCTCGGATCTTCCAGGCCCAGTCGAACCCGTAGTAGCCGACATCGCCTCCGACCCGACTGAACGCCCAGAAGGCGTCGTCCGGATCCGCAGACGTGGTGCGGCTCCGGCGGTCTTCGAAGAGGGTGCATCCGCTCCATGCCGGATCCGACTCCATCGGGCGGGCCGGCTTCGACGCCTCAGCGTCGGACCACCGGGTCCTGACCTTGAGACCATCAGCGACGTCGACGGCGAGCTCGACGGACGTGCGGAACCCGATGGGATCGACGTCGAACCGCTCGAGAGCGGTGTGGTCCTTCACGACCACCTCGTGCTTCAGGCTGTCGACGAGCGGGCGTGCGATGTTCACCGGAAGGGGAGTCACGAGGCCGATCCACAGACTCGAGAGTCCGGGGGAGAGCACGGGGACGGGGATGATGAGGCGTCTCGGCAGGCCTGCCACCGATGCGTACGTCTGCATCATCTCCTCGTAGGTGATGACGTCGGGCCCACCGATCTCGTAGATCGTGTGCATGTCCTCGATGGGATCGTCGATGGCGGCTGTGAGGTACGAGAGGACGTCCCGAATGGCGATCGGTTGGCATCGGGTCCTGACCCACTTCGGGGTCGTCATCGCCGGGAGGACCTGTGTCAGATGGCGGAGCATCTCGAAGGACACCGAACCCGATCCGATGATCACCGCTGCGCGAAACTCGATGACCGGTACGCCCTCCGATGCGAGGACGTCGCCGACGTCGTGGCGGCTCGCCAGGTGGCGTGAGAGCTCTTCGTCGTCGGAACCGAGACCACCGAGGTAGATGATGCGCTCGACTCCCGCAGCCTTCGCTGCACGCGCGAAGCGGCGTGCCGCAACGAGATCATCGCTCTCGAACCCGGAGCCGCCTCCCATCGAGTGAACGAGGTAGTAGGCGACATCGCATCCGTCGAGGGTGGCCTCGAGGTCCGTCGATGCGATGAGGTCCGCTTCGAGGATCTCGACCTCGTCGGCCCACGATCGGTTGGCGAGCTTCAGGGGACTCCGGGCGAGGCAGACCACGTCGTGACCCTCGGCGAGGAGCTGTGGCACCAGCCTTCCCCCGATGTAACCGGTTGCTCCGGTGACGGCAATGCGCATACGGGATACCTCAATCGACTCCAACTGCTCTTCGGCGTGCCATCCTGTGAGGGATGACGACCATCACCATATCGCCCTCGGACACCAGGCCCATCAGGATCGGCGTCTCCAGCTGCATCCTCGGCGAGGAGGTTCGCTGGAACGGCGGCCACGCCAGGCAGCGCTACGTCACCGATGTGCTCGCACCGTTCGTCGAATACGTGCCGGTCTGCCCCGAGGTCGAAGTGGGCATGGGTGTGCCGCGGCCGACGGTACGGCTCGTCCGGAAGGGCGACGCGATCCACATGGTCGACCCCAAGAACGAGGTGGACTGGACGGCTGCGATGAACCGCCTGAGCCGGGAACGATCGTCCGACCTCGCCCACGAGGATCTCTGCGGCTTCATCCTGAAGAAGGATTCACCGACGTGCGGAATGGAGCGGGTCAAGGTCTTTCACGAGAACGGCAAGGGTTCGTTCAAGGACGGGCAGGGGCTCTTCGCCGCGGCGCTCCAGCAGCGGATGCCCTATCTCCCGTTGGAGGAGGATGGTCGCCTCAACGACCCGGGCCTCCGGGAGAACTTCGTCGAGCGTGTCTTCGCCTATCGGCGGCTCAAGGATGCGTTCGGTCCGAGATGGACCGTGGGTGACGTCGTTGCGTTCCATACCCGAGAGAAGCTGCTGCTCCGGGCGCACGACGAACAGCGATACCGCGAGCTCGGCCGGTTGGTCGCCGACGCCAAGAACGTTCCCAGGGCTGCGTTCCGGGATCACTACATGGAGACCTACATGGAGGCGCTCAAGCGCCGGGCGACTGTTGCGAAGAACACCAACGTCCTCCAGCACATGGTGGGGTTCCTGCGGCGTGTCGACGATGAACCCGGGCGCAAGGAGATGCAGGAGGCCATCGAGGACTACCGGCACGGGCTCGTGCCGCTCGTGGTGCCCACGACCCTCATCCGGCACCTCGCCCGCCGCCACGGGCAAGACATCCTGCTCGACTCTTCGTATCTGTCCCCGCACCCCAAGGAACTGATGCTTCGGAACCACGCCTGACGGCCCTCCGGGCCGTCAGGTTCGAGTTGGCTTCGCCAACTCGGCCAACGGTTCGAGGTTTGTGAACCTGTCGGTCCACAACTTGGCCTTTGGGGAGGGCCGCCAGGTTCGAGATTTGTGAACCTGTCGGTCCACAAGCTCGGTGTGATCTCTTCTGGCTTCCGAACCTTGGTTCGGGAGCATCGCGAGGATGTGGTTGCATGGGTGGAGTGGACTGAGGCAGGCGCCATGATTCACTCTCCACCGGCTGTGCCGGGGGAGATGGCCGGCGGGCGAGAGCCCGGCGGGCAGAGGGGGCCGGCCCCGCATCCTGGAGTTGTCGGCGGAGCTCGCCGGGGGTGGTGTGCAACGATCTGCGCCGTTGGCTGGCCCCCTCTGGCTGCCGCCATCTCCCCCACCGGAGGTGGGGGAGAGTC
>JASJCF010000009.1 GCA_030066265.1 Acidimicrobiia bacterium | reverse complement strand
ATGCGCTGCGGCGTCGTCCGGCCGTCCCGGTCGTCGAGCGATGAGGCGTCGACACGAGATCGGAGGCAGGTGGACACGACGGCGCCTGATTCAGGGTCGAGCTCTCCGTTGATGGCCCACATGCCGTCCCACGTCTGGTTCACCGACAGGCGCCGTCGCCGTCGCCGGTTGCGCATCTCGGCGATCGCATCGGGATATGCGACCTGCTGCTCCCAATGGTGGATCGCTCTGCGCAGGTCTGCCGGGTCGAGGCGGGTTGCGGCTTCCGTGAGGACGCGTTCGTGATGGCGGAACTCCTCGGGGTGCCGGTTGCGAGCTGCGGTGAGCTGCCGTGCCCCGGATGCGGTGATGGCGCCGGTGGTGGCGGCTTCTGCAGCGGCGGGCATGTGGTCGAAGGTCCGACCCATCCGGAGCAGACTCGATGCATGGCTCTTCGCGATCCGCAGGGTGTGCGCAAGCCACTGCGTCGTGCCGAGGAGGTGCCGGGACTCGGCGAGACCACGCCGATCGTATTCGGCGATCCGCAGCGCCAGGTGCGCCTGCAGCCCATCGATCCGACGTTGCATCGCCGGGATCGATGACTCCAGCTCGTCATCACTCAGCCGGGAGAGGTCTTCAGCCGCCGCCTCTTCCGTGAAGCCCTCACCCGATGGATCATCGGGCAAGTAACTCATGCTGTCACGGTAGCGGTGGGGTGTGACACGTCTGGCCGGGTGTGTCCGACTCGACTGTAGAAGCCGTTCCGTGGTGAATCCGTGAGATTCTCGATGCCAGCCGTGGATTTCTGGGGTACCGTTGCACCTCGACGTGGTGGTCGGGTTGGCGGGTATTTCCCGGGATCGAGAGGATGTGAGCAGTGGCGAGCGGGTGGTCAGGGTTGGTTCCCCTGCGTACGGCCGCGGCCGATGCCACGGGGGGCAAGGGTGCCTCGTTGCAGTGGCTCGCCGCACACGGGTATCTGATCCCCGACACGTGGGTGTTGCCTCCCGGTGCTCCTGGCGACCTCGGCGACCTCGATCTCGGCAGGGTCTACGCCGTGCGGTCCTCCGCCAATGTGGAGGACGGAGACGACGCATCGTTCGCCGGGCAGTTCGAAACCGTGCTCGGTGTGACGGGGCCACAGGACGTGGCGAAGGCCATCGATGTCGTGCGGACGTCGGTGACGAGCGAGGGCGTCGAGTCGTACACGGACCACATGCACGCCGAGACCCCGATCAGGATGTCGGTTCTCGTGCAGGAGATGATCGAGCCCGTCGCCTCGGGCGTCGTCTTCACCCGCAACCCGATCACCGGGCTCAACGAGATCATCCTCGAAGCCGTCGAGGGACGAGGAGACCAACTCGTCCAAGGGGGCATCACACCCCATCGCTGGGTTCGCAAGTGGGGCGCATGGACCTCCCAGCCCGACGATCCGATCCTCACCGACGAGCTCGCAACTGCGATCGTCGAGGAAGCCGCTGAGATCGCCGACGACTACGGGGCGGCAGCGGACCTCGAATGGGTCTGGGATGGCGAGCAGGTGTGGTGGCTCCAGATCCGACCCATCACCGGGACCGGGGATGTCCACATCTACTCGAATCGGATCTCGAAAGAGGTCCTTCCCGGACTGATCAAGCCACTCGTCTGGTCCGTCAACGTGCCCGTCGTCAACAAGGCATGGATCCGGCTGTTCACCGAAGCGATCGGTGACAACGACCTCGAGCCTGAGGACCTCGCCGAGACCTTCGCCTACCGGGCGTACTTCAACATGGGCGCCATCGGCGACATCTTCGAGCTGATGGGCATGCCCCGGGACTCCCTCGAGTCTCTGCTCGGACTCCCACCCGGCCCGGATCAGCCGAAGATGAAGCCGTCGCGCCGGACGTTGATGAAGACACCTCGATTGATCACGTTCGCCGTCGGTCGGTCCCGCTACGGGCGCAAGATCGAGACGGCGCTCCCTCAGCTGCGGTACCGCTACCAGCGGTTCGATCGGGATCTCACCGAGATGTCTGACGACGACCTGCTCACGTCGATCGATCAACTCATGGACGTATCCACCGAGGCGGCGTACTCGAACATCGTCGTGCCGCTGCTTGCGAACGTCTACACCGGGCTGCTTCGTCGCAGGCTGGCAGCCAACGACCTCGATCTCACGCAGATCGATCTCGGCATCGACGGAGACCCCGCCCACGATGCAGACCCGAACGCCGAGCTCGATCGGCTTGCCGACACCATCGAAGCCCACGGGGCCGAGTCGACGGAGGCAGCCGACCACCTCGACCTGTTCCTCGCCCGCTTCGGGCACTTCAGCGACTCGGGCAACGACTTCTCCGTCGCAACCTGGGCTGAGCAGCCCGATCTCGTGATGCAGATGGCTGCGGCACGCGGGAGATCGCAGCGCATCGATCGGATGCGATGGGACGAGGCCACTGCCGATCTCGGTGCCATGACCACGATCACCACGCGTCCGATCCGCAAGCGGGCGGTGACCTATCAGGTTCGCCGAGACCAGGTCAGTTCGCTGTACACGTACGGCTACGGCCTGTTCCGGCTCTACTTCCTCGAGCTCGGCAGGCGCCTCGCCGATCGTGCCGTGATCGGCGAAGCCGATGACATCATGTACCTCACGCTGGACGAGGTGCGTGCTGCCGTTCTCGGTGCGCTGAGTGCCGATGACGCGCAGCGCATCGTCGCCGATCACAAGGCGGAGCTCGATCGAGTCGCCGACCTCGACATGCCGGAGGTCATCTACGGCGACGAGTTCATCCCTGCCGCCCCGACCTCGCCCAATGGACTGCTGACAGGTGTCGCCACCTCTCGGGGCCATTACCGAGGGCCGGTGCGGGTCGTGAGAGGCCTCGCTGATTTCGACCAGGTCTCCGACGGTGACGTGCTTGCGATACCGTTCTCCGATGTCGGCTGGACGCCGCTCTTCGCCAAGGCCGGAGCCGTGATCGCCGAATCGGGCGGAATGCTCTCCCACAGTTCGATTGTCGCCCGCGAATACGGCATCCCGTGCGTCGTCTCGGTGAACGGAGCCATGCGGCTCGAGGACGGTGCAATCGTCACCGTGGATGGCTATCGGGGCGAGATCGTCATCGGCTGACGGATCAGAAGTCCTCGCTGCTCGGTGCGACCGAACGGCGGCCCGGGAAGACACGAAGAGCGTTCCTAGGCTCCGTCCGATGCGGAAGGTTCTCATCGGGTTGAGTGTCGGCATTGGGATCCTGGTCATCGCGGTGCGGGCGTACGAGCGATGGTGGTTCCCGCGGGATCCTGAGCGGGCTGTAGACCCATCGGCCCGCGTGGTGGCTCCTGCGGACGGGCGGATCGTGTATGTGGCCCATGTCGAGAAGGGTGCAGCGCCGATCGCCATCAAGGACCGCAGGGAGATCCCGATCGACGAGATCGTCAAGGGCGACGAGCGGCCTCCCGAGGGAACACTCATCGGGATCTTCATGTCGCCGTTCGACGTCCATCATCAGCGGAGCCCGATCGCCGGTACCGTCACCGAGGTCACGTATCACCCGGCGCCGCACAACCACGTCATGGGCAGCATGTTCCTCCGCAATCTGATCGGGATGGAACCGCTGCACGTCAAGTCACCGCACATCTACGACAACGAGCGGAACGTCATCCGCATCGACGGCGAGGATCTGTCGGCCTATGTGGTCCAGATCGCCGACCAGCAGGTGAACAAGATCGATTGCACCGTTG
The DNA here is from genome assembly GCA_030066265.1 of Acidimicrobiia bacterium. GTDB lineage: Bacteria > Actinomycetota > Acidimicrobiia > Spongiisociales > UBA5794 > SZUA-442. Next base: position 27,726 of record JASJCF010000009.1, on the reverse strand, counting down.
GCGAGGGGCAGCCGATCGGGATCGGCGATCGGATCGGCATGATCCGAAGGGGGAGCCAAGTGGACCTCTTCGTGCCGGGTCTCCGGCCGGGCGATTTCCCTGCCCTGGCCGTCGGCGCAAAGGTGTACGCAGGGTCGACGGTGCTCCTCAGCTGAGATGGTGCGGGAGCGTTGCCTGACGAGAGACGACAACGGTCTCACCTGATGCGCCGCCGAACCGGCCACCGAAGTACGTCTTGAACCCCCACGCCGAGATGCGGTCGCCGAAGAGGCGGTACTGGGCATCGCCTCGGTACAGCTGGAGGAGATAGACCGGGGAGCGACGATCTCGATCGGTGTACCGGTCCTTTGCGGGATTCCAGATACCGCCGAATCCCACGGCATCGAGACCGTGAGTCGCTGCGTAGGCCACAGACTCGGCGATGATCGCCTCGTACGCATGGTGGTTGTCGCGTGATCGGTCGAACCCGCCCTCCGACAGCTCGAGGCGATCGCGGTGACGGACGAACGACTGGAGGCCGGTCAATCGGTCACCGTTCGATGTGTAGATGTGCACGGCGTCCTCGCAGTTGCGGAAGAACGACCCGCACGCTCGGTGTGCATACTCCCTGAACTGCCACCTCCCGACGCCGCCGTGGTGGCGGTAGGTCGAGAACACCAGGTCGGAGAATCGACACGCCAAACCGGCCTCCACCGGGCCCTCCACGACGTGGACTCGTCCGCCGGCCTTGCCGTGGTCTCTGACGTTGCGGCGGAGTCGCTTGTGGCCGGCCAGGAAGTCGTCGCCGGAGGTGAATGACCGACAGTCGATCTCTCCGATCTCGTAGTCGGTCCGGAGGAGCCGATGACGAACGGTGGGAAGCGCCGCCCGGACGTCATCGTCGATGTGTCCGAAGTACATGGCGTAGTACATCGATCTCGCTGCGATCGCCCGCAGCAGGGCACCTGCAACGGCGGCCCGATCGACGTCGGAGGCGAAGTACATCGACGTGTCCCATCCCACGTGGTTGCCCTCACCGAGCAGCTGCTTGAGAGATACGAAGGGGCGGAAGCTCATGAGGCTGGTGACACCGACGAGCCGTCCGTGTCCATCTCTGGCTCGAAGGAGTTGGAAGAACCGGCCGTCGGGAGGGAGGACGTCGAGGAGCCCGGCGGCGATTCCCCTGCGCTCGAGGTCGGGGAGCAGGATCGCGCGTTCCCGGTCGTGGAGGGGCCGTCGAGAGACGTCGACGGTGACACCGGCTGTCGTCGGCATCTCAGGCCCGCTCTGATTGGTGGTTGCCCATGCGTGCTCCTTGCTCGATCGAGCGTAGCGAGCGCAGCTAGAGGCGGGCTCCCGGTGGCACCTATGCTCGCCGCATGGCCCTCCTCGACGACTACGAGTCACCCGCAGGGTTCTGCGAGGTCTTCGACGCCGACGAGCCGCGTCGGGAGTATGCAGCGCTCGTGGCACGTCTCCAGAGTCTTGACGGCGCCGATCTCGAGGAACGTGCCGCGATCGTCGACGACACGTTCCGCAATCTCGGGATCACCTTCGCCGTGTACGGAGCGGATGAGGGCATCGAGCGGACGTGGCCGATGGACCTGGTTCCGCGCATCATCGCAGCGGAGGAGTGGCGCACGATCGAAGCAGGGTTGATCCAGAGGGTGCGTGCTCTCAACGCGTTTCTCGAGGACCTGTACGTGGGAGAGCGGACGGCGTTCCGAGACGAGATCATCCCCCCGTGGCTGGTGACGTCGGCGGAAGGCTTCGTTCGCGGAGCACACGGCATCGACGTCGTCGGAGGTGTTCGATGTGTGGTGTCGGGCATCGACATCGTCCGTGATGGGGCGGGCACGTACCGGGTGCTCGAGGACAACCTCCGCGTGCCGAGTGGAATCTCGTACGTCCTCGAGAATCGGGCTGCCATGCGCAGAGCATTCCCGGTGGTCTTCTCGCAGTACGCCGTGCGGGGCGTCGACGACTACGGAACGGTCCTGCTGCGGGCTCTGCGGGATCTCGCGCCCAGGGGGGTCGCCGATCCGACCGTGGTCGTTCTCACGCCCGGCGTGTACAACTCGGCGTACTTCGAGCACACGTTCCTCGCGCGCAGCATGGGGGTGGAGCTGGTCGAAGGTCGGGACCTCGTGGTGGACGATCACAAGCTGTACATGCACACGACTCGTGGCCTGCGGCAGATACACGTCGTGTACCGGCGGATCGACGACGACTTCCTCGACCCGGTGGCGTTCGACCGGAACTCGATGCTCGGCGTGCCGGGGTTGATGTCCGCCGTTGCCGCCGGCACGGTCACCCTCGCCAACGCGGTCGGCAACGGAGCTGCCGACGACAAGGGCGTGTACCCGTTCGTCCCTGCATTCATCCGGCACTACCTCGGCGAGGAGCCGATCCTCGACAACGTCGACACCTATCTCCTGTGGGAGGACGAGCAACGAGCCGACGTCTTGGGAAGGCTCGACGAGCTCGTGGTGAAGCCCGTGGCAGAGGCCGGGGGCACGGGCATCGTCATCGGCCCGCAGGCCACCGGTGCCGAGCTCGATGAAGTCAGGCGCCAGGTGGAGGCCGATCCCAGGGGGTTCATCGCGCAGGAGGTCGTCCAGCTCTCCACCCATCCAACGTATGTCGAGGGTGGGCTGAATCCCCGCCACCTCGACCTCCGACCCTTCGTGGTTGCCGGGCGCACCATCGATGTCGTGCCAGGCGGCCTGACCCGGGTTGCGCTGCCGGAGGGCTCGCTGATCGTCAACTCATCCAAGGGCGGCGGCTCCAAGGACACCTGGGTGCTGGAGTCCTGATGCTGTCGCGTCACGCCGAGATCCTCTTCTGGGTTGGCCGCTATCTCCAACGTGCGTCACAGACCGGCCAGCTGTTGTCGATCACGTCGATGTCCCAGATCGAGCGTCACGCGTCGACGGATCCGTGGCGGGAGCTCCTCGAGGTGCTGTACCTCGACCACACGTTCCTCGAGCAACGCGAGGAGATCACCCCTGACGGCGTGATCGAGTTCCTCGTGCTCGATCGAACGAACGCCGGCTCCGTTGCGTCATCGATGATCGCAGCCCGCGACGGTCTCCGGAATGTGCGGGATCTCGTCCCGCTCGACTTGCTCGAGGCGGTGAACCTCGGCCATCGCGCCATCGAGGCGACGACACCCGATCAACTCGCACGCCACCCCGCACTGTTCTTCGATCAGCTCGGGATCCAGGCGCAGCGGGTGGCCGGGGTCATCCACGACTCGATGGTCCGCTCGGACGGATACCGGTTCCTCGTCGTCGGTCGATACCTCGAGCGTGCGGAGATGACGCTGCGCACCATCGAGGTGAACCGCAGGGCCGCCGGTTCGGACGTGCAGGCGTGGGTTCGCGTTCTGCGATCGGTTTCTGGCCTCCATGCGTTCCTCCGCAGCCGAAGCGCATTGGGGAGCGCCGACGACATCGTCCGATTCCTCCTCGCCGGCGCAGACGCACCGTGTTGTGTGCACTTCGGCCTGGACCGGTGTGAGGAGGAATTGACGTTGGCCTTCGCCGGGACGCCGCACGCGTCCGCCCTGCGAGCGCTCGGGCGGGTCCGTGCGACGATCGAGTACGGCGATGTGCCCTCCGTGATGGACCCTGCCCTCGGCGACTTCATCGAAGAGGCCGAAGAGGGGATCCGAACGGTCTCGGACCGACTTCGCGATGATCTCTTCGCCGCCCCGAGCATCGACCTCCACTCATACGAGGTCATGTGATGCGCATCGACCTGAGATACGTCTCCTCATTCACCTACGACGGTCCGGTGGCACAGTCCCACAACCTCCTGCGGGCGCGACCGGCCGATGACCGGCACCAGCGCGTCATCTCATACGCAGTCGAGGTGGATCCGCTCGCTCCGATCCGGAGCTCGTTCGACTACTGGGGTACCTGGGTGGACACGTTCGCAGTGGTGCGGGAGCACAGGAGGCTGTCCGTCGCAGCCGAGGCGATCGTCGAGACCCGGCCACATGACGAGCCCGGATCCGATGTCGAGGCCCCTGGAGATCCGTTCCTCTTCCACGAGTATCTGATGCCCAGCCCACACGTCACCTGGGATCCCGATGTTGCGGCATTCGCACATGATGCGATCGACGGTGCCGCTGGCTACGTCGATCAGGTGCATGCGGTCGTCGAATCGGTGGGTGAGCTCCTCACGTATACCCCCGGGATCACAGAGGTCGGAACGCCGGTGGCGGAGATCCTCGAGCATCGATCCGGCGTCTGCCAGGACTACGCCCACCTGACGATCGCATCGCTGCGGAGCCTCGGAATCCCCGCGAGATACGTGTCGGGGTACCTGTACGCCTCGGACTCCGCCGTCGGCGACGAGCCCGTCGACGACGAGATCACCGTGAGCACCCACGCTTGGGTGGAGGTCCCGGTCGATTCGGCATGGTGGGCCCTCGATCCCACGAATCAGCTCCCGGTCGGCGAGCGCCATGTGAAGATCGGTCACGGCCGGGACTACGAGGATGTCACTCCGCTCCGAGGCGTCTATCACGGATCGAGCACGAGCGCCGGGCTCGAGGCCTCGGTCGCGATGTCCCGGTCTGATCTGCCGCAGTTCGACCTCGCTCCGGCCCCAGACCTGTTCTCGGCTCAGCAGACCCAGCAGTAGGGGGTCGTCTATGCAGGCCGCGGTCGCAGCGTGTAGACCCGCTCCTCCAGTTTCCCCATGAGTCGATAGATGGTGTACAGGGTGTTCGCGTACACCACGCGGTACCTGATCTCTCCCATCTGCTCGAGGTAGCGGTCCTTCGCTCGGCGCATCCGTGCCACACGGAGAAGGTGTCGTGCGTCGTTGCGATTCTCGAGGAGTGCCTCCATGTACTCGCTGCCCACGATGTCCACCGACTCGATGATGAGGCCAACGCGGTCGGCAGCCTCTTCGAATCCGCTGCTCGACATCCGGTCGGGCACGATCGCGACGTCCGCGTAGAGGCGCCGAGCCTCGTTCGGTTCCATGAGATCGGTGGCGACGACCTGATGGATCACCATTGCACCGTCGGGATCCAACACCCTGCGGCACTCCGCCAGGGCAACGTCGATGTCCTCCACGTGGCCGATCATGTCTCGCGAGAAGATGAGGTCGAAGGCTCCGTCGTCGGCGGGGATGTCCTCGATCGTGCCGAGCTGCAGGTCGACGAGATGACCGAACTCGTGATCGGCGGCATCGGTGATGCCGTCCTCGATGTTCGCCTCGGACGGGTCGATGACGATCACTCGACAACCGAAGCGCTCGGCCATGGCAAGGGCGTGGAAGCCGTCCCTGCCCCCGATATCGAGCACGAGATCGCCGGCCGATATGCCCGTCGCTGCGACATCGTCGAGGATCGAAATCGATGGCCTCGGGTCGAGGCTCTCATCGGTCAACGCCTCGGCGTCCTCGAACTCCAACGGCGCCCAGTCGCCGTACATCTCCTCAACGGTGATCGGACGTGTCCATTCGTCAGTCATGGAGCCGAACCTACCGGATCCGGTGCCTGTGTCCGTGAGGACATGATGCACATGGTCCCCTGGGGATAGAGCACATCCCGCTGTGCGCCCTCGGGAGGATTCGAACCTCCGACACCCGGTTTAGGAAACCGGTGCCTGTGTCCGTGAGGACATGATGCACATGGTCCCCTGGGGATAGAGCACATCCCGCTGTGCGCCCTCGGGAGGATTCGAACCTCCGACACCCGGTTTAGGAAACCGGTGCTCTATCCCCTGAGCTACGAGGGCGGGTTGCGGAAGCATAACGGTCGAGCGCCTTGCGGCATGGGGCTGGGCACATCCTCAGGTCCCTACGGCGAGGCCATCGTGATCCGCCCTGTTGTGAGGGGCTCTGATGAAGGGTTCAGGGGGTCTTCGTCGCCCGGTACGCAGTAGATGAATGCACTCTCGAAAGGCGTATCGGGAAAGGCAAGACGGAATTCGACGGACACCGATGGCGGGACAAAGGTGAGCGGGAGGAAGTAGCTCTCGCCTTCCGCTGGCAGAAGCTCCATTGCGAAGTGGCCACCGCTCGTCTCCAAGCCCTCGAGAAACAGAGCCATGGTCTCGCCGGCCAAGACGGAGGCCTCACGCGGCGCTAGCGAGCACTCGGTCTCATCGAGTTTGACCTCGATGACGGTGTCGGCCTCAGTTCTCCATGCGACCGTTGGGGGTATCGCCTCGTACGTGACGACGTCAATCGCTCCGTCCGTGATGCTCTGAGCAGCAGCATCGATAGCAGGGGCGAATGCGTCGAGCGCGGGGTTGTGGTCCGAATACCCGACACCTCCGTTGGAGAGGTCGAACCGCATGGTCTGGCCTGCAGTCCCTTCGGTGAACGCTCGAATCGTCTCGTACACCGCAACGTCGTAGTTCTTCAGCATCGACGTGAGCACGTACGGTGCGTCCCGGTCGTCAGTGAGGAAGCCCTCGTCGACATCGACTCCGATCGCCCAGACTCGGTTGCCAGTCTGTTCCGAGAAGTCAGCAGCGGCTCGGATGCTTCCTTCGCCCGACTCTCCGGCAACCGTGAAGACGACGTCCGCTCCTCTTTGGAAGAGGTTCATTGCGGCTTCGTAGGCCATCTCAGGATCGGCGAATCCCTTCCAGAACCATCCAATCTCACCAGAGAACTCGGCAATCTCAGGCGAGACGTAGTCGGTCAGGACCGTCATGCCCGGATCAACCGATGCGACTCCTTGTCGGTAGGCCCCAGCGAAGTCCTGCAAGAAGACCTGCTGGGCGGCCCCAATGTATCCCACAGTGCCCGTCTTCGTCATCGACGCAGCTGCCACACCCATGAGATACGCGCCTTCGTTGTTGGCGAAGGTGATGTTGATCACGTTTGGCGCTTCGACGATGTTCGAATCGAGGTTTGCGAAATAGGTGTCAGGGTGCACCTCCGCCGCCTCGCCAGTGAAGCCGGAATAGTCGATGCCTCCGACGATCAAGTCGGCGCCACCTGCGGCCAAACGGTCGAGCTTCCCTGCGATGTCTCCCACGACCACGGCTTCGGAGCCCTCGATCGGAAGCGAATCGGCCGCCTCTCTGGCACCGGAGAGAATCATCCGTGAGATGCCACTATCGATGCCGTTGTGCACGAGGACCACCGACGGTCCGGCCGGTCTCGTCGTGGCCCACAGGAGGTAGCCGCCTGCGGCGACGACCGTCACCATGACCGCTGCCAGGAGCCAGCCGTTGCGGCGGGCCCTTCGGGAGATCGCCTGTTCGCGGGCGACCCGTTCGGCCTCGGCGCGCTCGCGGTCCTCAACCGCCGTGATGGAAGCTTCGAGGAAGTCTCGTTCCCGGCCGGCGAGCACCATCGTCGTCTCGCCGGCCCAGGTTCGGTAGTCATCGAGCCGACCGCCCGTCAGGAGGTATGTGGCGTCACAGTCGTGCTCGTACCACTCGTCTGACAGCAGCCGAAGGCCTGCATTGTTCTGAACGTCGGCCCGAGCGTCCGAGATCCACTGGGCCAGGCGGTCCCAGCGGTGGAGCAGCGCCTCGTGTGCGACCTCGACGGTCGGCGATCCCGTGACGTCGTTGCGGTCGAAGGTCAGCAGGCGCTGGGCGCCGAAGGCGTCGAGCACAGCCTGCAGGTCGGTCACCTCGAGGTCGAGGCTCAGGAGCTCGGCTGCCGCAACACGCCGCCTGCTTCGGGTGTGTGTGTCGGTGAGCGTCACCAACCGGAGGAACACCTGCCTTGCGGCCTCCCGTTCCGGCTCGGTGAGGCCCTCGTAGAGGTACTCGGCCTTGCGGCTCAGCGCACCGTCGACGCCGCCCATCGTCCGGTACGCATCCAGCGTCAACGTGTCGCCGACTCGCCGGTCGAACAGGTCGGTGAGTGCGAACTGGAACAGCGGGAGCGCGCCGGGCTCGCCCAGCACGTCTCCGATCAGCGCTGCCTCCAGCCCGCTCTCGAGACGCACGCCGGATCTTGCCGCCGGCTGTGAAGCGGCCTCTTCGAGCTGTTCTGGAGCCATTGGTGCGACGTTCACGATTCCGTCGCCCATGGTGCGGGCGAACGATGCGTTCGTGAGGGACTCTGCGTAGAAGTCGGCTCGAAGGGTCGAGACGATGCGCACGCGGTTCCGATGGTCATCTGCTGCAACCACCAAGGCATCGAGGAAGGCATTGGCTTCATCAGGTTCGCTCAGGGTGAACAGCTCCTCGAGTTGATCGACGATCAGCACCAAGGTCGATCGCTCGGTGGGGAGCACGCGAAGAACCGCCCGCAGGATCTGTTCGGTCGAGCCGTCCAGCTGATCATGCAGGCTCTCTGGGGCGTCGAGACTTGCACGAAGGAGCGCAGCCTCCAGCTCCGAGAACGGCATGGTGCCCGGCAACATGGTCGCAACGATCCAACCGTCGGAATCGGGGAGTGCTCCTTTGCGGATGGCGGGGATGAGCCCGGACCGCACCGCACTGGACTTCCCGGACCCGCTCGGCCCGATGACCGTGACGAGGCTGCTTGCGTCGACCCTGCGGACGATGTCTCCGACGAGCCGATCTCGACCGAAGTACATCGCATGGTCTTGTTCCTCGAAGGGTCGGAGGCCCTTGTATGGATTCTCTCCGGCCCCGCTCCCGATCAGCTCACCCGCTGGCGCCGTGACGGCGATGCGTTCGTCGTGCAGCAGGATCTGCTCCTCGAGCCGACACAGCTCGGGGCTGGGAACCGTGCCGACCTCCTCACCGATGCGCTTGCGATACCGCTCGAAGGTCCGCAGCGCATCCGCCTGGCGACCTGACCGGTACTGGGCTCGCATCAGCAGCGACACGGGTTGCTCGTCCAGGGGGTTCGCATCGGCGACGGCTTCGACTTCGCCGATCAGCTCGGGGCCGGCACCAGTGCGCAGATCCGCCTCGATCCTTGCGTAGAGGCATGCTGTGCGAAGACCTTCGAGGCGGGTGATCTCGGCCTGGGCGAACTCCTCGTAGCGGAACTCCTCCAGGGCGGCACCTCTCCACACGTCGAGGGCATCGGCGAGCTCCTTCGATGCAACGCCGGGGTTGCGTTGAAGCGCCTCTGACCCGTTGCGATGCCGCTCCTCGAACGCGTCGGCGTCGTACCAGGCATCCCCGAGCTCGAGGCGATAGCCACGATCGGCGGTGACGAGGATCGGTTGGCTCGAGACCTCATCGAGGAGGGATCGGAGCCGCGATACGTACACCCACAGCGCATTCTCCTTGCCGGCCGCGTCGGCGCCCCAGAGCGCCTCGAGGATGGCGTCGGTCGTGACCGTGCGATCGTGGTTGATCAGGAGGAGGGCGAAGAGCGAACGTTGCTTGCGAGGACCGAGGTCGACGTCAGCGCCATCGACCGACACCTGCATGGACCCGAGGATCCGGTACTCCACGTCCACTCCTACGAACTCCATCGTACACCCCTCGACCTTCGGGATTCTGAGGCTCGCCGCTCCCCGTCAGCGGACCACGAGGACCTTTCAACCACCTTTCGGACCTGTCGTTCGCGTGCAAGCGCCGTGCTGAGCAGCTGCAAGGGGCGCGGCGGACGGTGTCGACATGGCACCGCAAATCCTCCGAAATGTCCTCCCGGCCTTGATCATCACCGTGCTGGCCGGATCGTCCGCCCTCCCGAACAATGGCGATTCCCCGACGGCCGACGACACGAGCTTCGCGGCGCCGCTCACCTTCCCTATCGCTCCTCCTCGGGCGATCGAACCCCTCAGCATCAGCCCGACCGGCATCAGCCAGGCCCGCACCAGCCACGCCCGCGCCGGCGGATCGGCGGTCACCGAGCCGCTCAGTGAGGCCGGCATCGAAATCCGAGGGGCGGATGGCGACCGTCGGCAGCAGATCGAGCGGGCACTCGGTCGTTTCGACGAGGCCGGCTTGGAGCTGCCCTCGCTGATCATCCAGGTGCACGACAGTCGATCTTGCTGCGATGGGAATGGCGGCTTGTTCCGGTGGGGCGGCGAGGTGGCCCAGGTCGAGCTCTGTGCGCCGGAGACCTTCGTCATCCTCCACGAGCTGGGCCACGCATGGGAGCTGACCCACATGACCGACGATGAGCGGAACGCATTCCTCGAGGCCGCAGATCTCACGGAGTGGGACGACCGTTCGATCCCATGGAAGGAACGGGGACGCGAGGTGGCCGCCAACATCATCGCCATCGGCCTTGCATACCGGGAGCTCTCGGGCATGGATCTGCGGCAGTTCGCAGCGGAGTTGGAGCTCTATGAGGTCCTCACGGGGCTGCCCTCGCCACGAATCGCCGAGTGACAGCTACCAGCTAGACGGAGATGAGGGGTGCGAACAGGAACACGAGCACGATGCTCGCCGCGCCGACGGCGATGGCTGCGGCGATCCCCACCCCGAAGGGCTTGAGCCCGAGACCACGTAGCTGAGCGAAGGAGGTGCCGAGGCCGACGGCAGCCATCGCCATCGCCAGGAAGTACTCGGCGGCCGTTCTGATCCCATGCACCAGGTCGTCCCACGCGTCCGCATCCCAGATCCCGAATGCGCTGCCGTTGGATTCGACGCCGGCGTCGCCAATCGAGCGGATGACGGCCATGATGAGGAACCCGATGATGAAGGTGGGCACCATGTCGATGATGCGGGTTCCTCGGCCGAGGGCCTCCGGGTCGTGCTGACGCCGGACGTACACGTAGGTGACAGCTGGGATGACCACGATCATGAGGACATTGCGCACGAGCTTGCTCACGATGGCGATGTCAGCTGCGCTCGGTGATGCCGTCACGTTGAACGTTTGGTCGTAGATGAGGCCGGCGCCGGCGACCTGAGCCGTCTCGTGGATCGAGGTGCCCAGGAAGAGCCCGACTTGGACGACGTCGCCGCCGAAGATGACATTCCCGAGGAAGGGGTAGAGCAGCATGGCTCCGATTCCGAACACCGTGATGTTGGCGATCGCGTAGGTGACCTCCTCCTCCTTGGCTCGGATCCCCGGGGCTGTGGCGACGATCGCCGTTGCGCCACAGATCGCCGTCCCGACGGCGATCAAGGTTCCGAGGCGCTCCGAGAGCCCGAGACGTCGGGTCGCGACCGTGGCGACCACGAGTCCGGTGGCAACGGCACCGATCACGATGGGAATGCCAAACCCCCCGATCTCGAGGACGTCGACGATGCTCAGCCGGATACCCAGCAGGATGATCCCGAGCCGCAGCAGCTTCTTGAGGCAGAACGAGATCCCCGGGGTGAACACGTCACTCAGCCCGATTGTGTTGCGGATGAGCATGCCGAGGACGATGGCGATGAGGATGAAGCTGACAAGCCCGTCGAGGCCGAGTGCCTCGTTGATCGCGTCGGCGATGAGGACTGCGGCGACGACCACGAGGGCGGCGAGTGCCACACCGGGGATCAGCGAAGGGACCCGATCGATGGTTGTGCCGAAGAGCAGATTCTCGATGGTGCTGGGGGTGCGCGGCGTGGAGGTCTTCGTCACTCGGTTCTTCTCAGGTCGTGGCCGCTCCGGACAGTACGAGCGCCCAGAGGAGACATGCGAACGACCCAAGCGTAAGCACGGTGCGAGCGAGATTCGATCGCACCCACCGAACCTCGTTGAAGTCCCTGCGAACCGCGGAGAGATCCTCGATCTCATCGGGATCGCCTGCGGCCTTGATGCCGTCGTTGAGGGGGACGTTGACCATGACCGTGGCGATCACGACCGCGAGGTAGAGCGCGAAGGCGACGGCAATCCACGGAAAGGCTGCGCGAACCTCCTCACCGAGGTGGAGGACGGCTGCGAGGCCGGTGAAGACGAGCCCACCGAAGAAGGTGGCGAGGAACACGGGATTGATGATCGCCGTGTCGATGGCCTGGAATGCTCCGACGAAGGTCCGATCGTCCGTGCGGCGTAGTCCCGGCATGATCGCGTTGGCGTAGAGGCCCATGACGCCGGCCATGATCCCAACGCACAGAGCGGCCACGAACAGGCTGGCCAGCCGAGCGAACTCCACGCTTGATCTCCCCGAATGAACGATGCGACCGTACCAGACGGGCGCGGCACCGCAGCGGGGCCGTACCGGTAGCGTTGGTCCTGACGGAGGAGGCATCGTTGGACTTCGCATGCCCGACGTGCAACAACCACTTGGTGATCGAGACCGACGGCTCGGTCGATCCCGATGACGTCGCCACTCCCGACGACTTCATGAAGCTGAAGTTCCGATTGTCCTCGGCCGCACGGTGGGCTTGTCCCGAACACGGTCCGATCGGCCGGGTCACGGTTGCCGTCATCGACGATCACGTCGAATTCGTTCCACCGGAGGAGTTGATCTGATCGGGCCTATGGCCCGTGTGAGCGCCAGGGCGACCCGGGCGAGGTGGGCGACCCGAGTGATGTGTGCGGCCCGAGAGGTGGGTGATTGGCTGAGATGAGCGGCCCGCAAACCGAACTCGCCGGGCGCTAGAGCGCTTCCAGCGCCCGGCGAGCGTCCCCTGCCGCCCCTCAGTCGTCGGCGAAGAGCTCTCCGCTGTAGCCCATGTAGGGAACGGTCACTCCATCCACAGCGATGTGCATCGGAGTGACTTCGTGGTCATAGTCGAAGCCCATCGCTGCCGGCAGCACGGTGATCGCCGGATACAGCTCGCCGCTGTAGCCGAAGTACTGCGTGGTCACCGGATCAGAGGTGACCAGGTGCATCGATGTGACCTCGTGCATGGTCTCGAACCCGATGACGGGTGCCACCGGGATCGGGTCTGGATACAGCACGCCACTGTTGCCCATGTAGTCGACCGTGACTGGTGTCGCCGTGGCGAGGTGCAGCGGCGTGGCATCCGAGCTGTACTCGAAGCCCTCCGGTGTCACGATCGCCTCGGTGGTTCCCTCGTCGGCAATGGTGTAGCCAATGGCCACACCCATGCCGATGGCGAGGATCGCCGCAACGGCGATCCACACCCATGAGGGGATTTGGTCGAAACCGACTTGTGGGGCGGGTCGGTGCTGGACGGTTGTCATTACGACTCCCCTCCGTCTCCGAAGGCGACCAGTGACCCAGTGCCATTGTCTCGCTGGACCGGTCCGCGTTCCAGCACAACCCGGCGAAAGGTTGGAAGATCTTGCATGGCGTGCACGGATGCGCGCCCGTGCACATCACCTCGGCGCGGGCCTCGAGCGAGGATCTGCCGGCTGGCTACTCCTCGACGGTGACGGACACGAGCCGGATGTCGTAGGCGTGCGGCGCTGCGACATCGGTCGACTTGGTGAACTCGAGGTGCGCGTGCTCGCACGGTGAATGGTGCGTGAGCAACTCGAAGTGCCCTTCGAGCGACTCAGGAGTCACGTGGCTCATCGCCCCGATCTCGATCTTGACCCCTTCGACGTGATCGGCATGCTCCTCTTCGGTGATCTCCTCGATCTTGGCCAGAAGATCTCTGACCAACCTGGCCTCATGCATGATTCAGCTCCTCTGCCACCACAGAGACTGCTTCTGCGACAGCGGGTGTCATCGCAGCCCCCATTTCGAATGTATCGGCCTCGATGCCCACGATCGTGAGCGATCGAGGCAGTTTGTCCATCGACTTCGCAAGCTCGACCAGTGCCACCGGGCCGAACGAGTGCGTCGACGAGAAGACTCCCAGCGGCAACTCGTCGACCGCATCGAATTGCACGACCGTTCCGGGCCTGCGTCCCGACCGCATGGCATCGACGATCACCACGTCATCCCCGGTGCCCCACGCATCGACGAGATCGAACGAACCACCGTGACTCCGCCGGGCCTCCCAGTTCGAGACCCGATCGGCGACTTCCCAACCGGCGGCGTCGTCGCCACGATCGGGATTGCCGATGCCGATCAGGATCCGCGCCATCGTGCGCTCACATCCTCTCGACCGTGAGATCGAGGAAGTGCGTCGCACACGAGATGCAGGGGTCATAGTTCCTGATCGCCTGCTCGAGTTGCCACTGCAGGACCTCGTCGGCCAGATCGGTGCGACCCGGGACGTACTGACGGAGATCCTCCTCGATCTGTGCTTGGTTCTGGGACGTCGGCGGCACGATCTGCGCCTCCTCGATCAGCCCATCCGCGTCGACCCGATAACGGTGGTAGAGCACGCCTCGGGGTGCTTCGCTGGCTCCGTGGCCCTCGGCAGATCGCGGTTCGACGGAGATCGACGGGGGATCGGGAGGCAGGTAGCCGTCGATGATCTCGAGCGCCTCCTCGCAGGCCAGGACGGTCTCCACGGCTCGCACGATGATGCTCTTGAAGGGATTCGACTCCCCGGGCCGGAGCCCGACACGGTCGGCAGCGGCTCGGGCTCGAGGTGTGAGCTGATCGTGGCTGAGCGTGAACCGGGCCATGGGCCCGACGTGGTATCGGCCTCGTTCCTTGATGCGTGCGTGGAGGGCATTCGACCACTCGACGTGCTGCTCCTCGAAGTGGTCCGTCCACTCCGTCACATCGATGTCGAGTCCACGGTTCGAGACCAGGCGGCCATCGACGATTGCATATTCATCGGGCTGGTGGAGCGCCACGAACTCGTAGTCCATGGTGAAGTCCGGGAACTCGAAGCCGGCCACGAGATCGACGGTCTGATCCGCCATTTCGAGGCCCCACTCGAGCTCGTCGACGAATCCCTCGAGCTCCGACTTCCTCGGCGCTCGGTAGAAGCCGCCGACCTTCACGTTGATGGGGTGGATCTCCCGTCCGCCGACCGTCGTCATGATGGCGTTGCCGAGCTTCTTCAACCGCAGGGCGTTCGTGACCACCTCGGGGTAGTCCGCTGCCATCTCGATCGCGCTCGGGTACCCGAGGAAGTCGGGCGCATGCAGCATGAAGACATGGAGCGTGTGGCTCTCGATCCATTCGCCGAAGTAGAGGAGCTTGCGCAGCTGGCGGATCTCGTGACCCACGGTCACGCCCGCTGCTTGCTCCATCGCGTTGATCGAGCTCGTCTGGTACGCAACGGGACAGATACCGCAGATCCTCGCCGTGATGTCCGGCACCTCGGTGAAGCGACGACTGCGGAGGAATGCCTCGTAGAAGCGGGGTGGCTCGAAGATGTTGAAGCGCAGATCTTTCACCTGATCGCCGTCGAGCTTGAGATACATGGCTCCCTCGCCCTCGACCCTGGCGAGGTAATCGACGGCGATCTCTCTGGTGTCAGGCATAGGTCTCGCTCGCTTCCTTGAACTCGGGCGCATACGCGTTGAACGTCCGGAGGGCTTGCACGAGGTGGGGATCGTCGACCCCGATCTCGTGCCAGGCTTCGCGGAGCGCCTCGATGTTCGGCGACTCCGAAGGGCCGAAGCAGCCGTAGCAGCCCCGGTTGAACGCCGGGCACAGCGCTCCACACCCCGCTTGGGTGATCGGGCCCATGCAGGGGGTGTCGTGGGCAACCATCACGCATGTCGTGCCCCGGAGCTTGCATTCGACGCAGACGGTGTGCGTTGGCGTGTTTGGCTTTCTGCCGTGCACGAACGCATCGATGACATCGATCAGCTGGTGCTTCGATATCGGACAACCTCGCAGCTCGAAGTCGACCGTGACGTGGTCGGAGATCGGCGTCGACGTCGATAGCGAGCGGATGTACTCGGGGTGCGCGTACACGATCTTTGCGAACTCGTCGACATCTGCCCAGTTCTTCAGCGCCTGGATGCCCCCGGCGGTCGCACACGCACCGATGGTGATGAGCGCCTTGGACTTCGCCCGGATGTCGTGGATTCGCTCGGCATCGTGAACGGTGGTGATGGACCCCTCGACGATCGACAGGTCGTAGGGGCCGCCCCGCTCAGCGCGGGTCGCCTCCGGGAAGTAGGCGATGTCGATGGCTCCGACGATCGACAGGAACTCGTCTTCACAGTCGAGGATGGTGAGCTGGCATCCATCGCACGATGCGAACTTCCAGACGGCGACGGTGGGACGCCTCGTGACCGTGGTCGTCATAGCTCCTCCATCCCCAGCCGGTCGGCGACATCGTCGTATGCCACGACGGGGCCGTCCTTGCAGATGAAGGAGGCTCCGATCTGGCAGTGTCCGCAGAAGCCGACACCGCACTTGACGTTGCGCTCGAGGCTGACCGATACGTCGGCGGTCGGCATCCCGCGCCGAGCGAGTTCCTTGGCGATCACCCTCATCATGATCTCGGGACCACACAGGATCGCCGCTGCGTGGTTCGCATCGAACGAGAGCCGATTGAGGAGGGGAGTGACGACGCCGACATCGCCCATCCATGTCCCATCGCCACGGTCGACCGTGATCTGCACGTTGAGATCGAATCGAGACTTCCAGTCGTGGATCTCGTCGATGTAGAGAAGGTCACTGGGTGTGCGTGACCCGTACACGATCGAGACCGAGCCGTAGCTCTCGCGATGCTCCAGGACGTGATAGATGGCGGGACGCACCGGTGCGAGCCCGATCCCACCGGCGACGATGATGATGTCGCGGCCGGTGGCCGCCACGACGGGCCACGACGACCCGTAGGGGCCCCGGATGCCGATGACGGTGCCGGGGCGTAGGGCGCAGATGGCGTTGGTCACCGCCCCGACGGCCCGGACGGTGTGAACCAGCGTCTCGGGATGCGACGGGTTCCCGGCGATCGAGATCGGGACTTCGCCGACTCCGAACACGTACATCATCGTGAACTGGCCCGGCCGGAACCTCAGGTCGTCGCCGCCGTCGGCCACCTTGAGATCGAGGGTCCATGTGTCATGCGTCTCCTGCGTGACGGCCGTCACCTCGAACGGACGGAGCATCATCGGCTCGGTGACGGTGTCGGTGATGAGCGGTGCTACGACCATGGTCACTCCCTCCCGTACAGGTCGAGGAGCTGGATGCGAACGTTGTGCAATCGCCTGCCTGCCTCCCTGGCGATGATCCTCAACATGGCGTTGTCGAAGTCGGAGTCGGTCTCGCATGCGGCGAGGACCTCGTTGGCGTCGAACTCGGCGAACCGGCACGGCTCGCGAGTCTCGGCCGTCCACTGCCACCGATAGGGCGGCAGGTGCCACGAGAGCCCCAGGAGCGCTCCCTCTCCAACGGTCTGAATGGTCATGGGAGGTTTGCTGGGACCGGCGATCTTCAGGGCGACCGTCCCTTCGAGGACGAGGTAGAAGCGGTCCGCCGGCGTGTTCACCCGGAAGAGGGTGGCGCCTCCGGGCACCTCCCGTTCCTCGGCGAGCGAAGCGAGGAAGGCGAAGTGCTCATCGGACATCTCCTCGAACATGGGACTTCGCTCTCTCCATGCATCGAGGTTCATGTCGCCACCTCCTCACGGGTCTGCTCTGCGAGGTGGGCGATCTCCTCCGTGATGTCGATCTTGGCCGGGCACCAGGTGATGCATCGTCCACACCCCACGCACCCCGACGTTCCGAACTGGTCGTACCAGTAGGCGAGTTTGTGAGTCATCCACTGGCGGTAGCGCGACTTGGTGGTGAACCGCACGGCGTGGCCGTGCAGAAACGTGAACTCACGGTTGAAGCACGAGTCCCACCGGCGTTTGCGCACGGCGCGACCATCGAGATCCGTCATGTCCTCCATCGTCGAGCAGAAGCAGGTCGGGCACACGAGGGTGCAGTTCGTGCAATTGAGACACCGTTCGGCGATGGAGTCCCAGATGGGGTGCTCGAGATTCTCGGTCAGCAGGCTGTACGTCTCGTCCTTGGGCATGGTCCTGGTCATGGAGGCCGCCGTGTCCTCGATGATCGTGCGGACTTCCTTGCGATCGGCAGGCGTGGTGGGTCTCCCGTCGAGTTCGGTGAGGATCGTCTCACCCTCGTCGGTTCCTGACTCGACGATGAACTCGTGGCGCTCTCCCGAGACCACCTCGGTGATGACCAAGTCGTAGCCGGCTGTGCACTCCGGCCCCGTTCCCATCGAGTCGCAGAAGCAGGTCTCGCCGGCGACCGCGCAGTTCACCCCGACGATGAGCGATCGCGCCCGGCGTTCGACGTAGTGCGGATCTGCGAACGCGTCGTGTGCGAAGACCCGATCCTGAATCTCCATGGCGGCGATCTCGCAGGCGCGGACGCCGACGAAGGCGTAGCGCTCGTCCGCAGTCGGCTCGGGCTTGAACACGAGCCCGGTCTCGGCGTGTTCGATCGTGAGAATCGTCTGGCGGGGCGGGTAGAGCCACCGCTTGAAGGTGCGGGGACCGACGGCGTAGCCGAAGTAGGCCTCATCGGCGCGCTTGTCGAGCGAATAGGTGCCTTTGTCGTGGTGATCGGTCCACCCGATCGGCAGATCTGCGCTCGTTGCGACATGATCGAGCACGATCGTGCCCTCGTCTACGGTTGGGCCGATCACGTCGTATCCCCGATCTCGGAGGAGTGGGATGAGCGAGTCGAACTCACGGACACCGACGACCTTGCTTGCCATGGCGCTCCATTCCGGCGCAGGGTGATCCCCAGCCCGAGGGGTCGCCGAGCGCCCTCACCAAGATCCGTAGTTGCAGTGTAAGCCACTCGAGGGTCGTTTGTGAAGGACTTCACAAGCCATGCAGCCTCGTTGACGCGGAGGTTCCGGCGTCCGCCGGAGCCGTAGGATGACCGGACTGATGCCCTCACCATTCCCCATCGCCGCATCGTTGCGCTCGGTTCCCGCCGGCGATGACCCGGTGGTGGTGGAAGCCGATCCCGAAGGTGATGCAACTCGGTCGGTGAAGGACCTGGCTCGGTACGTGTATCGCTTCATCCAGGAGGTCCGGTGGGCCGGCCATGAAGGGGTGGTGTCGGTCGGCGTGGCCGGAGATCAGGGTGACACCCCGCCGATCGGCGTCAATCTGGGTCTGCTGCTCTCGCCCCTGGTCACCACCGGGTTGGGCGAGCGAACGGGCGGGAAGTCGGCTTTCGATCTGCTCGGAGCACGACGGCCCGAGCTGTCGGGTCGACCGAGCCTCGATGCACTTCCCAGTCCACGCGATCGCGTGTGGATCGTGCCGGCGCCCTACGACCGTGACCCCTCGGTGTGGGAGCTGTTCGAGCTGTACATCCTGGAGGTCACCCCGGAGGATCAGGGCATGAAGGTGGACCTCCTGCTGGTGCATGGGGAGCCTGCGGCCGGTCGGCAGGCGGACGGGGGAGCGACGAGTGTCGAGCTCCCGGTTGTTGCTGACGAGGTGGCAGTGGTGACCACGACCCGAGGCGGTCCGAAAGGCTGAGGTCGACGTGCGTTTCGCGCACGGCCGGTATCGTCCCGGCGATGGCCGATCGACCCCGCAACGATGACTGGTGGCTCGCTTCCGACGGGAAGTGGTACCCGCCTGAGCTCCATCCTGCCGCAGAGCATCCCTCAGGCGGTGTCTCTCCGACCGGAGATCAGACAGCGATCTCTGCGGGCTTGACCAACGCCGTATCGATCCTCGTCGGCGTGGCCTCCGCCCTGCTGGTGATGGCGGCATTCTTCGGATTCCGGTTCGCGGACGAACTGCGCGAGCTCGGAGATACGGCTACCGACCTCACGAGGGATCCGACGGCGTCAGAGTTTGCGTACGCCGGGTGGTTCCTGCTCGCGGGGGTGATGCTCGCCATCGCTGCGGTGACCACCGTGGTGTGGGTCTTCACCACATCTCGGGCCGGAGACCAGCGAGGTGCAACCGGCCGGACCTGGCGCGGCGGCTGGACGGTCGGATCCTGGGTGATCCCCATCGCAAACCTGGTGCTGCCGAAGCTCGTCTTCAATGAGCTCGAGAAGATCTTCCAGGTGCCCTATCGCGGCCTGCCGATCGAGGAAGAGTGGCGTGGCTATGACCGCACTGCGCTGGCCGACCTGTGGTGGGCGCTGTGGGTCGCCGGATCGGTGGTGTCGCTCGGCGGGGTGTTCCTGTCGCCGGGGGACGCCGACTCCGGCGAGACCCTCGCTTCGGGCGTGACGCTGACCGCCTTCACCATGTTGTTGACGGCGGCGTCCGGCGTGTTCTTCATCCTCGTGGTGCGCCGGATCCGGGTGTTCTCGACCCGCTGAGATCGCAGTCGCTACCCAGGGCCTGCACCTACCGTTCATCCGTCACGGGTTCAGGTAGGGGACTCCGATATCTCCCGAGATTCCAACGATCGTGGGAACCTCCCGGGGTATATGAGCGTCCAACTCGTGAAATGCTTCACATATCGATTTCTGTCGACCGGGCCGCCTCTCTCTCCACCTTCCTCCCTGAGGTCCGGCTCGACAGGAAGGACGATCGGTAAAGGGTCCCCACCCGCCCCGATCGTCTGACCACCCCGACTCGATGTCCCCCCGTCGAGAACGGGGTGGTCCGCGTCTGGAGCCTTGAGCCTTGAGCCCTGAGCCTTGAGCCCTGAGACTTGCGCCTTGAGCCATGAGCCATGAGACCTTCGGTTCAGGGGAGGACTCGGGTTGTGGGGATCGGCACCACGAACTGCCCGCCCCAGTCCCGGATGTATGCCATCTGCTCGATGATCTCGTCCTTGAGATTCCAGGGGAGGATCAGGAGATAGTCGGGCCTGGTCTCGGCGATTCGCTCGGGCGCATGGATCGGCACGTGCACCCCCGGCAGGAAGTGCGCCTGCTTGTGGGGGCTGCGGTCCACGGTGTAGTCCAAGAGGTCCGTGCGTACGCCGCAGTAGTTCAGCAACGTGTTGCCCTTGGCCGGTGCTCCGTAGCCGACGACGCTCTTGCCCTGCTCGCGGGCATCCACCAGGAACCGCACGAGGGCGCGCTTGGTCGCTTTGACTCGCTCGGAGAACTCCCGGTAGGTGTCGACACGCTGCAGACCCGCATCGACCTCGGCGCGCTTGACCAACTCGACGCTCGCCTCGTCGGGTCGCTCGGCGTTCTCGGTATGCGTTGCGAAGATCCGAAGAGACCCGCCGTGCGTGGGCACCTCCTGGACGTCGAACACCCTGAGCCCATGCGCTGCGAACACCCTCTCGACTGTGGCTAACGAGAGATACGAGAAGTGCTCGTGGTAGATCGTGTCGAACTGGTTCTCCTGCATCAGCCGCAGCAGATGGGGGAACTCCATCGTGATGATGCCTGTGGGCTTCAACGCGATCTTCATGCCGCTCACGAACCCGTTGAGATCGGGCACGTGGGCAAGGACGTTGTTCCCGAGCAGCAGATCCGCCTGTTTGCCTTGTTCGCTCAGCGAAGTGGCCGTCTCCGGGTTGAAGAACACGACGAGCGTCGGGATGCCCTTCTCCTCGGCGGCCTTGGCCACGTTGGCTGCCGGCTCGATGCCCAAGACCGGCACGTTTCTCTCCACGAAGAACTGCAGCAGGTAGCCGTCGTTGCTCGCAATCTCGATCACCTGGCTGTCCTGGTCGAATCCGAAGCGATCGATCATGTCCTCGACGTAGGCCTTGGCGTGCGCTACCCAGCTGTCGGAGAACGACGAGAAGTACGCGTAGTCGGTGAAGATGTGCTCAGGGGTCTCGAACTCCTGAAGCTGGACCAGGAAGCACTCGGAGCACACATACGCATGCAGTGGATAGAAGGGCTCCATCCGGTCGAGTCGATCAGCGCTCAGATACGAGTTCGCCAGCGGCGACATGCCGAGGTCACAAAACGAAACCGACAAATCGCTGCCACAGTGCCTACAACTCAACATGCGCCTTCTCTCGCTTGGTTGGACTCAGCCTCGGGTCTTCTTTCGGCGTGTTCTTCACCGACACCAAGTCATTCATGCCCATCTTCGTGCAGCGCTTCGAGAATGCCGGGGGTTTCTCGGTGCGTTCGAGGTTGGTCGGTACTCGGACGGTCGTAGGCTGGTGGAGATGGAGCCCGTCGCCCGCCGCATCGCCGTCAACGGCACCACGTTGAGCGTGATTGACGAAGGCGAGGGCGATGCAGTCGTCCTCTTGCACGGGTTCCCAGAGCTCGCCTTCTCATGGAGACATCAGATCCCGGCCCTGGTGGATGCCGGCTATCGGGTCGTCGCTCCCGATCAACGCGGCTACGGAGCCGCGGACCATCCGGACGACGTGGCGTCCTATGCCCTCGGCGAGCTCGCCGGTGACGTCGTAGGTCTCGTGAACGCCCTCGACATCGAGTCAGCAACGGTGGTGGGCCACGACTGGGGGAGCATCGTCGCGTACACCGCAGCGATCACATCGCCTGATCGATTCGATCGGATCGTGAGCCTCAACGTCCCGTACCGAGGCGCATGCTGGGGATTCCCCACGATGGAGGTCATCCGATCGCAGCTGGCGAATCGGTTTGGATACGTGATCATGTTCCACGAGGGTGATGCAGCCGAGCAGGGATTCGCCGCAGCGCCAGAGATGTGGCTCAACGCCTTCTACCTCGGTGGCAGCGGAGGCAGGGAGATCCACACGGAAGACGAGTTCGCGGTCTACGTGGAGGCATTCAAGGCCGGAGGGATCAGCGGTGCGGTGAACTGGTATCGCAACATCGATGCGAACGCCGAGGCATTTGCGCGCTACGCCGACGTATCCATCGATCAGCCCACCCTGCTGATCGCAGCGGACAGCGATCCAGTGCTCCCGCTCGCCCTCACCGAGGGGATGGACCGTTGGTGTGCGAATCTCGAGCGGGTCGTGATCGCAGACTGTGCGCACTGGACGCAGCAGGAGCGCCCGGATGAGGTCAACGTCGCGCTCATCGATTGGCTGGATCGCACGCAATGACCAAGCTCCGAGATTGGCTCTTCTCGATTCCCCTCTTGGTGGGCTTCGGACTGATCATGGGACTCGGCGAGATCGCCGGGAGGATCACGCTGCTGTTCGGCATCGAGCCATACGAGCGGGCCATGGCATCGCTCCAGGCGGCCTTGATCTCGCTCTTCCGGATCGCCGGCGTATCGGTCGAGATCGAAGGGAGGGATGGTCTCAAGGAATCCGGGGGCTACATCTTCGTGTCGAACCACCAGTCCATGTTCGACATCCCGATCTTCGGTGGCATTCTGAGATCTCACCTTCCCCGCTTCGTCGCCAAGAAGTCGCTCGCCAAAGGAATCCCGACGGTGTCGCTTTACCTGAAGCGGGGCGGCAACGCGTTGATCGACCGTGGAGACCGGGACCAGGCGCTGGTGGAGATCGCTCGCATGGGAGCGATGTGCGAAGAGCGGGACGTGGGCGCCGTGATCTTCCCCGAGGGGACCCGGTCCCGCGACGGCAGCCTCGGCGACCGAGGCAACTGGAAGGTTTCCGGCCTGGCCGCCCTCATGGATTCCGCGCCCTCGCTTCCGATCGTCCCCACGGTGATCGACGGCTCATGGATCGTCTTCAAGCACAACATGATGCCCGTTCCCTACGGCACCGACGTGCGAGTTCGGTTCGGCGCACCGATCGAACGGCATGCCGATGAGGATCCTGCCGAGATTCTCGAACGATGTCGGGTGTTCGCTCAGGCCACCCTCGATGAGTGGCATCACGATGCCGGCGGCCCGGCCTGATACGCTCGCCGCATGGAAGAAGTACGCATTGCCCTGTTCATCGACTACGAGAATCTCGCCATCGGTGCACGCGAGGACCTGGGGATCGAATTCGACTTCGGGCCCGTCTCGGATGCGCTCGCCGAGCGTGGCAGAGTCGTGGTGCGCCGTGCGTATGCCGACTGGCGATCCTTCGAGAAGGATCGCCGCATGCTCACCGACAACCGGATCGAGCTGATCGAGATCCCGCAGCGCAAAGGTGCTGTCCGCAAGAACGCCGCTGACATCAAGATGGCCGTCGACGCTGTCGAGCTCGCCTTCGAACGCGACTACGTCACGACGTTCGTCATCTGCACCGGCGACTCGGACTTCAGCCCCTTGGTGAACAAGCTGAGGGAGCTCAACAAGCAGGTCATCGGCGTCGGCTTGAAGGCTTCGACGTCCAAGCTGCTCCCACCGGCGTGTGATGAGTTCCTCTTCTACGAGAACCTCGACGGTGTCGACCTTCCCCAGGCGAGAGTGGTGCGGCGGAGCACGGACGGCGATGCCCAGCCGCCAGCGGACCTCGATCGGCTCGATCGGTTCGTCACCAGGTCCCTCGCAGGTCAGCAACGTTCCGGAAGCTCATCGGTCCCATCCTCCGATCTCAAACGTGCCCTGCTGCGCAGGGATTCGACCTTCTCCGAGGGTGACTACGGGTTCCGCTCCTTCGGCGAGCTGCTCCGCAACCTCGCCGAGCGGGGCAAGGTGCAGCTGGTCGACTCCGACAGGCCAGGGGACCCCAACGTCAGCTTCCCGGCCTCGGGCCGTGGCGAACGAGAGGCGTTCGATCTCCTCGCCAAGACCGTCTCCGAGCTCGACGGTGGCAAGCCCGTGGCGCTCTCCGGGGTGAAGGACGAGATGCGGAAGGTGGACAACGACTTCTCCGAGAAGCAGTACGGGTACAGCGGCTTCCTCCAGTTCGTGAAGGCCGCAGCCGCCAACGGCCTCATCGAACTCGACTACGACGCCGACTCCGGCGCCTACTCGATCAGTCCGGCCAACCGATAGCGTTCGCTATCCCGCACGAGGTGAATTACAATCGTGTCATTCATTGGAGGCGGAGATGGCGGTAGCAGTACAGGAATCGACGACCAGCGTCGACTTCGTGGTCGGGGCGGTGGTGGAGAATCATCGAGCCCGAGTGGAGCCGTCTCGTGCGTTGACGCTCGCCGAGATCATCGATGCTCCCGTCGACGTGGGAGCTGTGAGGGCCGTGATGGCGCCCGCTGCGGCATCGGTCGAGATCGTCGCCGACGCCGAGTCCTCACTCCATCAACTCAACGCTGCAGCCTGGGGCATCGCCGCACAAGGCCTGGCGGTGAACGTGCTCGTCAGCCTCGACCGGCTCGGCGAAGCTCACTCGGAGCTCCGCGGGGCTCCCTGCACGCTCCAGGGGTGGTGGATGCACGACGGCGAGGTTCATTTCGCAGGGTACGAGCGACCGTAGCCCGAACGTGAGGAAGGGTCACTGACTTGCCCCCTCCACTCCATGTCCAGAATGTCATCGCATTCGTCTGGGACTTCGACAAGACGTTGATCCCGTCGAACATGCAGGATCCGATCTTCGCCGAATACGGCGTGGATCCAGATGTGTTCTGGTCCGAGGTGGAAGCGCTTCCCGAGCACTATGCGCGCGAAGGAGTGTTGATCCAACGAGACATCGCGTATCTGAGCCACCTGCTCACCTACGTCCAGGCGGGTGTCTTCGGCGATCTCTCCAACGAGAAGCTCCGGACTCTCGGCGCTCAGCTCGAGCCGGCCCCAGGTATGCCGGAGTTCATGACCGCGGTGAAGGACCACGTCGCCGAGACCCCTGAGTTCGCCGGTGAAGGCATCAGGGTCGAGCACCACATCGTCTCGACCGGGCTCAAGGCGATGATCGAGGGAAGTGTCTTCGCCGATGTGGTCGACGGCGTGTGGGCGAACACGTTCATCGAGCACGTCGCAGAACCGGGCTTCCTCGATCGGTTGCCCGTGGCGGAGCCGCCTGCTCCGATCAAGCGGCTCGGATATGTCATCGACAACACCTCCAAGACACGAGCGCTCTTCGCCATCAACAAGGGCGTCAACGTCAATCCCGACATCGACATCAACGCCCGGATGTCCGAGGACCAGCGGCGGGTGCCGATGCAGAACATCATCTACATCGCCGACGGTCCCTCCGATGTGCCGGCGTTCTCGATCCTGAACGCCGCAGGAGGCCGCACCCTCGGCGTCTACTTGCTCGAGCCCAACAACAACTACGCCAAGGTCAAGCAACTCCAGGATCAGGGCCGCATCCAGGGAATGGCGGAAGCCGACTACCGCCCGGGGAAGCCGGCGTACCTGTGGCTCATGGACTCACTCGACCAGATCTGCCACGAGATCGTCGAGGCGAGGCGGATGGCCTTCGGAGCGATCGAGAATCCACCCGGTCACTGACCGTCGACCTTGGTGGCCTTGATCGTGTACATGAGCGGTAGCAGATCGCGTTGTTCCTCGGGAAGGACCCAGACGCCGCCTTCCTCATACATCTGAGGCAACGCAGACCACTCGAGGAATCGGTGCTCCTCGAAGACGTCGAGGCGGAACCCGACGGCGAGGAGTGATGAGATGATCTCTCCCAGGCCGTGATTCCACGAGTGGATCGTGGTGTTGCTCATGGTCCCGGTTCCCAGGTACGTGGTGTCCTCCTCGAACGACTCCGGGTGGGGACGCTCGAAGTAGGGGAGCTCGATCTGGAGCCTCGCCCCGTTGCGCTCCCAGTCGAGGGACCACATCGACGGATGTCCCTCGCGCATGAGGAACGTTCCGCCGGGCTTGGTGAATCCGGCCACGACCTCGGCCCACCTGCGAATGTCGGGGAGCCAGCAGATGGCTCCGACCCCGGTGTAGACGATGTCGAACTGCTCGTCGAGAACGTCGGGCGATCGGTAGACGTCGGACAGGATCCAACGCGCCTGCAAGCCCATGTCACGTGCGAGCTGATCGGCGACGACGAGTGCCGGCTCGGAGAAGTCCACCCCGACGACATGGGCCCCCAACCGACCCCAGGACACGGTGTCGCTTCCGATGTGGCACTGCAGATGGAGCAGGCTCTTGCCGGCGACATCGGGGAGGTAGCGGCGATCGAACTCCACGATCGAGCTGAGGTGATCGGCGTCAGTGACATACCGATCGATGCCGTACCCGTCGGGCCCTGCATGGATGGGGACGCGATCGTTCCAATTGGCCAGGTTGTCGGCGTAGTAACGCTCATCGCCCACGGCGTCCTCCTGCGGAATCGGCCAGGCAGGCGGTGGAACCTAGCATGCGAGGTGCCGAGCGAAAGGCGGGAGCGATGGCGATCGAACGGGTCGGAGTTGTCGGTGGGGGCCAGATGGGTGGCGGCATCGCCGAAGTGTGTGCCAAGGCGGGGATCGACACGGTGGTCGTCGAGGTGTCCGACGAGCTCATCGACCGTTCGAGAGCCCAGATCGAGGCCTCGATGTTGAAAGCGGTCGACAAGGGCAAGCTCGATCAGGCAGGGTTCGAAGCGGCACTCGACAACGTGTCGTTCGCCGTCAGCATCGATGATCTCGCCGATCGACAGCTCGTGATCGAGGCTGTGGTCGAGAACCTGAGTGTCAAGCACGAGCTGTTCGGGCGCCTCGATGAGATCGTCGAGGCAGACGGCGCAATTCTCGCCTCGAACACGTCATCGATCCCGATCACCCAGATCGCCGGGGCGACGGGTCGCCCCGGTTCCGTGGTCGGCATGCACTTCTTCAATCCGGCGCAGGTCATGCCGCTCGTCGAGGTGGTCTCCACGGTGGTATCGGATGGCGAGGTGGTGGAGCGAGCGGCGACCTTCGCCGAGGCTCAGCTCGGCAAGGTCGTGGTCCGGGCCAAGGACCGAGCCGGGTTCATCGTGAACAAGCTGTTGTGCCCGTACATCTTCGAAGCCATTCGCATGTACGAGGAGGGGTTTGCCACCAAAGAGGACATCGATGCCGCGATGGTCAACGGCGCGGGCTACCCGATGGGCCCCCTCACCCTTGCGGATCTGGTGGGAAACGACACGATGCTCGCAGTGTCGGAGTCCTTCATGGAGGAATACCAGGATCCCAAGTACGCCGCACCGCCGCTCCTGCGCCGGATGGTGGAGGCGGGCCTGCTCGGACGGAAGACGGGTCGCGGGTTCTATGAGTACTGAGTCTCGAGTCCCGAGTCTCGAGTCCCGAGTACTGAGTCTCGAGTCCCGAGTACTGAGTCTCGAGTCCCGAGTCTCGAGTCCCGAGTTCCCGAGCCGCATGAGATTCTCCCCCTGTGGGGGAGATGTCCCGCCAGGGACAGAGAGGGCATTGGGGTTCGCTTCAGAGTGCCGTCTTCAAGCGACGACGCCGCTCACTTGCTGCCGGCTTCAGCCGGCGTACGTACTACGTACTACGTATTACGTACTACGTACTAC
>JASJCF010000050.1 GCA_030066265.1 Acidimicrobiia bacterium | reverse complement strand
AACTCGAGCGACCACGATTCCGGGACGGCCGAGCCGAGCACCATGCCGGTCGTCGTGGAGATCTGCCACGTGATCCACAGCGACAGACCAGCCCCGAAGTAGTACGGCAGGACATCGACGGACGCCCTGGGATCAGGGAAGCGATTCGCGGTGACGAGGTACGCCTGATCGGTGAGGAGGTATGCAGCAGCCACCTTTGTCCGCCATGGAGCCCTCACGCTGTATCGGCCCATGTCGGCCGAGTACATGAGCAACCTCGCATTGATCACCACGGCCGTCAGGAAGGCGATCACCGCGGCCCCGCCGTTGTCGAGGATCTCGACGATCGCAATCTGGCTGGCCCCGGCGAAGACGATGAACGACGAGGCCCAGGCAGCGAGTTGCGGGACGTCGGATGCCGCAGCCGTGACACCGAAGATGAGGCCGAAGGGTGCAACGCTCAACAGGATGGGAGCGACGGCTCTGGCGCCATCGTTCCAACTTGCGGACGTGGTGGTGTCGGACACGGGCGCTCCGGGACGTGCGTGCAGTCCGGGGACGCTACCAGTGCCTCCCGGCCCTCCGGCTGTCAGCCGAAGTGCTCGGCGAACTTCTCGGCGAGGTCCTCTTCGGTGACCTTGCCGAAGATCCGTTCCACGATGACGCCCTCACCGGAGATGATGTACGAGGCGGGCAGGCCGAGTGGTGAATATGCGTTCTCGACGGCGCCGTCGGCGTCGAAGGCGAGGAGGTAGGTCACGCCGATCTCGTTCGCAAAGGACTCCGCATCGGTGATGCTGTCCTGCACGGCGACGCCGATGAACTCGACCTCGGGGTTCTGTGTGGCTGCGCGATCGATGGCCGGCATCTCCTCGCGGCATGGGAAGCACCACGAGGCCCACAGGTTCAAGAAGACCGGCCGCCCGTCGTTTGCGAGGTGCTCACTCAGGGAGAACTCGGTGCCGTCCTGGGTCGTCACCGAGAAGATCGGTGCGATCTCGGCGGGCTCGGCCTCCGAGCCGCTGGCTTCTCCGCCAGGAGGCGAGGATTCATCGGAGGCCGATGAACACGCGGCGGCGAACATGGCCAGTGCGAGGACGGCGAACACCAGGGATCGAGTCTGGCGGATCATGGGGAAGACGGTAGAGCGGGGGACCGGATAACGGTGCGGCCGCTGGCGTCTAGCCTCGCGACCCATGTCGTCCTTCTTCGAACGCAATCGGGCAAAGCTCGCCGACCTCGGCATCGATCCCGACCGACTCCCACCTGGCCAGTACCACACGGAGCGGTTCCCCGTGCTCCATGCCGGCAGCGTGCCCGCCGTCGACCTCGACAGCTGGGACCTGGCCTTCGACGGCCTCGTGTCGGAGGAACGCACGTGGGACTGGGAGTCGGTCATCTCGATGCCAACCACCGAGACGATCACGGACATTCACTGTGTCACCAAGTGGACGAAGTTCGACACAGTGTGGGAAGGAATCCCGACCCGGACGTTTGCCGAGGCAGTAAGCGTGAGACCTGAGGCGACCCACGTGTTGGTGTCCGCCTATCACGGCTACACGGCCAACCTCCCGCTGGAGGACTTCCTCGCGCCGACGTCGATGTTCGCTCACACCTATCAGGGGGAGCCGCTCGAGCCGGACCACGGCTACCCCCTTCGGCTTCTCGTCCCGCATCTCTACTTCTGGAAGTCGGTGAAGTGGGTGCGCGGGGTGACCTTCCTGTCGGAAGACAGCCCCGGGTTCTGGGAGCGCAACGGCTACCACATGTACGGCGATCCCTTCCGCGAGCAACGGTATTGGGGTGATTGAGAGCCGAGGAGCTGAGGAGCCGAGGAGCTTCTGAGCTTTGAGTCTCGAGTCTCGAGTCTCGAGTCTCGAGTTGTCAGTCTTCAGTCTTCAGTCACCAGTCTCCAGTTTTCAGTCTTCAGTTTTCAGTCTTCAGTCACCAGATGTCCGAACTGAGAACCGAGAACTCGGGACTCAGGACTGAGAACTGACAACTGAGAACTCAGGACTGACAACAAGATCCGGGATTGTTGCTCTGATGGCAAGTCGGTGTGGACTTGGCGAGCGGAATCGGGTCTGGGCGGGTCCTAACCTTGGAAGCTGGAAGTGTCAGACGTCCCCGGAGGAGGAGCACCCACGGTGGCCCACGATCCCTATGCAGCCCGCCAGGTCATCACGACACCGCTCGGAGAGCGCGTCGTCCACCGCATCGACGCACTGAGGGACATGGGAGACATCGATGCCCTCCCGTACTCGATCAAGGTGCTCCTGGAATCTGCGCTCCGCAACCACGACGGCAGGGTGGTCCGTGACGATGATGTCGCAGCGGTAGCCCAATACGACGCCACGAAGGTGGGCACGGACGAGGTCGCCTTCAAGCCGGCCCGGGTGGTTCTCCAGGACTTCACTGGCGTGCCCGCGATCGTCGACCTTGCGGCCATGCGAGCTGCGATGGTCCGGATGACCGGCGACGAGGCGGCGGCCCAGAAGGTCAACCCGCAAGTGCAGGCAGATCTCGTCGTCGATCACTCGGTCCAGGTCGACGCGTTCAACTCGCCGGATGCCCTGAGCATCAACTCCGACTACGAGTTCGAGCGGAACCAGGAACGCTACGAGTTCCTGAAGTGGGGACAGACGGCATTCGACAACTTCAGCGTCGTCCCTCCGGCAACGGGCATCGTCCACCAGGTCAACCTGGAGTACCTCGCCAAGGTCGTCTGGGACGAGAACGGTGCCCTCTACCCCGACTCCCTCGTCGGGACCGATAGCCACACCACCATGATCAACGGGCTCGGGGTCGTCGGTTGGGGTGTGGGAGGCATCGAAGCAGAGGCGGTGATGGTGGGTCAGCCGATCTACATGCTGCTCCCCGAGGTGGTCGGCTTCCGTCTCACCGGCGAGCTGCCGGAGGGCTCGACGGCGACCGACCTCGTGCTTCGCGTCACGGAGATGCTTCGCGAGCACGGTGTCGTGGGGAAGTTCGTCGAGTTCCACGGCCCGGGCCTGGCGACGATGCCGGTCGCCAACCGAGCGACCATTGCGAACATGGCACCCGAATACGGCGCAACGGTCGGGTTCTTCCCGGTCGACGAGATGACCACCGAGTATCTCCGGCTGTCCGGCCGCTCGGAGGAGCTCATCGCGACGGTCGAGCAGTACTACCGCCTCCAGGGGATGTGGCGTGACGACGACCGCCGCATCACCTACAGCGCCGATCTCGAGCTGGACATGTCCACGGTGGTGCCGTCGCTTGCAGGCCCGAAGCGTCCGCAAGACCGCATCGAGCTGTCTCACATGAAGCAGCAATGGCAGACAGACCTGGATGGCCAATTGAGGCCGGATGGTGGCGGCAGCACCCCCGCTCAGGGCGTCGAGTTCGAAGGCGATACGTTCGACGTCGCAGACGGTGATGTGGTCATCGCTGCGATCACGAGCTGCACGAACACCTCCAATCCCGAGGTCATGGTCGCTGCAGGCCTCGTCGCTCGAAAGGCCAGGGAGCGGGGCCTGAACCGCAAGCCCTGGGTCAAGACATCGCTTGCTCCCGGCTCCAAGGTCGTCACCGACTACCTCATGAAGTCCGGGTTGCTCGAGGACCTCGAGTCGGTGGGTTTCTTCACCGTCGGATACGGCTGCACCACGTGCATCGGCAACTCCGGCCCGCTGCCCGAACCCATCGCAGAGGGTGTGCGAGACCACGACCTGGTCGTCACGTCCGTCCTGTCGGGAAACCGCAACTTCGAAGGTCGGATCAGCCCCGACGTGCGAGCCAACTACCTCGCGAGCCCGCCCCTGGTCGTGGCGTATGCACTCGCCGGGACGGTCGACATCGACCTCACGGCCGAGCCGATCGGGCACGATGCCGCCGGTGAGCCGGTGTTCCTCGAAGACCTGTGGCCCACCCAGGCTGAGATCCTGGCGATCGTCGACTCGGCGGTGACGACGGAGCAGTTCACGCGCGAGTACGCAGCCGTGTTCGACGGTTCGCCGAGATGGCAGGGCATCGACACGTCGGGTGGATCGCTGTTTGCGTGGGACTCGGAGTCGACGTACGTGCAGGAGCCCCCGTTCTTCCTGGACCTCGGGCCCCAGCCCGCGCCCATCGAGCCAATCTCCGGTGCCCGGGCTCTGCTGAAGCTCGGGGATTCGGTGACCACGGATCACATCAGCCCTGCCGGTTCGATCGGTCCCGACACGCCGGCTGGTCGGTTCCTCATCGACGCCGGGGTGCCGCAGCGACTCTTCAACTCCTACGGCTCACGCCGGGGCAACGATCGCGTGATGACGCGCGGCACCTTCGCCAACGTCCGGGTCCGCAATGAGCTCGCGCCGGGCACCGAGGGCGGCTGGACGACGGACTTCCTCGACGGGGAAGTCAAGACGGTCTACGAGGCGAGCCTCGCATATCGCAAGGCCGGTGTCCCCCTCGTCGTGCTCGCAGGAATCGACTACGGAATGGGATCCTCCCGTGACTGGGCCGCGAAGGGGACCTTCCTACTCGGGGTCAACGCCGTGATTGCGGAGAGCTTCGAGCGGATCCACCGGTCGAACCTGGTCATGATGGGCGTGCTCCCGCTCACGTTCCCCGCGGGACAGAATGCCGACTCGCTGGGCCTCGACGGGACCGAGGTCTTCGACATCGACGTCGACGACACGCTGTCGCCTCGTCAGCCGGTCCACGTGCGAGCCACCAAGGCGGACGGCAGCGTCGTCGGGTTCGACGCCGTTGCGAGGTGTGACACGCCGATCGAGGTCGACTACTTGCGTCACGGGGGCATCCTGCACATGGTGCTGCGTCAGATGGCCGCAACGGACTGAGGCGAATCCCTCCCACTTCGACGTGGCGTCAGGGGCAACCGTGTTCGTCGTCACTCGACGTCGGGCGACCAAGGCCTCGTGATGATGCCGACACCGCGGCGTCTGGTCAGCCAACTCCATCCCCAGCCGAACATGACGAGCATGCGTGAGCGGAACTCGACGATGAGGGCGATGTGGAGCGCCCACCAGGCGACCCACGCCACGAAACCGCCTGCGCGGAGCCTGCCGATCTCCATGACGGCGGCGGAGTGGCCGACAGTGGCCATCGATCCCTTGTCCACGTAGTGGAACCGCGGCCTTGTCCGCCCATCCAGATCGGCTGAGACGGTGCTGGCGACATGCTGTGCGCCTTGGATGGCTGCCGGAGCGACCGCCGGGATGGCAGCGCCATCCTGGTCGAACCGGGCGAGGTCGCCGATCACGAAGACGTTCGGTCGCCCAGGAACCGCGAGGTGCTGGTCGACGATGACCCGCCCCTGGCGATCGAGGTCGTCGCTGACCAGGCGGCCGATCGGTGATCCGCTCACTCCCGCAGCCCACACGACCGTGTTCGCCTCGATCCGATCGGCCTCGCCACTCCGCTCCATGTCGACTCCCTGCTCGTCGACTCCGGTCACCGCCGCACCGAGCACAGTGGTCACACCGAGCCCGTTCAACTGGCGAAGCGCCGTTCGGGAGAGCGAAGGGTGAAAGGACGGAAGGACCCGGGATCCTGCGTCGAGCAGGAAGATCCGCGCCTGGCTCGCGTCGAACGACCGGAAACTCCGAGCCATGCCGTGCTTGGCGACCTCGGCGATCGCTCCTGCCATCTCCACGCCCGTAGCGCCGGCACCGACGACCACGAAGGTGAGAGATCTTCGGCGTTCCGCATCGTCGTCTGTCCGATCGGCGAGCTCGAAGGCGGACAGGACACGACGGCGAATCTCCGTTGCGTCTTCGATCGACTTGAGGCCGGGTGCGCTGACAGCCCATTCGGGATGACCGAAGTAGCTGGTCTGCATCCCGGTCGCGACGACGAGGTAGTCGAAGGGGTAGACCCGCCCATCGGCGAGCTGCACATGATCCTCATCGTTGTCGATGGCAACGACGTCGCCGAGCACCACCTCGACGTCCCGATCACGAAGGATCGATCGAACCGGTTCGGCGATGTCTCCGGGATTCAGACCTCCGGTGGCAACCTGATACAGCAGCGGCTGAAAGAGGTGGTAGTTCCGCCGATCGATGATCGTGACGGCGACCCGCAGTTCACTGAGCCGTTTCGCCGCCTCGAGGCCACCGAACCCTGCGCCGATGACCACGACCTGCGGTCGCTCGAGCCTGGAGACTGCGTGATGGTCTTGCTGGTTCTTCATTCCCGCTCCGGAATCGTCGCCGTGCCCGTCATCGAGCTGTATACCGTTTCCCGATGCGTCGCATCAGTGTCATCGGGACGTCGGGTTCGGGCAAGACCACGATGGCCCGCGCCCTCGCCGCCCGACTCCGCTGCCCTCAGATGGAGCTCGACAGCGTCTACCACCAACCGGATTGGGAGCCGATTCCGAACGACCAGTTCCGCAAGCGGATCGCGAGGTTCATGGCGGACAACGAGTGTTGGGTCATCGATGGCAACTACACCTCCCAAGGCACCGCCGACCTCGTGTGGCCCAACGCAGACACGATCGTGTGGATGGACCCGCCCAAGCTCGTGGTGATGGCCCAGATCGTTCCCCGGTCACTCAATCGGGTGCTCTCCCGACGTGAACTGTGGAACGGCAACCGGGAGCGATGGCAGAACCTGCTCAGCACGGTGCCTGAGGAGAACATCATTCTCTGGGCGTGGACGACGTTCTCGGCCAATCGCCGACGCTACGAAGATCTCCTCGACGCCCACGCATGGGAACACCTCGAGGTGCGCCGTATCCGGTCGCGCTCGGACGCAAGGCAACTCCTCACCGAAGCAGCTCGTCCGTCCTAGGGCGCCGGGTGCTGGACCTCGATGTCGACCGGCCGCTCCGCCGCACTCTCGAGGAGGCCCTGCACGATGCCGTGGTCGATGCGCGCCACGATGGGCGAAGGCTCGTCTTCGCCCGCCAACGGGCAGAACTGGGCGACGATGCGGTTCTCGCCTGGGATCGTCGAGGCTCCGAGACCTCGGCCCATCATTGCGTGAGCGACCGCAAGAGCGGCGACCTCATACCCCTCGTCCTCGGGGATGCCGATCTCGGTTCCGAGAAGCCGTCCGTAGTCGTGACCGACCTGCTCGGCGACATCGAGGGCGGTGCCGTCATCGAGCCGCTCGATGACGTTCGTGAGCAGCTCGGCGAGGCGGTCGTACTTGCGGGACGAATACTGAACCGAGACTGCCTTCTCCGTGACCTCGTAGCGCTTCGCAGGTCTCCCTGCCGTCGGGTGGGACGGCTTGCGGTCGGTGACACGGATGTAGTGGCTCTCGGCGAGACGGTCGAGGTGATGACGCGCGACGTTCGGATGGATGTCGAACGCCTGTGCGATCTGAGCCGCCGTGACGGGATCGTGGGCCTCCTTGATCATCACGTAGATCCCTCGTCGCGTCGCATCGCCCAGCGCGCCAGTGAGGCTCTCGATCTGCTCGTCGAAGGTCTCGCTCGTCATGTCCGCTCTCAGAGTCTCGCAACCGTGATGATACGTCCAGCCCACCGATCCAGCGCGCCTGGCACCAATCGGGTTCGGCACCGATCGGGCTCGGCACCAGGTGGCTCGAGCACCGGCGTGTTCTCCGACGGCGCTCGTTAGCCTCACCGCCCCGACCCGATGGAGTGAGACGTGGTAGATGTTGATGCGGTCCGGACAGCGATCGAAGCGGTCGAGGATCCCGAGATCCATCGGTCGCTGGGAGAGCTCGGCATGGTGCGAGAGCTCTCGGTGGATGACGGGGCCGTTTCCGTGCTCGTCGCTCTCACGATTCCCGGGTGCCCGCTCAAGGACCAGCTCGATGCGGATGTGACCGCCGCAGCATCGGCGGTTGAGGGGGTGAGATCCGTTTCGGTCTCTTTCACCTCGATGTCCGATGAAGAGCGTGCCGCCCTCACCGCTGAACTGCGAGGGCCTGCCGGCGCAACTCGGGAGATCGCCATTGCGCAACCTGGGTCCACGACGAGGGTGATCGGCGTTGCATCGGGAAAGGGCGGTGTCGGCAAGTCCTCGGTCACGGCGAATCTCGCCATCGCGCTCGCCAAGGCGGGGAGCCGAGTCGGGATCATCGATGCGGACGTGTGGGGTTTCTCCATCCCCAAGATGATGGGGATCGAGCGACCTCCGACCGTGCTCGACGACATGCTCCTTCCGCCGGAGGCCCATGGAGTCTCGGTGATCTCGATGGACTTCTTCGTCCAGCCGGACCAAGCGGTGGTGTGGCGCGGCCCCATGCTCCACAAGGCCCTCGAGCAATTCCTCGTCGACGTCCATTGGGGAGATCTCGACTACCTGCTGATGGACATGCCGCCCGGCACGGGTGACGTCGCCATCTCCATCAGCCAGTACTTGCCCCGATCGGAGATCCTGATCGTCACGACTCCGCAGCCCACGGCGCAACGCGTTGCGGTCAGGGCGGGTCTCATGGCCCGCAAGGTCAACCAGGAGATCATCGGCGTCGTCGAGAACATGTCGTGGTTCACGGGTGACGACGGCAAGCGCTACGAGATCTTCGGAGCCGGTGGAGGCGCCGAACTGGCAGAGCAGCTCGATGTCGAGCTGCTGGGGCAAGTTCCGCTCGTGACGGCCATGCGAGAGGGAGCCGACGTCGGCAAGCCCGTCGTCGTGACCGATCCGGACGGTGAGGCGGCGCGAGCGTTCGATGCGCTCGCCGAACAACTGTCATCTCGCGGGCCGAGGCTGCGATCTCACCCCGAGCTCGTGATCAGCTGACAGTACGATGGCTGCGTGGAGGGAACACCATGAGTGAAACGTTCAAGGTCAGGCTCGGAATCGAGGCCGCACGAGAGCTCGAAATCGACGTCGAAGATCCCGAGGCCGTCAGCACAGCCTTCGAAAAGGCTGTCGCCGGCGATGAGCCGCTGCTCTGGATCACCGATGCGAAGGGTCACCGATTCGGCGTCGCCGTCGACTCGATCGCCTTCATCGAGTTGGAGCAGCCCGAACAGCGCGGAATCGGTTTCGGCGCCAGCTGACAGCCGACTGCAGGCGAGTCCCCCGGATCGCCCGTGGAACGCCTCATCAATGGGAAAGACCCGGGAGCATCCCGGGTCTTCTCACGTTCAGCGCTCGCTCACGGTGAGCGCTCTCATTTCTTTCAGCGCCGCAGGGTCAGCTCGCTTGGCGCCGGCGCCTGCGTTCGGCCAGCCACCGCTTGCGATAGCGACGGCGATCGTCCTCGGGCAGGCCGCCCCACACGCCGGCCTCCTGGTTGGTCTCGAGGGCGTAGAGGAGGCACTCCTCCTGCACGGTGCACGAGCTGCAGATGGCAGTGGCTCGATCGATCATGTC
The DNA here is from genome assembly GCA_030066265.1 of Acidimicrobiia bacterium. Classification (GTDB taxonomy): domain Bacteria; phylum Actinomycetota; class Acidimicrobiia; order Spongiisociales; family UBA5794; genus SZUA-442. Next base: position 11,656 of record JASJCF010000050.1, on the reverse strand, counting down.
GACAGCGGGACCGGTGGTTCCGACCGGGAAGAAGATGTCCGGGTCGGAGTCTCGGCACGCTGACAGCTCTCTCCAGTCGGTGACGGTCAGCACGAAAAGGGGCTCCTTGGGTGTCCTAATTGAGGGAAGCGAACGTGAAGTTTTTCACAACCGTTTCCCAGTGTCAAACGATTCTTCATCCCTGAACCCTTCGGAGTCTACGCTCGGCATTCCCTAGCGTCCTGGTGATCTCTGGGAGGCCATCGCACCGGAGAATCGGATAGCATCCCACCCCCGCAATCCAGGTACCGAGGGGCCATCGTGACCATCGAAGAACAGCTGCGAGCCGATCAGAAGACGGCGATGAGGGCACAGGACAAGGCGACGCTGAACGCCATCCGATCGGTGCAGTCGGAGGTCGCTGCCGCCAAGTCCGCACCGGGATTCGACGGCGAGGTCGACGACGGGCTGTACCAGGCGACGATCGCCACGTACGTCAAGAGGATCCGCAAATCCCACGACGAGTACACAGCCATGGGTGAGAGCGGAGCCGAGCAGGCGGCGAAGCTCGCCTTCGAGATCGACTATCTCGAGCAGTACCTCCCGCGAACCCTCGATGAACGCGCCACCGCTGCGCTCGTGGACGAGGCGATCGCCGAGCTAGGTGCAGACGAGTCGACGCCGCCGGGCAGAGTGATCGGCGCCGTCATGAAGTCGGGAGAAGAGCTCGATGGTGCCCTGGTCAATCGGCTGGTGCGCGAGCGCCTCGAGCAGACTTGACGTGTCTGATCGTCAGGTGTGCCCCAGGCAGGAATCGAACCTGCGCACCCGGCTCCGGAGGCCGGCGCTCTATCCCCTGAGCTACTGGGGCGCACGCCGATTGTACTGTGCAACCTCCGCTCCCGATCCTGTGCTCTAGGAGTCCCGTGACGCTTCGATCCACGCTCAGCGCTCTGTTCGCAGACGCCTTCGCCGCAGAGGGCGTGCCTGCGTCCTACGGCGAGGTCGTGGTGTCGCAACGACCCGAACTGGCCGACTTCCAGTGCAACGGGGCCCTTGCCGCTGCCAAGGCGGTCGATCGGAACCCGAGAGATCTCGCCCAGTCCGTCGTCGATCGCGTCGATGACCCGAGCCTCATCGCCGACCGGTCGATCGCCGGACCAGGGTTCATCAACCTGTCGGTCACGGGCCAAGCGCTGTCGTCAGCCGTTCAGGGAATGGCCGATGACGATCGACTTGGCGTGCCGCTCGCACAACCGCCAGCAACCGTGGTGGTCGACTACGGCGGGCCGAACATGTCCAAATCGCTTCACGTCGGGCACCTGCGGGCCGCCGTCATCGGCGAGTCGCTCAAGCGCCTGTTTCGCTTCCTCGGACACCGCACGATCGGCGATATCCACCTCGGCGATTGGGGCATGCCCATCGGTCAGCTCATCGTTGAGCTCCAGGATCGGCAGCCCGATCTCCCGTACTTCGATGCCGACTACGACGAGGCGGCCGATGGTCCCTACCCCGAGGAGTCCCCCGTGACCCTCGACGACCTCTCCGAGATGTACCCGGCGATCACGGCGCGGGCGGCTGCCGATGCCGCCGTCGCCGAGCGGGCGCGCCAGGCGACGTTCGATCTCCAGAACGGCAGGCCTGGGTATCTCGCCCTCTGGCAGCACTTCCATGACGTGTCGGTGAGCGAACAGCGGAAGGACTTCGGCGACCTCGACGTGGAGTTCGACGTCTGGTACGGCGAATCGACGGTCAATGATCGGTTGGAGCCGCTGGTGTCATCGCTGCTCGGCTCCGGCGTTGCCCGTGAGTCGGATGGTGCCATCATCGTGGACGTCGCTCAGCCCGACGACAAGAAGGAGCTGCCTCCGCTCCTCCTCACGCGATCGGACGGCTCGTACCTGTACTCGACCACCGACCTGGCCACCGTGGACATGCGCGTCGATGACATGAGCGCCGACCTCATGCTGTACGTCGTAGACGTTCGGCAGGGACTCCACTTCGAGCAGGTCTTCCGGGCTGCCCGAAAGGCCGGTGTTGCTCCCGACGACGTCGTCCTCGAGCACGTCGGCTTCGGCACCGTCAACGACAAACATGGGAAGCCGTTCAAGACTCGGGAAGGTGGGGTGCTCCGGCTCGGTGACCTCATCGACCTCGTCACGGACGCAGCGGCCCAGCGACTCTCCGAAGCTCACATCGCTGAGCAGTACCCGCAGGCTGAGCAAGATCAGATCGCACGGCAAGTCGGCCTCGCGGCACTCAAGTTCGGCGATCTGTCCAACCATCGAACGTCGAACTACGTCTTCGACCTCGATCGGTTCTCGAGCTTCGAGGGGAAGACCGGCCCGTACCTCCAGTACTCGGCTGTTCGCATCAAGTCGATCCTGCGCCGTGCTGCGGACCTCGGCTTGACCGGCGGCCCGGTGCTGGCTCCCAGCGTCCCACAAGAACGGGCCCTGATGCTCCGGCTCATCCGGCTGCCGGATGTGCTCGCCAGGGCCGCTGACCTGCGTGCCCCCAACGTCATCGCCGAGTTCGCCTACGACATCGCCACGGACTTCAGTCGGTTCTACGAGTCCTGCCACATCCTGAGTGAGGAAGATGCACAGCGCCAGGCGTCGTGGCTCACCGTGGTCGACACCACCCTTCGCTCGCTGGTCCTCCTCCTCGACCTCCTCGGAATCCAGGTCCCGGAGCGCATGTGACCTTCCCTCCGATCGATCGGTCCCTGTTCCCGGACTCGGCGACCATCGAAGCGGGTCGACTGCAGATCGGCGGCGTCGATGTCATCGAGCTCGCCGAGCGCTTCGGCACACCCCTGTTCATCTACGACGAGCAACAGCTCGTCGACCGCTGCAAGGAGGCTGTGGAGGCCTTCCCCGGCGGGGTGGCCTACGCGTCGAAGGCGTTCCTGTGCAAGGCCATGGCACGGATCGCCCACCAGGCGGGCATGGCGATCGACGTGGCGACCGGCGGCGAGATGTACGTTGCGCTCGAAGCGGGCGTCCCGGCGGAACACCTCGTGCTCCACGGCAACAACAAATCCACGGCCGAGATCGAAACGGCCGTCGAGGCGGGCATCGGGACCATCGTGGTCGATTCCTTCGACGAGATGGACCGGATCGAAGCGTTCTCGGCGCCGAGAGACGCTGCGGTGGACGTGCTCATCCGCCTCAACCCCGGCATCGAGGCGCATACCCACGAGTACCTGCGAACCGGCGTCGAGGACTCGAAGTTCGGCTTCCCGATCGTCGATGGCATCGCCGAACGTGCCATTGAACGAGCCGTCTCGTCGCCTGCCATGCGCTACCGCGGTGTTCATGCCCATGTCGGGAGCCAGGTCTTCGAGATCGACAGCTTCGACCGGGCCATCCGGGCGCTTGCTCCCTTCGTGAAGAGCTCGGGTGCAGAGGAGTTCTCCATCGGTGGCGGTCTCGGCGTCGCCTACGTGGAGGGAGAACAGGCCTCGTCGATCTCCGAGTGGGGAGCCGTTGCCCGGCGAGTCGCAGCCGACGCCGGCATCACAGCTCGTATCACTGCCGAGCCGGGTCGCTCGATCGTGGCTGCGGCGGGCATCACCGCATACACGGTGGGCACGATCAAGCAGATCCCCGAGGTCCGCACATATGTCTCGGTCGACGGCGGCATGTCGGACAACCCGCGGCCGGTCCTGTACGGGAGCGGGTACGAGGCGACGCTGGCGCGTTCGGTCGACCGCGAGCGATCGTCCCTCGTGCGAATCGTCGGCAAGCACTGCGAGTCCGGGGACGTGATCGTGCGCGATGCCGCCATCCAAGATGATCTCGCCATCGATGACATCGTGGTGACACCGGTGACCGGCGCCTACGGGCATTCGATGGGGTCGAACTACAACAAGGTGCTCCGACCCGCAGTCGTGTTCGTCCGCGACGGCTCTGCACGGCTCGTGATCGAGCGAGAGACCTACAGCGACTTGACCGTGCGCGACGTCGGCTGATGGTGCCAGAGCGGCATCGGGGGTGCGACCGATTGGCTGGCGAGGAACGAGATCGTTGCGGCGTCCGACGGATCAGCCACATAGGCGATGGTGGTCGGTGACGACTCAGGGAGCTCCTCGGTGAGCAACCAACCACTCGCCGACGGCCACCAGAAGGCGTTTCGGTTCGCCTCGTCCCTCGGCTTCCCATCGATCGAATCACCGATGGAGGTCGGCGGCGTGGTCGACGTCAGTGTGGCGACCAGCTGCGGATGATCCGGAGCCTCTTCGAGCACGGTGCGGTCGACGCCGGCGATCATGATGACCGTCGAGGCGGCGACCGCCTCGTGCACCGGCGAGGGCTCACCGTCGTCTCCTGCGTCTCCTTCCTCCTCGGTCGTCGGAGGCGGCTCAGGCGCAGGATCAGCTTCGACGGGCAGCGGCCCGGAGGACACAGGATCCTCGGAGGTTTCGTCATCCTCGGTGGTTTCGTCCGGCTTGGCGTCGGAGAACTCGACCACGGCCAGCGTTTCGGAGAACTCGACGAGCGGTCCAAGGTCGACGGAATCCGGATCGGACGCGAACACGACGACCCGTTCGGGTTCGAGGGCACGCAGAGCATCGAGTGTCGGCTGAGGCTCATCCGGATCGAATGTGATCAGCGGTGCCTCGAGGACGTCCACCATGGACTCCGCCACGGCCTGCATGTCGTCGAGAGCGGCCACGAAGGCGGTTGTGGCTTCCTCTTCGTCGAAGAGTGACGCGGCGAGCGAGGCCACCCCGGCCGTGTCGAGCAATTGATAGTTCACATGGCGAGCATCCACCAGCGAGTACCACGAATCGACGGGGATGCCGTCAGGGTTGCGAATCTCGAAGTGGAGATGGGGTGTCGTTTCCTCCGCATTGCCGGAGTCGCCCACCCAGCCGAGCAACGTACCGGCAGTGACCTCGGCGCCGACCTCGATCCCCGGGGCGAAGCACAGATGCCCCTCGATGTCGGTTCCCGGCAGGTCGTTGTTGAGGTGGATGTAGTGGCTCGTCCAACCGTCCTCGGCCTCCACCGTCACCGAGCACCCCGACAGGCGGCCCTCGGTGCGGGTCCGGATCACTCGCCCGTCGTGGCTTGCGACGACCGGCACGCCCTTCCAGCCGAACGTGAGGATGTCGACGCCGTTGTGAAGTCGGGTGCAGCCATCCCTGCAGTCGCCGAAACCGGGCGAGAACGCCGTGGCACCCACGACAGGGAAGACGATCTCCCGGAACACCTGCTCCGGGTCGGTTGGGTCGAATTCGACCTCCTCCTCGGAGTCTTGCGCCTCGGCGTCCGGATCGCCGGCGTCGGCCGGTGGTTCCTCGGCGGGCGGCTCCTCGGCGGGCGGCTCCTCGGCGGGCGGCTCGTCGGCCGGTGGTTCCTCGGCTGGCGGCTCGTCGGCGGGTGGTTCCTCGGCGGGCGGCTCGTCGGCGGGCGGCTCGTCGGCCGGTGGTTCCTCGGCTGGCGGCTCGTCGGCGGGTGGTTCCTCGGCTGGCGGCTCCTCAGCTGGCGGCTCCTCTTCGGCGGGTGGAGGATCGGGAGGGGGATCCTCTGCGAACGCCGTGCCCATGCCAAAGGACGCGAACAGAAGGCTCGCAAGAGCGAGCGCGAGAATGCGTGAGGCGCCACGACGCGTCATACGCGGAGCCTAGGCCCTCGATGGCCGTGCGTGTGCGCGAGTTATCGCAAAATTGCGAGGCCCACGAGATTCAGCGCCACATCGGATGCGGTGGGAGTTCTGCCAGGCTGCCCAGGAATCCGACGGTTGCGGCGTCCACCCGCCGCTCGGTGACGTACGCGATCCCGGGATACGGTGGATCGTCCATCACCTCGGTGCCGACCCAGCCGTCGGCCGTCAGCCACCAGAAGAGTGATCGGTCGGCGTAGCGGCTCAGTCTGCTGGAGACTCGGACGCCCACGCCTCGCGGTGCCCATCGCTCGGTCGTGAGCACCACCACGTTGTGGTCGTAGTGGAACGACTCGTAGAAGGGACGCTTGGACCGGTAGATGCGATCGACCACGCCGCTCAGCACGGTCACGAATCGGTCCGTCGGGTTGTGCACGTACGGCTCGGGCTCGATCGCGTCGGGCTCGATCACCTCGGGCTCCACGGACGCTTCGGGCAGGCTCGCCGTGTCGACGATGGGCGCCATGGGACGCACCATCTGCTCGATGGCATGGGTCTCGCCGTCACCATGCACCACGATCGTGGTCGGCTCCAGCCGGCGGATCTCGGCGAGAGCATCGGCTGGGTCGGTCGGATCGACCGCGATGACCGGCGCTTGGAGGACGAGGGCCCCGGTCTCGTCCGACGTCATCTCAGCGAACGCTTCCGACGAGAGGACGATGACGTGGCCTGCCCCTTTCGGATACGTGCTCTCCGAGATGGCGACCGTTGCCGCTTGCGTGTCGGCCGGCAGCCATTCGAAGTCGACCTTGCTCGCCTTGCGGAGCGACCGATACGGATCGATCGGGTAGCCGCTGCGGTTCCGCAGTTCGAAGTGCAGGTGGGGAGGCGTCGTCTCGGCGTTGCCGCTGTCGCCCATGTAGCCGATGATCTGGCCCGCAACGACCTTGGTCCCGACCTCGATGCCCGGGACCGGGCACGGAGCCCCGATCTCGTCCGTGCCGGGGAAGTCGTTGTTGAGGTGGTAGTACCGGGTCTCCCACCGATCTCTCCCGCGAATCCGGACGGAACAGCCGGGGTTGCCCTCGTCGTAGGTCACCTTCGTCACCACGCCGTCGTGCGCAGCGACGATCGGTTGGCCTTTCCATCCGTAGGTGAAGATGTCGATGCCGTGGTGCTCACGTGTGCAGTTGTCGCGACAGTCCCCGAACCCGGCGTGGTAGCGAGCGGGCCCGACGACCGGGAACACGAGCTTCTTCAGCACGTTGTATCGCTTGACCGGCTTGAACTTGATCTTCGACTTCGGTGGTTTCGGCTTCTCGGCCGGCTCGGGATCATTGGGCGGCGGTGGATCGGGGAGCACCGTATCCCCGGCGGGCGGCGGCTCCTCGCTGGGGGGAGGCACCACCACGGGCGTGGGCTCCGCGGGCGTGGGCTCCGCGGGCGGCGGAGGAACCTCTTCGGCGGCTACCGGACTCGCCGTGACGACCATCACGACGGCGACGGCGAGCGCGAGCGTGCCGGTGCGAACGCGACCCCATGTTCCTGGCATACCGACACATCGGCGTGATGGCGCGGCGACTGAAGCGAAGAACTCGGGGTGTCGCCGCCCGGACGCGCTCCGGTACCGGGTCGGAGCGAACGATGGCTATCTTCGCCCACCATGGAACGCACCATTGGAATCGGCCTGCTCGGCGCAGGGACCGTGGGGGGTACGTTGGTCAGGAGGCTCGTGGGTGAGTCCGAGGCCATCGCCTCGAAGACCGGTCTCACCTTCGATGTCCGCAAGGTGGGCGTTCGCGATCTCTCCCGGCCGCGGGAGTTCGATGTCACCGAGGGAATGCTGACCACGGAGCCGACCGAGGTGGTGGACGATCCCAGCGTCGACATCGTCGTCGAGGTGATGGGGGGCCTCGAGCCGGCCGGAGATCTCATCCTCGCCGCGCTGGAGGCCGGCAAGCCGGTGATCACGGCGAACAAGGAACTGATCGCCGCCCGGGGGCCGGAGCTGATCGCAGCTGCCGAGCGCAAAGGTGTCCCGCTGCTCTTCGAGGCTGCGGTGGGAGGGGGAATCCCGATCATCCGCCCACTGTCCGAAACGCTCGCCGGTGAGCACCTCGAGCGGATCCTCGGGATCGTGAACGGAACGACCAACTACATCCTCTCGCAGATGACCGAGGCAGGGGTCACCTACGAAGAGGCGCTTGCAGAGGCCAAAGCCCTCGGGTACGCCGAGCCGGACCCGACCGCCGACGTGTCGGGCGCAGACGCCGCATCCAAGGCTGCGATCCTGGCGTCGCTCGCCTTCGGAACGTGGGTGGGACCGTCCGACGTCTACACCGAGGGCATCGAAGCGGTCGATGCGATGGACATCGCGTTCGGAGCGGACTTCGGGTACGTGGTGAAGCTCATCGGAACCGCAGAGCGGATCGGCTCCGGGGTCAATGTCCGGGTCCATCCGGCGATGGTCCCTGTCGAGCATCCCCTTGCGGGCATCCGAGGAGCAACGAATGCCGTCTTCATCGAAGGTCCCTCCATCGACTCGCTCCTCTTCTCCGGACCGGGTGCCGGCGGCGAGCCGACCGCCACGGCTGTGCTCGGAGACGTCATCGACGCAGCCCGGGAGACACTCGCAGGAGCGCAGGTGGCCCCTCGCATCCGATTCTCCGCTGCCGACGTGGTGCCGTTCGAGCAGGTGCCCACCCGGTGGTATGTCCGATTGCTCGTCGATGACAAGCCAGGGGTTCTCGCCAAGATCGCCGGGGCGTTCGGGGAAGCCGGCGTGTCGATCCGGTCGGTGTGGCAGGAGGGAGTCGACTCGGAGGCTGCCCTGATCATCGTCACGCACCACGCCGCCGAAGCCAGCCAGCGTCGGGCCGTGGAGGCGTTCGAGAGCATCCCTGATGTCATCGAAGTGGCGTCGGTGATCCGGGTGCTCGGCGACCGCGTATGACTTGGCGCGGTGTCATCGAAGAGCACCGCGACCGACTCCCGGTCTCGGCGGACACGCCCGTCGTGACGCTGCTCGAGGGTGGGACGCCGATCATCCCCGCTCCAGCGGTCTCCTCCGCCGTCGAACGGCCCGTGTATCTGAAGTTCGAAGGAATGAACCCAACCGGCTCGTTCAAGGACCGCGGGATGACCCTTGCCGTGTCGAAGGCCCTCGAAGAAGGCGCCGCAGCCGTCGCCTGCGCCTCGACGGGCAACACATCGGCCTCTGCCGCCGCCTATGCCGCACGGGGCGGTCTTGGCTGTGTGGTGGTGCTCCCCGCAGGCAAGATCGCCGCCGGCAAACTGGCCCAAGCGGTGGTGCACGGCGCCACGATCGTCCCGATCGATGGCAACTTCGACGATGCCCTCAGGATCGTGCGCGACCTGGCCGACCAGTACCCGGTCGCTCTCGTGAACTCGGTGAACCCGTACCGCATCGAAGCCCAGAAGACTGCGGCGTTCGAGGTGATCGACGACCTCGGCGGGGCTCCCGCCGTGCATGCGCTTCCTGTGGGAAACGCCGGCAACATCACCGCCTACTGGAAGGGCTACACCGAGGCGGGCGAGGCACCGGCGATGTGGGGGTTCCAGGCGCAAGGAGCAGCCCCCATCGTCTATGGCGAGGTGTTCGATCAGCCAGAGACCATTGCGACGGCGATCAGGATCGGCAACCCGGCGTCGTGGGATGGGGCGGTCACGGCCCGTGACGAGTCGGATGGCCGTATCGAGGCCGTGACCGACGATGAGATCCTTGCTGCGTACCGCCTGATGGCGAACGAGGTGGGTGTGTTCTGCGAACCTGCTTCAGCTGCCGGGGTCGCCGGGATCATGAAGTTCTCCGCCGATCTCCCTGACGGCCCGGTCGTGTGCACGGTCACCGGCCATGGCCTGAAGGATCCGGCGACGGCGACCGCAGACGTCCCCGTGCCGAACGCGGTCGAGGCATCGGTGACCGCTGTCGCTTCCGCTGCTGGACTCGCCTGAGGGCTCGAACCACCCTCGATCCAGCTTCAGCACACCCGGATGCCCACCGATGAAGGGGGTGCGAGGCTTCGCCGCTCCACGGTCCTCGTGTGGGCTGTGCGTTGACCTCGAGGCGAGCACGTGCGGGAAGTGCGATGTGGCAACCAATCCGATGACGCTCGACGAAGGCGTGGCACAGGCGACAGGTGACGATCGGGGAACGGTCCCCGCGTCGGCATCCGCGCGAGCCTCGCAGTTCATCCCCTCGAAGCTCATCCCATGGGTAGCGATTGCTGCTTCGTGGACCCTCTTCCGCCCGTACCCAGGGATCGTCCACGACGCAAAGCTCTACCTCCACTACGCCCTCTTCCGAGATCGAGCAGCCTTTCCCGAGGGCGACCTTCTCGTGGCGTTCGACGCGCAGATGGGTCGATCGATCTATGTCGCCGTCATCACGCCACTCATCGAGATGCTCGGTGCTGCCCGGGCGGCGGTGGTGGCAACCGTCGTCGGACTGGCGGCGTGGGTGGCGGGGATCGCCGCGCTCGGGCGGGTGTTGTTCGGCAGGGATTGGTGGATTCTCGCCGTCATGGCACCGGCGTTCCCAGCACATTGGGGACCGCTGTTCGCCCTCGCCGAACCGTTCGCGGCGCCCCGAGCACTGTCCGAGGGCCTCGTGCTCGCGGCTGTGGCCCTCGCGCTGGCCGATCGGCCGCTGCGATCGGTACCACTCCTCGCCGCAGCGGGGTTGTTCCATCCCCTCGTGACCATCCCCGGCGTTGCCGTGGTTGCGGTCATCGCCGCGTTCAGGTGGAAGCGCCTGATCCCGGTCCTCGCCGTCGGCGCCCTCGCAGGCGTCGCCGTTCTGGTCACCGATCCCCTCGGAATCGCCGGTGCCGGCTCGTATGACGCCGAATGGCTCGAGATCATCGCGGGGCGGGCATTCCTCGTCCTCCCGGGCGAATGGCACGGCGATGCGTGGGTGCTCATCACCCTGGGCTTCCTTCTCTCGGGGGCAGGCGCCCTGGCAGGGAGATCCCGTGTTCGCTTGCTCACCCGGTCCGCAGGCATCGTCGGTGTCGTGGCCCTGATCGTCAGCGCTGCCCTTGCCTGGATCGTGGTCGTCCCCTTCGCCGTACAGATGCAACCGTGGCGGGCACTTTGGCTCGTCCATGTCGCGGCGCTCGTGACCTTCGTCGATTTCGGGCTGACCGCGTGGCGCTCACGCACGCGCACCGACGTGCTCCGCGCGCTCGCGGCATTGGGCGTCACGCTGGCGGCGGGCGTCAATGTGCCGGTCGGGTGGTTCGTGCTCCAGGTGATCGTCTCGGTGCCGTTCCTCCTCCCCGAGACGTCGAAGCTCAACCGGCGGTTCGTGGCGTCGAACCTCGGCGTGCTCATGCTGATCTCGACGGCGGGCCTGTTCATTGCGCAGCTCACCAATGCCGTCGCACGGATCGTGATCCGTGAGGACCTCGCATCGATCCCGTGGATCGGCTACTCGGCTGCCCTGCCTGCCGTCACGATCGCCCTGGCGGTGCTCGTGGTGGCCGCCACCAAGGCCGTGATCGAACGGACGTCGCCCCGCGGCGGCGGCCCGACCGCTCGAGCAAACCTCCCAGCCATCGCCGGAGCGATGCTCTTGGTGGCTCTCACGCTGGCCGCGGCAGCAACCTGGGATCACCGAACCGAGTGGCAGGCGTTCGTCGAGACCGTCGAAGAGCCGGTTGTGGAGCTCCCCGAGGATGCCCTCGTGCTCGTCGAGGATGACACGATCGGGTTCGTCACCTTGCTCCAAAGGCCCGGGTACTACTCGAACTACGCTGCCGCCGGCGTCGCCTTCTCCCGGGACATGGCGATTGCCCTCCGTGATCGGGGGATCGTCGCCCGATCCGTTGGCGTGCCATGGGCCCTCGATTGGGAGTACGGCATCGATCCATACGAGTCCTGGGAAGCGCCCTCCCGAGGCGCAATCCGCGCCGCATGCTCCGCAGAAGGCGGTCCGACCCATCTCTTCCTCCGGCGCCCGGTCACCGGCCTCGAAGGCCAGGTCTGGTCGGCACCACTCGACATTCTCGAAATCGATGTCGACGGCCCCAATCCCAACGTG
>JASJCF010000049.1 GCA_030066265.1 Acidimicrobiia bacterium | reverse complement strand
GCTAACAGCGTTAGCCTGTCAAGCGCGATTCACCGGATCGGTCCCATCGAGACAAGCCGGGGATCCGGCGTGGTCAGACCGACGTGAACGGATCGTCGGTTGCACCGGGGATCTCCGTGCCACAGAATTGGCATGCAGGGAGCCCGGGAGCCACACGCGCCCCACACGTGCGGCATTGCACGGTCTGGGGTGTCCGGCGCCCGTCCGGCGTACCGTCCGCCTCGTCCAAGGCGGCGATACGCTGCCTCAGGTCCTCAGCGGAGTAGCCGGCATCTTCGAGCATGGACCACATCGCCTCGACGACGAGGGCAAGCCGATCGATCCGGTCGGTGATGTCGAGGACATCCTCGATCGACGGTCCGCCCGACGCGGCGGCCGTCGAGGCCAGCCGGGCTGACTGTCTGCCCTGTTGGCCGAGCAGATACCCCGTCACGAATCCAAGTGACATGCTGTGTACTTCGACAGGTCGGCAGCCGGACTTGACCCGATGCGGAATCAGATCAGGCGTTGTTGGCGGCGTTCCGGCCTGAGCCTGACACCGTCCGAATGTTCAGGTCGTCATCGACCAACACCAACGTGCACAGGCCCGTCGTGTCTCCATCACTCCACCCATCCTCGAGCGGGATGAACATGTCGATCCAGTATTCGGACGACTCGTACGGCTCGCCCACGTACGCGGGGAACTCCTCGAGACACCGCTCGAAGAGCCACTCGAACATGACCTCGTCACCGGGGTACGCGCTCCCCATCCCCACCATGTCGACCTTGGCGAACAACTCCGAGTCGTGCTTGCGCGTGCAGTCGACGATCGGAACCTGCTGGATCTCCTCGGCCTCTCCGGCGATGAAGCAGTCGCCGACGGCCACGTCCTGGATCGGCTCCCTGCCGTCGATGAGATTCCAGATCATCCCGCCGAAGACGAAGACGAAGGCTGCGAGCGAGACGAGCAGGCGGGGACGCACCTTCGGGATCGGGAGGTCGACGCGCGCTTGGCGCTTCTCGGCGCGACGGGCTTCATACGCCTCCCACTCGGTCGTCGGCGTCGTCCACCGATCCTCGCCAGACCACACCTCGTCGTCGGGTCCGGAGTCGGCGCCGGCCGACGGCACGGCAACGGAAGCCGGCGGCGGAGGTGCGGGGGCCGTGGGCGCAGCAGTGGTTTGGCTGCTTGGCGGTGGCGGAGCGCCCACCCCGACGGCAGGGCTGTCATCCTTCGCCCAATCGGGCAGTGATGTGGTCTCGGCCGCAGGCCGAGGCTCGGGTGCCGGTGGCCGAGTTTCGGCTACGACGGGCTCCGGTTCGGGGGCACGTTCCTCGCGGCTTTCCGACAGGATCGCCGCAATCTCCTCTGCCGTCATCTCCTCGCTGTCGCCGAAGTCGAGCGAGTGCTCCAGAGGTTCGATCGTTGCGCTCTCGAAGGTGGCGGGAGCGACCGGTTCGTAGTCTTCGGTTGGCGAGGTCGGCGCGAAAGCACCCGGTGCGTCGTCCGCAGCAGCTTCCCCCCGCGCCTGGCCAAGGAGCTCGTCACTGGGTGAAGGCTTGCGTCTGTCGGTCATCCACCTCTCCCCTGTCCTGATCGCCTGTATCGGCAATTCCTGGTGGCATCCTCAGCCTTTTCGCGCTCTCCCGGTGGGTGACGCGCGACGCTCGATGCTCGAGCTCGAAGGCGTTTCGGGGACGCGTGCCCGGGAGTTTGCGTCAGGACGCGGAAACGCTCACAGGACGACGGTCTCCGTGGTTCCGGCCGGGACCTGGATGATCCGATCGCGGATGCCCACCGAGATGGGCTCTCCGTTCCCTGGCTTGGTCGTGACGGTCAAGCGGTCGGGCGTGATGTGGAAATCGAGGAGGAGGCCTCGGTAGCGGATATCGAATTGGAGCTCCCCGAGCTCCTCAGGGATCGAGGGATCGAGCCACAACACACCCTCTCGGGTCTCGATACCGGTGAATCCCCGTTGCACCAGATCCACCGTTCCCGCCATCGCACCGAGATGGATCCCCTCGGGAGTCGTTCCGCCCTGGATGTCCGTCACATCGCTCAGCAACGCCCCTTGGAAGAACTCCCACGAACGTTCACGATCCGTGCGCGCCAACACCCAGGCGTTGACGATGCGGCTCAGGGTCGATCCATGGGATGTCCGCTCGTCGTAGTAGTCGATCGTCCGCTGGATGTCGTCCTCGTCGAGCGCATAGCCCAGCCGGCCGAAGAGGCTCTTCAACTCGTCCGTCGAGAGCAGGTAGAACAGCATGAGGACGTCGGCCTGCTTGGAGAGCTTGTACCGATTGGGCGAATCGCCCTCAGCTTCCAGAATGCGATCGAGCCGCTGGATGTCGCCGTACCGCTCGGTGTAGCCGAGCCAGTCGAACTCCTCGAGATCGCCGTAGCCCTCGAACTGGCTGATGATGCCGTCGCCGTGGAAGGGCACGACGAGCTTCTGGCTGATCTCCTCCCAGCGGTGGAGCTCCTCGGGTCGGACGTGGAGTTTGGCGACGAGCTCCTCTCGTCGGAACTCGGGCACGGCGTCGAGCGCGTCCTGGGCACGGCGCAGGACCCAGGACGCCATCACGTTGGTGTAGGCGTTGTTGTCGAGTCCCGGTGTGTCGCGGTCCGGGTACCCGTCGTGGTATTCGTCGGGCCCCATGACTCCGAGGATCTCGTAGCGATCGATCGCTTTGTTGTACGTCGAGAGGCTCGCCATGAGTCTGGCGATCTCGATGACCATCTCAGCACCGCCGTAGGCGAGGAAGTCGACGTCACCGGTCACCTGGTAGTACTGCCATGCGTTGTAGGCGACGGCGATGTTGATGTGACGCTGCAACGAGCTGTTGTCTGGCATCCAGTTACCGGACTTCGGGTTGAGATGCACGACCTGGCTCTCTTCACGACCGGTGCTCCCGCTCTGCCACGGATAGAGGGCACCCTCGAGACCCGCCGCTGCCGCATTCGATCGGGCTTCCGAGAGGCGCCGATAGCGGTAGAGCAGGAGCGCGTGCGTGAGGTCCGGAAGATGGAGGTTCAAATAGGGGAAGATGAACAGCTCATCCCAGAAGATGTGGCCCCGGTAGGCCTCGCCGTGCCAGCCGCGAGCCGGGACACCGACATCGAGATCGATGGTGTGCTTCGACACCGTCTGGCAGAGATGGAATTGGTGAAGATTCAGGACCATCGCCTCGTAGTCGTCGGCCCCGGTCTTGAGGTGGAAACGATCCCAGAGCAGGTCCCAAGCGAGCGCATGGGACTCGAGGAGCTCGTCGAAGGTCCCCAATCGATCGACCCAGGCGCGTGCTGCCCGTCCCGGCTCGGAGATCGCATGATCCCGTGACGTATACAGGCTCACGACCTTGTCGACGGTCGTCGGGACGCCCTCGTCCACATCGAACGAGAGCGTGTGGGACACGAACCCCGGCGACCGGTGTGGCTCGCGCTCGGCGTTCACCACAGTGCCGTTGAGCCTGACGATGACCTGCGCTGCGAGGGCGATGCGAACGGCAGACTGAGTCGTCTGGACGGTCACGTGCATGGTGTCGTCCGAGTCGAAACCCTCATCGACCGGTTCGAGGTGCTGGCTGTTCAGCTTCCGATAGCGCTCGACGCCCGCATTGACAACGGTTCCGTCGATCGCAGCTTCGACCTGCATGCGCCCGGACCAGTTCTCCGGCTGGAACGTCGTCTGGAGGCCCGCTGCGTGAGGATTGCCCATGTGGACGAATCGACGTTGGGCGACGCGCGTGCGATTCCCGGACGGATCGGTGAACACGAATCTCCGGGTGAGGACACCGTGTCTGAGGTCGAGCTCCTGGCGATACTCCTCGACATCGGCCTCGTCGATTGCGAACCACTCCTCCCCAGCAGCTCGGAAGCGCAGGTGGAGCCAGTTCGGCACGTTCACGAGATCCTCGTTCACGATGTCGCGATCGGCGATCTTCGTCGTCAGCCGGTTGTAGAGGCCGGCGACGTAGGTACCCGGGTAGTGCACGTCTCCTGCTGCTGACTCGGGAGCGGCGCCGCGCGTTGCGAAGTAGCCGTTACCGAGGGTGCAGAGCGCCTCGCGGAGCGGCTCCTCCTCGGGGTTGTAACCGTCGTATGCGAGTACCCATCGACTCACTGCCTGTGGACCTCCACGAGTCGCCTCAGGAACATCGTGACTTCATCCGTGTCCTCGAGCGCGTAGTGCGCAAGGGACGGGGCGCCGTCTCTGCCGACGACGACCCCGATGCCACGTTTGTGGATGACGCGAAAGGCATCTTCGTCCGTCGTGTCGTCTCCGAAGTACATCGGAACCACGTTCGGGCCGCTGAAGCCGAGCTCGGTGAGGAGCCACTGCAGTGCGCGCCCCTTGTCCCAATCGAAGTCCGGCTTGAACTCGTAGATCTTCTTCCCGGTTGCCACGCGCAAAGTCGGCACCAGCGGAGCGGTCTCGTTCACCGCGGTCTCGATCGCCGGAAGGTCGTCCTCTGCCACCATCCGGTAGTGGACGGCGATGGCGTACTTCTTGCGCTCGACCAACGCACCGTCGATCCCTGCGAGCTTCTCCTCCAGCGTTGCTGTCGCTAGATCCAGTGGCCCGAGGTACTGGTGGAATTGGTCGAGGCGCTCGTCGGTGACCGGCTCGCCGGAGGCTCCGATGATGTCGAAACCGTGGCTCCCTGCGTAGTAGATACCGGGAAGATCCACCTTGCCGCGCACATCGGTGACGTCGCGCCCGCTCACGACGGCAACGGTCACGACGCCGGCGAGATCGGCGAGCACGGACCTGGTGTCGGAGGACAGGACGGCGAGGTCGGGATGCGAGACGATCGGGCTGAGCACGCCGTCGTAGTCGAAGAACACCACCGTGTCCGACTCGTCGATGACTTGCTCGATCTGTGTCAGGTCCTCCAGCGCTGAAGGGAGCGCAGACCGGTCGGTTGGGGGAATCGGCACCACATCGAACTCGCCGAGGTCGTCGACGACCTCCGTCGCCCCGGATGCTGCAAGCGCCTCAGCGTGGTCGCCGCGATTGACGCCGATGACCTGGCGGAACCCCCCGGCTTCGCCGGCTTCGACCCCCGAGAGCGCATCTTCGACGATCGCCGACTGGTTCGGCTCGGCACCGAGTCGGGCTGCTGCCTCAAGGAACACGGCAGGGTGGGGCTTCCCCGGGATACCGAGGTCCGCTGCGACGACTCCGTCGACGATGACCGAGAACAGGTCTGACAGGCCGGCGGCTGCGAGTACCTGGGTCACGTTCCGGCTCGCTGAGATCAGCGCCGTCCCCACCCCCTGACGCTGGAGCTCCTGCACCAGCTCGACGCTGGTCTCATACGGCTCGACGCCGTCCTCAGCGAGCCGAACGAGGAAGAGGTCGTTCTTGCGGTTGCCGAGCCCGCACACCGTCTCGGCATCGGGGGGATCATCGGGCGTGCCCCTGTCGAGATCGATACCTCGCGAATGCAGGAAGCTCGCAACCCCGTCGTAGCGCGGCTTCCCATCGACGTAAGCGAGGTAGTCGGCGTGCGTGAAGGGCTCGAACGGCTCGCCGGTCTGCTCGGCGCGCTCCTCGAGGTACTCGTTGAAGAGCTGTTCCCACGCAGAGCCGTGAACGACCTCGGTTCGGGTGATGACTCCGTCGGTGTCGAAGATCACGGCGTCGATGTTCGATGCGTCGATGTAGTGGCCGTCCGTCATCCGATCGTTCCTCGCAACGGACCGATCATGCTAGACGGGCTGCCCGGTCGGCCAAAGGACAGGTCTCGTGCGTGCCGGGACGGACCGACCGTTCGAACCGAGGCCGGCTCACAGGGGGTAGTAGAGCTCGGCGCCTACACCGTCATGGTCGGAGAGGAGTTCCCTGGCCGGGCCGACGATCGCCTGCACACTCGCGCCTTGGGCATATGCCTGCCGAAGCATGTGCTCTCGTTCGTCGACGGCCAGCGCACCTTGCGCAACCGCCAGACGGCGGACCGCGAACATATCCAGGGCACGACCCACGGTGGGCTTCCCAACCGCAGCCGCTCCCCCTGCGCCTGCCTGCGAGAGAACGCGACGGACGAGGGACTCCTCTTCGGCGTTCTCGAATGCTTCGGCCAGGGCCCCGGCACGCTCAGCGATCTCGTTGTGATCGGCAGTGAGCGGGATCGGCGCGATGCCCGCAACCCGTCCGGCAGCGTGCTCATTCATGGCCGCGAACACGCCGTGGGCCTCACGCTCGGATCCACCGAGGACGAGCCGATCGAACTCACCACTCAGGATCAATCGGTCGAGTTCCGTGGCCACGTTCTGGTGGTACTTCTTCTGGTACTTCTCTTCGCGAGCCTCGTAGCGGAAGCGATGACCGGACCGGGTCGCCCCCGGCATGGCCCAGTTGCCTGCGAGACGCAGCATTCCCCGGTCTTCGACTTCGCCAAGGTGAGCCTCGACGGCACGAATCTCATCTGCGGCTACCAGCACGATCAGATAGTGGCGATACGTCGTCAGTGCTTTGACCAGAGGCCCAACCGCAGGCTCGCCGATCGCGGCCTCAGGTTCGAGATCGACCTGGAGCGGGATGGTGAACACATCATCGACCGTTGCGTAGATCGCCAGGGACCGCTCATCTGGCACATAGGTCTCCGCGAACTCCTCCAGCCGGGCGACGACCTCACGAAACCCCAAGCGCGATTCCCGGTCCTCGCCGACCGGGAGATCGTTGATCATCTCTTTCGCTTTCGATCGCCACCACTCGCTACCCGCCGGACGTTGGTTCCGAGGGTCGGCCGGATCCACCGGCAGGTAGAGGGTGACAACGTCGTCACCGGGGTATTTGAGGATGTCCTGAACGAGTTGCTTGTCTTCGAGCTGCATGCGGCGAGCCTACGCGATCACGAGACAGGCCAGCGCGACGTGTCAGTTCGCTCAGTTGCTCGCTGCGTCCACCCGTGCGTTGAAGGCCTCGATCAGCTCATCGATCGGCTGGGCCATCGACTGGATACTGGTCCAGTACCCCGGGTCGTACCACTGGGCCTGGATCTCCTCGTAGGTCTTCCCCTGCTGCTCGACCCAGGTGTAGTACTTGAGATTGTGGATGCGCTTGCGGTCGTAGTACCCGAGCTCCTGCATGTGGCCGAGATCCTGACCCATGAGGTGCTGGTGATAGACCGCCGCTGCATCGAGATCGGTGAACGCACCGCGCTCTGCGTTGAGCTCATCGAGCCGAGATCCGTACATCTCCATCGAGTCTGTGGCCACCGTGACGATCACGTCGTTGCTCGTCAGCTCGTACCACTTCGCCATCTTGACAGCCATCAGCATGTTGGCCACGCACGAGATCCCCAGCTGCTCGAGCTTGCCCACCACCTCATCGGCAACGCCCTGCGTCCGCAGGTACTCCTGGCCTGCAGGCTCGTTGAACAGCCTGATGATGCTGATCGAGGCTTCGTCGTCGATACCGATCGCGAGGTCGGTGTTCCGGACGTTGTGGATCCACGGGATGTGCTTGTCTCCGATCCCTTCGATCCGGTGCTCGCCGAACCCGTTGTAGAGCATCGTGGGGCACTGAACCGCCTCACCTGCGGCGATCTTGGACGTCGGGTACTGCTGCTTGAGGTAGTCGCCGGAAGCGATCGTCCCAGCAGAGCCAGTTGCCAAGGTGACGCCGGCAAACCGATCGTCAGGACCCATCACCTCATGGAGCACCTCGACCATCGCAGGACCGGTCACGGAGTAGTGCCAGAGGTAGTTCCCGAACTCGTCGAACTGGTTGAAGATGACCAGATCCTCACCTGAGGCGCGGAGCTCGTTGCACTTGTCGAAGATCTCCTTGACGTTCGACTCGCTCCCAGGCGTCTTGATGATCTCGCCGGCCACGCTCTCGAGCCACGTGAACCGCTCAGTGCTCATCCCTTCCGGAAGGATCGCGATCGACTCACAGGCGAGCAGATTCGAGTCATAGGCGCCGCCTCTGCAGTAGTTGCCGGTCGACGGCCACACCGCCTTCTGTGTTGCGGGGTCGAATTGGCCCGTGACCAATCGTGGTGCCAGGCAGCCGAACGCTGCACCGACCTTGTGGGCACCCGTCGGGAACCACTTGCCCAACAGCATCACGATGCGGGCATCGACACCGCTGATCTCAGATGGGATCTCCAAGTAGTTCACCCCGCCGAATCCGCCGCCGTGGGGGGTCGGCTCGTTGTGCCAGGTGATCCGATAGAGATTCAGAGGATCGAGGTCCCACAGGCCGACGTCGCGCAGCCTCTCCGAGATGTCGGCCGGGATCGTGTCGGGGTGTCGCATCTGCTCGAACGTCGGGATCTTGAAGTGCCGGGCGTTCGCTTGCTGCACCGCCGACTCGAGCACCTCTTCGTTGACGGTGAGATCGATCATGGGCGTTCGTCCTTTCGGTGGGAGAGTGCGCTCTTGAGTGATTCGATGTCAGGGGCGACCCGCATCGGCTCGGGACCGGTGCGCATGACCGCCTGCATTGCGGAGGGGACGTCCTTGAGGCCGCTTCCCGTGGCGATCAGCACGACCTCGTCCCCTGTCGAGACGAGACCCCGGTCGACGGCCGATGCGAGACCGGCATACGCCGCAGCCGCAGCGGGCTCGGCGAACACGCCCGAACCGCGGGCGAGCGTCGGGATCGCCGCGAGGATGCGCTCGTCCGAGACCCGCAAGTAGGCGCCGCCGGTCTCCGTCACTGCAGCCATCGCCTTGATGCGATCTCGTGGCAGGTCGGCGCTGATCGAGTCAGCGATCGTGGACGCCGAGATGGGCGCCTTGGTGACGACGTCCTCGCCGTCCTCGAAAGCCTGCACGAGGTAGTCGCTGCCGGAGGATTGGATCCCATAGATGCGCGGCATCCGATCGATCCACCCGAGCCCGACGGCGTCCTTCATCGCCTTGTGCACGCCGCCGATGATGGATCCGTCGCCGACGCTCACGAAGATGGCGTCGGGTGGCGACCATCCGAGATCCTCCAGGATCTCGAGGCCGACGGTCTTTTTCCCCTCGGTCATGAACGGGTTGAAGCCGGTGTTGCGGTTGAACCACCCGTACTCGTCGGCCGCCTCCAAGCAGAGTTCGAAGGCCTGGTCGTAGGTGCCATCGACGAGCGCCACCGTCGAACCGAACGAAAGCAGCTGAGCGACCTTTGCCTCCGGCGCCGTCGCGGGGACGAAGATGACATTCGGACGTCCGACGCTGGCACAGATCCCGGACAGCGCCGCTGCGGCGTTGCCGGTGGAGGCGGTGGTCACGACCTCGGCCCCACGCTCGTCCGCCTTGACGACTGCCATGGCCGATGCTCGATCCTTCAGTGAGGCGGTCGGCTGGCGACCCTCGTCCTTCACCCAGACCCGCCCGACGCCATGTGCCTCCGCAAGGCGGGGAGCGTCGTACATGGGCGTGCCGCCCACGGTCAGCGGAGGCACGTTCGAACCGTCATCGATCGGGAGCAACGGTCGGTATCGCCACATGGTGCGATCGGGATTCTGTGCCAGGTCGTCCTTCGTGAACCGGGCGGCGATGGCCTCGTAGTCGTACCGGACGTCGAGGATGCCCTCGTTGCCGTGATCCGGACAGACATACCCGTCGAAGTCCGGCGGGTGCATCGCCCCGCAGATCATGCAGACGAACCCGACGACATCCCTCATCGGACGATTCGGGTCCCGGTCTCGCCGGCCATTGCACGCTCGAGATTCTGGGGATCCGTGATCAGGGCCTCCTTGCCTCCTGATTCGAGGAATTGCACGACGGCACGCATCTTGGGCGCCATCGACCCTTCGGCGAAGTGGCCTCCCTCATCGAGATACTGCTTCACCTCGTCGAGGGTGAGCTCATCGACCCATTGCTGGTCGGGCTTGCCCCAGTTGAGCGCAACGCGCTCGACCGCCGTCGAGATCAGCAGGAGATCGGCACCCACCTGACTCGCCAGCAAGGCGGACGCGAGGTCCTTGTCGATGACCGCGGCGATACCTCTGAGGTTCCCGCTCTCGTCGGCGACGACGGGAATGCCGCCGCCACCGACGGCGATGGTGACCACGCCGGCGTCGAGCAGACGTTTGATCACGTCGAGCTCCACGATGCGCATCGGCGCCGGCGATGCCACGACACGCCGCCAGCCACGACCTGCGTCCTCGAGCACGTCCCACCCCTCGTCGTCGCGCCTGCGTATGGCGTCGACCTCGGACATGAACGAGCCGATGGGCTTCGACGGATTGGCGAACGCCGGATCGGCAGGATCCACCTCCACCTGGGTCACCACGGTGGCGACGTCGCCATCGATCCCCCGCTGGCGAAACTCGTTCACCAGGTTCTGTTGGAGCATGTAGCCGATGGCTCCCTGCGTGTCGGCGCCGCAATAGTCGAGCGGTACTTCGTGCAGCTCATTGCTCGCGAGCTCCGAACGGCGAAGGATGAAGCCCACCTGCGGGCCGTTGCCGTGCGAAATCGCCACATCCCAGCCGGCTTCCACCAGCGCTGCGATGTGGTGATCGGTCTCGGCTGCCGCGGCGTATTGGTCCTGGACCGAGGTGCGGTCCTTGTCGGGAATCAGTGAGTTCCCACCGATGGCGATGACCAGTCTGGGCACTACTCCATCGCCCCCAGGACCGAGGCCAGGAGCGCCATCCGCATGACAACGCCGTAGTACGCCTCCTGCCAGTAGCGGGCATGCTTGAGGTCATCGACCTCGGGCAGCAGCTCGTCCATCCTCGGGAGCGAGTGCAGGATGATGGAGTCACCCTTCGCCCGCTTCATCACCTCTTGGGTGATCTGGTAGTTCGCCGGGGTGAGGCCGTACTCGTCCTGCTTCTCCTGCCGGGACTGCGTGTAGTCGGGCTGAACCACGGGTTCCATGTAGATGACATCCGCATCGGCGATGACATCGTCGATGTGGTCGACGATGCGATACGCAGTGCCTTTGTCGTCGAGCTCCTCGAGGAACTCAGGCAGAGGCGCCATTTCCTCGGGCGACAGGATCACCATCTCGGCGTCGAACTGGCTGAGGGCGTAGCCCAGCGAGTGCATCGTCCGCATCCGGTGGTCACCGATCGCGACGAACGTGAGGCCGTCGATCGTGCCCTTCTCCTTGAGGATGGTGTAGAGGTCGGTGAGCACCTGTGTCGGGTGCTCGCCCCATCCGTCGCCGGCATTGAGCACCGGGATCGATGACCACCGAGCCGCTTCGTGAGGAGCTCCCTGCTGGAAGTGCCGCATGACGATGGCATCCCCGTAGTACTCGAGCATGTGCACGGTGTCCTTGATGGACTCCTGGTAGAAGTCTCCGGCGCGGGTCATCTTGGCGTCGGAGAATCCGGTGACCGCGCCACCGAGTCGCAGCATGGCCGCTTCGTGCGCGAGCCGGGTCCGGGTCGATGGCTGATAGAACGCGGTGACCAGCGTCTTGGCGCTCAGCAGGTCGGTGTTGCGACGCTCCCGGGCGATCGGTTCGAGTCGGTCTGCGACTTCGAAGAGGTGGAAGAACTCGGCTCGTTCGAAGTCCTTGAGGGAGAGGATGTCGCGTCCGGCGAAGCTGCGCATGGGTCCTCCTGAGAGCGCTCGCTGATATTGGTCATACTATAGTACAACATGATGACCCGACACAGTCGACGACCCGTCTCATGATCACTCGCAATCCGTCATTGACGGACCAGGTCAAAGCCAACCTCAAACGCAGGATCGCCGAGGATGAGTTCGAGGACGGGAGGATCCCGCCCGAGACCGAGCTCGCCGCCGATCTGGGCGTCAGCCGGACGACCGTGAGAGACGCGCTCACCCGCCTCGAGAACGAAGGCGCGATCTACCGGCGGCAGGGCTCCGGCACCTTCGTCAACGAGCACGGGCTCCAGATCAAGTCTCGCCTCGAGGAGATCTGGAGCTACGAGGACGTCCTCGAGGACCACGGGTACACGCCATCGGTCCGGGTCCTGTCGCATGGAGCTGTCCCGGCCGATCCGGCGACGGCCGAGGTGCTGGATCTCGATGCCGGCGAGCCCGTCCTCGTGATCGAGAAGCTGTTCCTCGAGGATGACGAGCCGGTGATCCTGACGAGGAATCGCATCCCGACCCAGCTGATCAACGATCTCGACCACCGTGGCGACGACACCACCCCGATATATGAGTTTCTCGAGATTCACACGGATCGGGCGCTCGCCTACTACCTGTCCGAGATCGTTCCGATCGCACTCGACGGCGAGGTCGCCGACGCCCTGGGGGCGCCGGAGGGCACGCCGGCGATCTCCTTCGACGAGATCGGCTACGACCAGAACAACGAGCCGGTCGTGCGGGCGACGTCCTACTTCCGAGACGACCTGCTCCGCTTCCGGCTGATTCGCAGGAAGACCAGGCCGTGACCGACCGGTACACGAACAAACGACACCAATGGAGGAACCGCTGATGCAGACCTATTTGCGTGGTCGCGACATGATCACGACCCAGGAGTGGACGAAAGACGAGCTCGACACGGTGATCGACGTCGCCCTCGACCTCAAGCGGCGGAGAGCGCTGGGCGAGGACCATGCGTTGCTGCGCGACAAGGTCCTTGCGATGCTGTTCTTCTTCTCGAGCACGCGCACGCGGGCGAGCTTCGAGGCCGGGATGGCCCAGCTGGGCGGTCACGCCATGTTCCTGGACTCCACGAGCACCCAGATCGGGCATGGAGACACATGGAAGGAGATCGGGGAGATCCTCGGTCGCTACAACGACGGCATCGCCATCCGGCAGGTCGACTGGGGTATCGGCAACGAGTACATCAGGGCGGTTGCGGATGCCAGCCGTGTCCCCGTGCTCAACATGCAGTGCGACTGGTACCACCCGCACCAGGCGCTCGCCGACCTTCTCACGATCATCGAGCAGAAGGGCGACCCGTCCAAGCTCACGATCAACATGAGCTATGCATACGCAGCGAGCTATCAGAAGCCGATCAGCGTGCCGCAGAGCCTCATCCTCCTCATGACCCGGTACGGCGCGAACGTGAGGCTGACCCGACCGCCCGAGTTCAAGCTGATGCCCGAGATCGTGGCTCAGGCAGAGGAGAACGCCAAGAAGGCACACGGGTCGTTCGAGATCGTCGAAGACTTCGACGAGGGAATGCGCGGCGCCGACGTCGTCTACGCAAAGGCGTGGGGCTCCATGCTCACCACGTCCGACCACGACGAATCAGCGAAGATCTCCGAGCAGTACAAGGACTGGATCGTCGACCCCCGCCGTATGGAGATGGCCGACGAGGACGCCATCTACATGCATCCCCTTCCCGCCGATCGCAACATCGAGGTGACCGACGCCGTCATCGACGGCCGCTGGAGCCGTGTCTTCGATCAGGCCGAGAACCGGCTCCACGCCCAGAAGGCGGTGATGGCGCTCACGATGTGAGGAGCTGAGGAGCTGAGGAGCTGAGGAGCTGAGGAGCTGAGGAGCTGAGGAGCTGAGGAGCTGAGGAGCTGAGGAGCTGAGGAGCTGAGGAGCTGAGGAGCTGAG
>JASJCF010000048.1 GCA_030066265.1 Acidimicrobiia bacterium | reverse complement strand
CTACGCCGTGCCAACGGTCGGCGCCGCATTCCCGGCAGCCCCCTGATTCCGTGCCGCACCGGGCGCAGGTACTCGATGGTCCCACTGCCGAGCCGCAAGTCGCGCAGCGTCGAACGGTGCCACAGTCCCGACATCGAAACACGGCTGCGTATCCCCTCCTCGGCACCAGGACGAACACGTCGTTGCCGGCGTTGGCCGCCGCGATGATGGATCTCCGGGTGCGTTCGAGGAGCGGGCCGGTCCCGGGTGGTTCCTCACGACGATCCGCCACTTCCACCAGTGCCCAGAGCCGCCCCGCCGGAACGATGCGCTCGTCCGCCGCAGCGATGATCTCGAGGGATGGGAGGGGCGAGACGAACGTGATCGGGACCCCGTGGGCCTCTGAGCGCGCCATCGCCACCTCTCGCACACCGAGAGTCGGCGACGACGGTGACTTCATCACCCTGCGGGCGTCTTCGATCACCACGATCTCGGCGAGATTCGCCATCGGCCACAGCGTGATCTCGCGCGTGCCCACGAGCACCGTGCCGCTCTGGGTCGCCGCCTTCACCCAAGAGGCTGTCACTTCACGGTCGCTGTGCTCCGATGAAGCCACCGCGATCTCGTGGTCGACACGGGCGGCCAACGCCTCGGCCATATCGCCGGCCTCGACTGTGGTCGGAACCACCACCAACACCGACTGATCCTGCGCCAAGCGCCCGACGATCGAGGAAACCTCCTCATCGTGCGGCCTTCGGCTGAACACGGATCTCACGACATGCCCGGCGCCGTGCGCCCGACTGCGGAGAGCACCCGAACGGGCACGGGGAACGTTCGGTGGCGTGGTCCGCTTGAGAATCGTCGACAGGGGCGTCACGTAGTGCGTGGCGACCCACCGCAGCAGCGGGAGGTCCTCCTCATCGAAGGAGCGCACATCCCCGACGACACCATCGATCGGCGAGAGCTCCCGTGGTGGTGGATCATGGTGGATCGCCGTCACGTAGCCCCGCAGGCGCCTCCCAGCGACACGGATGCGAACGCGGTGCCCGACGCCCACGGTGATGCCTTCGGGTATTCGATAGGCGAATCCGTCATCGACCGCGAATGTCGCGATCTCCGGAACGACCTGGCATGCGGCTGCCTGCGACGCTGTCAGGACCGAAGCTCCACGACCGTGTCGATGACGACCTTGGCGACATCTCGCTTCGACATGATCGGCAGCGCCTTCGTCACGCCGTCATGGAACACGAGCGTGACTTCGTTGTCGTCCGAGCCGAACCCGGTGCCTGGCCGCGAAACGTCGTTCGCAACGAGGAGGTCGACGCGCTTTCGTTCCGCCTTGTCCTCGACCCCGGACAGATCTCCCACCTGGGCTGCGAAGCCGACCAGCGTGGCCTCCGGGGCGCGTTCTCGGAAGCCCGCCAGCACGTCGGGCGTGGGCTCCAGCACGAGGTCCGGGGGGCCGTCGCTTCGCACCAGCTTGCGGGTCTCGGGATCGGCGGGCCGGAAGTCGGCAACTGCGGCTGCCATGATCGCAATCTGAGTCTCGTCGGCGATGTGCCACACGGCGTCCGCCATCTCGTCCGCGGTCTCGACGGGAACCACCGTGATGCCTGGGTGATTCGGTGCCGGAGCCGTCGTCACCAACGTCACGTCCGCCCCTCGGCGAGCCGCCTCCACCGCCAGGGCATTCCCCATCTTCCCGCTCGAGCGATTGCCGATGTATCTCACGGGATCGATGGGCTCGCGAGTCCCCCCGGCCGTGATCACGACGGACGTGGCTGTGAGATCCCCGCCGATCAGGGCGTCTTGCACGACGTCTGCGATGTCGTCGGGAGAGGCGAGGCGGCCGACTCCGACGTCGCCGCCGGCGAGATCACCTGCGTCGGGCTCCACGAGCGTGTACCCGAATCCCCGGAGGGTCTGGATGTTCTCGCCGGTTGCCGGGTGCTCCCACATCTCGGTGTGCATCGCAGGTGCCACCACGACGGGAGCGGTCGAGGCGACAACGGTTGCAACCAGAGCGTTGGATGCATCCCCGTGTGCGATCTTGGACAAGGTCGAGGCGGTGGCCGGGGCAACCACGATCAGATCGGCCCACCGTGCGAGGGTGGTGTGCGGAGACACGTCCTCGTCATCGAAGAGGTCGACAACGGGGTGCACCCCGGTGATGGCGGCAAACGTCGCAGGCCCGACGAATTCGGCTGCCGATTCGGTCATGACCACCCGGACGTCGGCGCCACGCTCGACGAGCCGCCTTGCGAGGTATGCGGCCTTGTAGGCGGCGACACCACCCGAGACGCCGAGGACGACGTTCCGGCCGGTGAGCACGGTCACTCCTCGATCGGTGCGATGACGACCTTGTCCTCGTCGATCTCCTCGAAGGCGATCGAGAGCGGCTTGCGCGACAGGGAGTGCACCTGGGGAGGCACGTAGCCTCCGATGCCGGCACCGAGCTCGTTGAAGTAGGCGTTGATCTGGCGGGCCCGGCGCGCCGAGAGGACGACCAGCGCAAAGCGCGAGTTGTCGGTCTTCTCGACGATCTCTCCGATGGGCGGTTCGAGCATCATGCGGTTCACCTCGTACCCGGGCACTGCAGAGCCTCAGGGCTGGTCGGGATTCAGCTCGGCGAGTATATCGAGGACCCGTCCGATTGCGGCGTCCAGATCCTCATTGAGGACGATGTGGTCGTAGATGGATTCGGCTTCGCGCATCTGATCTGCGGCGACGGCGAGCCTCCGATCGATATCTCGATCGGACGTGTCACCTCGGCCGCGAAGCCGGGATTCGAGCTCCTCGAGGCTCGGAGGCCGCACGAAGATGAGAACCGCCTCTGGAAAGGTCGATCGGATCTGCTTCGCTCCCTCGTTCTCGATGTCGAGCACCACGTTCCGGCCCACCTCGAGGACGGGCACGACCTCGCTCCTGAGGGTTCCGTAGAGGTTTCCGCCGTACTCGGCCCATTCGAGCACCTCCCCGGCGTCGATCCTGGCCTCGAAGTCGGCGCGGGTGATGAAGTGGTAGTGAACGCCGTCGACCTCGCCCGCCCGCGGCCTGCGGGTGGTGGCGGACGTCGAGAACTCGGACGGCGTGGCAGAGAGCACGCCGCCCAGGATGGATGACTTCCCGACTCCGGAGGGTCCGGAGACCACGACGAGGAAGCCTCGTGCCATCTCGCTCTCAACATTTGGGGACTCGTCGGCCGACAATCCGGCGAAGGAGGACTGATTCCCCCCTTCGACGTTTCCGGGCGAGCTACGAGAACTGCTCGAGGAGCTGGGCACGCTGGTTCGGTCCCAGGCCGCGGAGGGTGCGGTTCTCGGCGATGCCGATGTCCTCCATGAGCCGTTTGGTGGCGATCTTCCCCATCCCCGGCATCGAGACGATGATGGCTTGTACCTTCGTCCCGGCGACGAGGTCGTCCTCGTCGGCCCGTTCGAGCACATCGCTGAAGGTGAGGCTCCCCGTCTTGAGCAGTTGCTTGATCTCAGCCCTCGTCCGTCTCGCTTCGGCCGCGCGAGCGAGAGCGGCGGCGCGTTGCTCTTCGGTGGTCTCAGGAAGCACGGTTCCTCCTTTGCCGGTCATCCTAGGTACGACATGGTCGGGGATCCGAGCATGTCAGTCGCGGATCGAAGCAAGGATCTCCTCTGCCGCAGCGGTCGGATCTGGGGCCTGTGTGATCGGCCGACCGACGACGAGCCAGTCGGCGCCGCGCGCGATCGCCTCTGCGGGACTCGCCGTTCGCCGCTGGTCGTCCTCCGCGTCTCGCAGACGCACACCCGGCGTGACCTTCACCAGCTCGGGTGCGGTCTGCTGGACGACGTTCAGCTCCTTCGGCGAGCACACCAGTCCTTCGCAGCCGGATCGAAGGGCGACGCGCGCCATGCGACTGACGAGCTGTCCGGGGCTGCGCTGGATGCCCACCTCGGAGAGGGCACGCTCGTCGAGTGACGTCAACACGGAGACCCCGAGGACTCCGGCGTCGGCTGCTCCCGCCCCTCGGGCCAGTCCCGAGGCGGCGGCTGCGAGCATGTCCTCTCCGCCCGAGACGTGAGCTGTCACCCAGCGCGCCCCGTGGGTTCCGAGCCGGTATGCGGCTGCCTCGACTTGCGTGGGTATGTCGTGGAGCTTCGCATCGGCGAACACCGGGAGACCCACCCGCACCAGGGCATCGACCACCGCCGGTCCGGGGCCGTGAAGCAAACCCAGGCCGACCTTGACACCCCCCACGTGATCCCGGACTCGGGTGGCCATGGCCACCGCCTCTTCGGCGCTCGGCATGTCGAGCGCAACGATGATCGGATTCTTCACTCCCACGGCTCGAACGCTCCCACGAGCTCGTCGAGGGCGGCAAGGTCATGGCGTCGGAGATACCGCTGGAGATCCTTCGTGATCCTGGTGGCGATGCGCGGGGTGGAGAAGTGCGCTGATCCGATTCCGACGGCCGAGGCACCTGCCAGGAGGTACTCGATCACGTGCTCGGCGGCCGAGACTCCCCCGCAACCCACGATCGGCAGGCCTGGGACATCCCTGGCGATTTCGAGCACGCACCGCACGGCGATCGGTCGGATCGGACCTCCCGAATAGCCCCCCACCAACCCGCTCAATACGGGCTTTCGGGTGTGGGGATCGATCGCAGCCCCCATCACCGTGTTGCCCATGATCACCCAGTCTGCGCCCGCCTCAGCCACCGCAGCGGCCACCGCCGCCACCGGCCGCGCATCCGGCGACAGCTTCGCTCCGATGGGCTTGGTGGTCGCGCCCCGCACCGACGCCACGACGGCGGACGAGAGTTCTGGATCGAGGGCGAAGGGCAGGCCGTCGAGATTGGGGCAGGAGAGGTTGACCTCGACTGCGGCGACCGGTGCGCGGTCCAGCCTCGATGCCACCACGGCAAAGCCGTCGACGTCATGCGCGACCGCGCTCCCCCACACGTGGGTGGGCATGTCGACCAGGTGCTCGGCGGTCTCGTCCAACCAGGCTTCGATGCCGGGATTCTGGATGCCGATCCCATTGAGCATCCCCGCGTCGACCGGTGCGATCCGCGGTGCAGGTCGGCCCGGCCACGGCTCCGGTGCCACCGACTTGGCGACGACGGCGCCGTATCGAGAGAAGTCGATGGTGTCGGCAAACTCCAACACCGAGCCGACAGTTCCTGACGCAGCGATGAGCGGGCTCTGGAGGTGGACCGGACCCAGCTCGATCGCAAGGCTCGTCATCGGATCCCCGCCCGCCGGTGGTGGTCCTGGATCGAAGACACCTCGAACGCACCGCTCCTGGCGGCCTGGATGCTCCTCGCAACGGCGAGCCCGCCTTCGGCGGTCGTGACGCAGGGGATGCCGTGCCGATTCGCTGCCTTCCGAATCAGTTGGCCGTCGCCGCGTGCCTTCCCGCCAGCCGGCGTGTTGACGATCACGTCGATGCGGCCGTCCGCGATCAGCTGAACGGGGTCGTACGCGCCTTCCCCGACCTTGTCGACATGGGTCGCAGCGATGCCGTTGCGGGCGAGGTGACCCGCCGTCCCGTGGGTTGCGAACAGGCGGAACCCGAGCTCCTCGAGGAGACGTGCGATTTCGACGCCGGTCGCCTTGTCGCGGTCGGCCAGCGAGACGAAAGCTGCACCTTCGCTGGGTACCCGGTGCCCGGCGCCGCTCAGCGCCTTGGAATAGGCGATGCCCGGCCCCCCTCCGACCCCCATGACCTCACCCGTCGCACGCATCTCGGGCCCGAGCAGGGTGTCTTCGTCGGGGAAGCGCCGCCACGGAAGCACCGCCTCTTTCACCGCGGTATACGGGAGCGACGCCGGTGTGTCGGGGATGACATCGGCATCTCGGAGCGAGGCGAGCGACTCACCCATCATCACGCGGGTCGCGACCTTGGCCAACGGCACTCCCGTCGCCTTGCTGATGAAGGGAACCGTTCGCGACGCACGCGGATTCGCCTCCAGGAGGTACACGTGCTCGCCTCGGATGGCGAACTGGATGTTCAACAGTCCCTGCACGCCGAGGCCGCTCGCGAGTCTGGCCGTGCTTGCGATCACACGCTCGACGACCTCGTCTGACAGGGTCGGCGGCGGGACCACGCACGCCGAATCGCCCGAGTGCACGCCAGCCTCCTCGACGTGCTCCATGATGCCGCCGACGAACAGCTCGCGCCCGTCGTAGACCGCATCGACATCGACTTCGATGGCCGATTCGAGGAAGCGATCGATGAGGAGCGGCGACTCCGACAGGTCGACCTCACCTCCGGGGATTGCGCCGTAGAGCTCGCTCAGGTATGCGGACAACTCCTCGACGGAGTAGATGATCCGCATCGCCCGTCCGCCGAGTACGTACGAGGGACGCACCATCGCAGGGAGGCCGATCTCGTCGATGATGCCGAGCGCCTCAGCGACGGATGTGGCTGTCCCGTGCGGAGGTTGGGCGATCTCGAGTTCACGACACAGGGCGGAGAACCGTTCGCGATCCTCTGCGACATCGATCGCATCCGGTGCGGTTCCGGCCACCGTCACTCCGGCGGCCTCGAGCGCGTGCGCCAGCCCGAGCGGTGTCTGCCCGCCGAGCTGGACGATCACCGCCTGAGGCTGCTCGGCCTCGACGACGGCGAGCACATCTTCAACGGTGAGGGGCTCGAAATAGAGCCGAGTCGAGGTGTCGTAGTCGGTCGACACCGTCTCCGGGTTGCAGTTCACCATCACGGTCTCGTAGCCGGCATCCTCGAGGGCAAACGCCGCATGGACGCAGCAGTAGTCGAACTCGATTCCCTGGCCGATGCGATTGGGACCTGAACCGAGCACGATCACGGTGTTGGCGCCTGCCGTCGGGGCCTCCGATTCGTCCTCGAAGGTCGAGTAGAAGTACGGCGTCCTGGCCTCGAATTCGGCCGCACACGTGTCGACCGTCTTGTACGTCACCTCGATGCCATCACCGTCGCGCAGGTCGCGGATGCTGGAGGCGGAGGTCCCCCACGTGTGGGCCAACTGTGCGTCGGAGAAGCCATACCGCTTGGCGAGCCGGATCGCGTCGGCAGAAGGCCCCTCGGCTTCGAGCCGTGCCCGGATCTCCACGACCGCGAGCATCTGATCGAGGAACCACGGATCGATGAATGATCGCTCGGCGATCGATGCAACGGAGTGCCCTCTCCTGAGGGCCTCTGCGACATGGAAGATCCGGTCCGGGCTGGGAGTCGCTGTGGCAACCATCAAATCGTCGTCGGTCATCGCCTCGACGGCCGACTCTGCGGCGTCGGCGCCAAGGCCCATCCGCCCGGTCTCGAGCGACCGCAGCGCCTTCTGGAGGGCCTCCGGGAACGTCCTGCCGATGGCCATCGCCTCACCGACCGATTGCATGGAAGTGCCCAGAATCGGTTCGACCGATGGGAACTTCGCGAAGTCGAAGCGCGGGATCTTGACCACGACGTAGTCGAGAGCCGGCTCGAACGACGCAGGGGTCGCTCCCGTGATGTCGTTTGCGATCTCATCGAGCGTGAACCCGACGGCCAGCATCGCGGCCATCTTGGCGATCGGGAAGCCGGTCGCCTTCGAGGCGAGCGCCGAAGACCGGGACACCCTGGGGTTCATCTCGATCACGATTCGCCGCCCCGTTGCCGGATCGACTGCGAACTGCACGTTCGAGCCTCCGGTCTCGACTCCGATGACTCGGAGGCAGGCGATCGCATCGTCACGCATCGCCTGATATTCGCGATCGGAGAGGGTCATCGCGGGTGCCACCGTGATCGAGTCCCCCGTGTGCACGCCCATGGGATCGAGGTTCTCGATGGAGCAGATGATGACGGCGTTGTCGGCGCGATCACGCATCACTTCGAGCTCGAACTCCTTCCAGCCCTGGACCGACTCCTCGATGAGCACCTCACCGATCGGCGAGGTGGCGATGCCGTTCGTGACGATCCGCTCGAATTCGACGTCGTCGTGGGCGAGACCCGTCCCGCCGCCTCCGAGAATGAAGCTCGGCCGCACCATCACGGGGTATCCGAGGTCCGACGCGGCGGCCTTGGCGTCGTCGAGCGACTGCACATAGAAGGCCTTCGGCGTCTCCAAACCGGCTTTCTCCATGACCTCTTTGAATCGGCCGCGGTCCTCGGCCGCATCGATCGCATCGAGTGACGCACCGATCAGCTCGATGTCCAGCTCTTCGAAGACCCCGATCTCAGCGAGCTCCATCGTCACATTGAGCGCTGTCTGACCACCCAGCGTCGGCAGCACGGCATCGGGCCGCTCCTTGCGCAGGATCTGTGCGACCACGGGCGCCGTGATCGGCTCGATGTACGTGGCATCAGCGAACTCGGGATCCGTCATGATGGTTGCGGGATTCGAGTTCACCAGGACGACTCGGTAGCCCAACTCTCGAAGCACCTTGACCGCCTGCGTGCCCGAATAGTCGAACTCGCATGCCTGACCGATGATGATCGGACCAGAGCCGATCACCAGAATGGACTCGATGTCGTCACGCTTCGGCATGGTCTGCTCTCACTCGCTCGGCGAACGTGTCGAACAGGCCCATTGCGTCGTTGGGCCCCGGCGCCGCCTCGGGGTGATACTGCACGGAGAACGCATCGACATCTCGGCACGCCAAGCCCTCATTCGTCCCGTCGTTGAGGTTCTGGTGCGTCGGCGTGACGCGCCCGAACTCGGTGTCCACCCATCGGGGAAGCTGGTCGGGCGTCGCCAACCCGTCGATCTCGGGCCGACTCCCCTCGGTCAGCGACCACAGATCCACAGCGAAGCCGTGATTCTGTGACGTGATCTCGACCGATCCGTCTGCCATGCGGCGAACCGGGTGGTTGCCACCATGATGGCCGAACGGCAACTTGAACGTGGTCGCCCCGAGCGCCAGCCCGAGGATCTGATGGCCCAGGCAGATCCCGAACACCGGCACTCGGCCGAGCAGCGACCGGACCGTCTCGATCTGGGTCGTCAAGGGCTCGGGATCACCGGGACCGTTCGAGAGGAACACTGCGTCCGGTGACTCCGCCAGCACGGCCTCGGCGGGCGTCGCAGCGGGAACCACCGTCACCTCGATGCCCCGCGTTGTCATCGCATCCACGATGTCGCGTTTCATCCCGAAGTCGAAGGCGACGACCGAGCCTGAAGTCGGCCCATCGGGCGTCACGCGATAGATCGACGTCGTGGTGACGGTGGAGACGAGATCACGGCCGGCCATCGACGGTGCGCGTGCAGCCTGTTCCGCGAGGTCACGGGCGTCCACGTCCACGCCCATGGCTATCGGCATGGCCCCACGGTCGCGGATGTGCCGCGTGAGCCTCCTCGTGTCCACGTCCGACAGCGCTACGACGCCTCGTCGCTCGAGGTAGTCATCGAAGGGCTCCTCCGACCGCCACGACGACGCCGTTCGACTCAACGACCGGGTCACGAGCCCCGCTGCGTGGATGAGCTCGGCTTGGTCGTCCCATGTCGTCGACCCGTAGTTGCCGATGTGGGGAGCCGTCATGACCACCACCTGTCCGGCGTACGACGGGTCGGTCAGGATCTCCTGGTAGCCCGTCATGGCCGTGTTGAAGACGATCTCACCCGTCACCACGCCGGCTGCTCCTGCGGCGGTACCGCGGAACTCCTCGCCGTCGGCGGTGACCAACAACCCCGACCGCATCATCCGCCCCCCGCCGTCACCCTGCCATCGTGGATCGTGGCGCGAACACGACCGGTGAGAGACCTCCCCAGATACGGGGCATTCCGCGACTTCGACACCGACGTCGTGGGCGTCCACGTCTGATTCGGATCGAAGACGACCACGTCGGCGCTCGCTCCCACGCTGAGCGGCTCTCCGTGACCCGCGATCTGCGCGATCGCAGCCGGCGACGTCGACATCCGGTCGAAGAATGTGACCGGATCGAGCCCGACCTCCCCGTTGACCACCGCGGCGCACCACTCGAGGCCGATCACCCCATCGGGCGCGTGCTCGAAGGGGACCTCCTTTTCGAGCGCGGCATGAGGCGCATGGTCCGTGGCGACGACGTCGATGGTGCCGGTGGTGAGCCCGTGCACGAGGGCTTCACGGTCTTCGCTCCGGCGGAGCGGGGGCATCATCTTGAAGTCCGGATCCGTGCTGGCGACGTCCTCCTCGGTGAACATGAGGTGGTGAGGTGTGACCTCGGCGGTCACCGGCAGGCCCTCAGCCTTTGCGGCTGCGATGCGCTCGACGCCGCCTGCCGATGAGAGATGCTGGACGTGATACCGCACGCCCGTGGCTCGAACGAGCTCGAGATCCCGATCGATGACCACGTGATCAGCCGCCGACGGGATTCCGTACATCCCGAGCCGGGAAGACACGGCACCCTCGTGCATGTAACCCGCCAGCGAGAGGGAAGGATCGACGGCGTGCTGGGAGATCACGCCTCCCAACTGGGCAACGTACTCCATGACGAGGCGGAGCACCGCTGCGTTTCCGACGGCGTCCCCGTCATCGGTGAACAGCCGAACGCCCGCGTCCCACAGCTCATCGATGTGCGCCATCGTCTCACCCGCCCGGCCCATCGTGATCGTCCCCGCAGGGAAGACATCGACGAGACCGGCGGTCGAGCCGCGCTCGGCGACGAAACGCGCGATCGGGCCGTTGTCGATGGCTGGCTCGGTGTTGGGCATCGCAACCACGGCGGTGTAGCCGCCTGCAGCCGCAGCGGCGCTCCCGGAGGCGATGTCCTCCTTCCATTCGTAGCCCGGTTCGCGCAGGTGCGTATGGATGTCGACGAACCCGGGGCCGACCCAGCAGGTCTTCGCATCCACTTCGACGACACCCTCGGCGATCTCACCCCCGAGCCCGGTCACGACTCCATCATCGATGGATACGTCAGCCTCGATGATGCCCTCGGAGGTGAGCACCGAACCGTTGCGGATCACCACCTCATGCATCGGTGTCACCCCCCAAGAGCGCAAAGAGCACTGCCATGCGAGCAGCGACGCCGTTGGTCACCTGTTGGAGCACCAGTGCCCGTTCGTCATCGGCGACGTCATGGCCGATCTCGACACCTCGGTTCATCGGGCCGGGATGCAACACTACGGCATCGGGCTTCAATCGTCGGAACCGCTCCGTCGTCATCCCGTAGCGAGTCGTGTACTCGGCGAGCGATGGGAACACCGATCCTCCGCCCCGCTCCGTCTGCACTCGGAGGAGGTACACCACGTCGAGCTCCTCGAGGACATCGTCGAGATCGTGGCTCACGTCGACCGGCCATGCATCCGGATCGATGGGTAGGAGCGTCGGGGGACCCACGAGCGTGACGTCGGCGCCCAGCGCGCTCATGGCGAAGATGTCGGAGCGAGCCACGCGGGAATGCCTGATGTCACCGACGATGGCGATTCGGAGACCGTCGAGTGTCCCGAAGTGTTGCCGGATCGTCAGGCAATCCAGCAGGGCCTGCGTGGGGTGTTGGTGAGCGCCGTCTCCCCCGTTCACAATCGGGATGTCGAGCCAGTCCGCAATGCGCCACGGCGCCCCAGTGGCCTTGTGGCGCACCACCATGAGGTCCACGCCCATCGCTCGGACCGTGAGAACAGTGTCCTTCAGCGACTCACCTTTCGACAGTGACGACGTTCCCGGAGAGAACGACATCGTGTCCGCTGACAGCGCCTTCGCGGCCTTCTCGAACGACATTCGAGTCCTGGTCGAGGGTTCGAAGAACATCGTTGCAACCGTCTTCCCGCGGAGCGCTGGGACCTTCGGTTGTGGTCGGGTGAGGACCTCGGCGAACTCGTCGGCATCGTCCAACAGGGCCGTGAGCGTCTCGCGATCGAGTGCCTCTGTGCTCAATAGGTGCCTCACGTGGTCTCCTCAGTTCCGATCCACACGCCGTCTTCGCCGTCGATCTCCTCGAAGCGGACCGAAACCCGCTCGCCCAGCGACGTGGGGATGTTCTTGCCGACGTAGTCGGCACGTATGGGAAGCTGGCGGTGGCCGCGATCGACGACCACAGCGAGTTGGACGGCCGACGGGCGTCCGAGATCGGTGAGAGCATCGAGTGCAGCCCGGATGGTCCTGCCGGTGAACAGGACATCATCGGTGAGCACCACGACCTTGCCGTCGATGGGCTCCGGGAGCTCGGTCGGACCGATTCGCGTCTTCGGTCGTGTATCGATGTCGTCGCGGTACATGCCGATGTCGACGCTTCCGGCTGCAACGGGCACACCTTCGATGTCGGAGAGTGCCGCCGCAACGCGATCGGCGAAGGGCTTTCCCCTCGTGGGGATGCCCAGCACCACGACGTCTGCGAGGCCGTGGTTGCCCTCGACGATCTCATGTGCGATCCGGCGGGTCGCTCTGGCGAGGTCCTCCGCCGTCATCACGTGGCGCATGGCGCCGTCCAGATACAGAGAATGCCGTGCGGCTGGTCGCACGGCATGGGCTTCGAGGTCACGATGTCTCCTTCCTTGTGGCCTCACGGGACCGGGTTAAAGGTCGGTTCTGATGCGACTGTACTACACGCGTGTGCTTTCGGATTCCGAGCCGGCGATGGCTGAGAGGACCCCGTTCACGAAGGCTCCGCTCCGGGCGGTCGAGTACGACTTCGCCAGCTCCACCGCCTCGGAGATCACAACGCCTCTGGGCGTTTGCGTGTGCTGGAGCTCGAACGTGGCCAAGCGAAGGATGCTGCGGTCCACGGCGGGCATGCGCTCGACCCGCCATCGATCGGATGCTGCGTCGATCGACGAGTCGATCTCCTCGCGATGTGCCCACGTCCCGGTTGCCAGACCTCTCGCACGCCCGGAGAGTCCCTCCTCCTCGATTGCGGAGAGCGAGAGCACGTCGGCTGCGTACAGGGCGCCCAGCGCCTGGACTCTGGCTTCGGGTCGAGCCACGTCAACTCACGAGACGCGGGTCATGTACTCGCCGGTCCGCGTATCGACCTTCACGACGTCTCCCTGCTCGACGAAGAGCGGCGCTTGGATGACACGGCCCGTTGCGAGCGTGACCGGCTTCGTGGCCGCAGATACCCGATCGCCCTTGATCCCAGGCTCAGCGAACGTGACCTCGATCTCGACGCTTGCCGGCAGCTCCAAGTCGACGGGCGTCCCCTCGAACATCGCCATCCGCACGGTCATGCCATCCATCAGGAAGTCGGCGGAGTCGCCGACCAGTTCGGCGCTGACGCTGATCTGATCGTACGTCTCGGTGTCCATGAAGTTGAATCCCATGTCATCGCGGTAGAGGTACGTGAAGTCCCGGCGATCGATCCGCGCCTGTTGGACGTTCTCCCCGGCACGAAAGGTGCGATCGATCACGGCGCCCGTCCGGACGTTCTTCAGCTTCATCCGGACGAAGGCCTTGCCCTTCCCCGGTTTCACATGCTGGTATTCGACCACCGAGAACAGACCCTCGGGGAGGTCGAGCGCCATTCCCGGCTTCACGTCGTTGGTTGAGATCATCCCGTCTCCTCCAGCACGCGTTCAGTCCACACCGATCGCGGTGAGTGCGGCTCGTACGGTAGCGTCGTCCACGGTGTGGACCTCAGGCTGGCCGATGTCCCTGAGCAAGACCATCCGCAGGCCCGATGCGTCTCGCTTCTTGTCGAGCGCCATCAAGGAGCGAATCGCAGGGGCATGTGCATCGGGTGCCGTCGTCTCCAGGCCGATGCCCCGAAGGACTGCCTCCTGCCGATCCAGCTCGCCGAAATCCAGCACCTGTGCGCTCGCCGCAGCTGCGGCATGCATGCCAATGGCGACGGAAGCACCATGGCTCCTCCCGGTCGAGGTCTCGATGGCGTGGCCCACGGTGTGCCCGTAGTTGAGAATCGCCCGCCGTCCGTCCTCGGTGAAGTCGTCGTTCACCACGGCCACCTTCACAGCCACGGACCGATTGACCACGTCGTCGAGGTCGACACCCAGCCGATCAGCCTCGTACGCCTCGACGATCGCGGGATCGGCGATCATGCCGGTCTTGATGGCCTCTGCTGAGCCTTCCCGGATCAGGTCGGGCGGGAGGCCATCGAGGACGTCGATGTCGATGGCAACCGCCCGAGGATGCCTGAACACGCCGGCGAGATTCTTGCCGTCCACGTTGACCCCGGTCTTCCCACCGATTGCAGCGTCCACGGCGCCCAGCAGCGTTGTCGGCACATAGACCACGTCCACGCCGCGCAAGTAGGTTCCCGCAACGAACCCGGCCGTGTCCGTCAGCGCTCCGCCGCCAATGGCGACGATCAGATCCCTGCGAGTGAATCGCTGGGTGTTGAGGTGTCGGTAGACATCCTCGACCACCCCCATCTGCTTGGCCTCCTCGCCGTCCGGGAGGGTGAATCCCGTCGCTCGACGTCCCGAGCCCGCAAAGGCAGTGGCCGTCGTCTCGGCGATATCTCGAGTTGAAGGCTGACACAGCACCACGACCTGGGTCGACTCGACGCCGAGTTCGTCGACGAACTCGACAATGCCGCTCACCAGCGCCCGACCAGCCCGGATCACGGAGGCGACGCGGCCGTCTTCGATGATCAGGTGGTCACGCATTCCACCACCTCCGTCGCAACATCGAGAGGATCCCGATCCGACGTCGAGATCACGTGGTCGGCGACCTCCCGATATCGCAGGTGTCTATCACGGGCGATGTCGCGAATTGCCTGCGAGTCGGCTGCGAGGGGCCTTCCCACCCCGCCTGCGATGCGCTCGACGAGCGTGTCGAGCTCGGCCTCGAGCAACACCACAGCACCCGAAGCCCTCATGCATGTGACGTTGTCGTCGTCGAGGACGGCTCCGCCGCCAGTGGCGATCACGCAATCGGGTTCGGTGGCGAGCCGCGCGATCACGGACGACTCCATCTCACGAAAGACGGACTCGCCTCGCTCGAACAACTGCGGGATCGTCACCCCTGCCTCCTCCATCACGATGGCGTCGGTGTCGGCCACGGGCCGGCGCATCGTCTCGGCGACGAGTGCAGCCACCGTCGTCTTCCCGACACCCATCATCCCGACCAACCAGACGTGGCCCATCAGAACTCATCGAGGCGTTGCCGGTAGGCACGATGCGACGCTTGGAGATCAGCGACCGTGTCACCTCCGAACGTCCGCATGACCTCGTTGGCCAGTACGTAGGCCACCATCTGCTCGGCCACCACCCCAGCCGCCGGCACGGCGCACACGTCCGACCGTTCGCGGAATGCCTTCTCGGCCGTCTTGGTCTCCACATCGACGGTGTCGAGCGGACGCATCACCGTTGCGATGGGCTTCATCGCGGCCTTCACCCGGAGCACCCCACCGGTCGTCATCCCACCCTCGAGTCCCCCTGCACGGTTCGATCGGCGACCAACACCCGCAATGGCGTCGTCATCGAGGACGATCTCGTCGTGTGCCGCAGATCCGCGGCTGACGGCCTGTTGAAGCCCATCTCCGATCTCCACCGCTTTGATCGCCTGGATCGACATGACCGCCCCGGCGAGCAACCCGTCGAGCTTGCGATCCCAGTGGACGTGGCTTCCGAGGCCCGGGGGCAGGCCGTACGCCAAGACCTCGACCATGCCGCCGAGGGTGTCCCGATCGGCCTTTGCGGCTTCGATCTCGGCCACCATCGCCTCTGCGGTGGCTGGTGCGAACACGCGCACATCCGATGCGTCGATCGTCTCGAGGTCTTCAGGCGTTGGCAGCGGGAGATCGGACGGCACGGATACCTGGCCGATCGCCACGACGTGGGAGAACACGTGCACGTCGATCGTTCGAAGAAGTTGCTTCGCGAGGTATCCCACCACGGTCCGCGCCGCGGTTTCGCGCGCCGAAGCACGCTCGAGGATGTTTCGCGCATCGTCGGTGTCGTACTTCTGCATGCCGACCAGGTCGGCGTGACCAGGTCGAGGCGCCGTCTCGCGCTTGACGGCCTCGCTGTCCGCATCGGTCAGGGGATGAGGCGACATCTTCGTCTCCCACCGTGGCCACTCCGTGTTGCGGATCAGCACGGTGACGGGGCTCCCCAGGGTGACGCCGAAGCGCACTCCTCCGAGGATCTCGAGCTCGTCTCGTTCCAGCTTCATTCTCGGGCCGCGACCGAATCCCAGGCGTCGACGAGCGAGCTCCTCACCGATGCCCTCGACCGTGACCGGCAGCCCCGCAGGCAAGCCCTCGATGGTGGCGACGAGGCCCGGGCCGTGTGACTCCCCCGACGTGATGAAGCGCAGCATGATCAGTCAGGCTAGGTCGATCCCTGCGTCGGGTGACGTCCAGCCTGCTCCCCCCGTCACCCCGCGTACCACGTGACGATGGCATCGCCGAACAGCACGGCGAGAATCGCCGCCGACGTCATGAAGGGCCCGAACGGGATGAAGTCCTTCCTCGACGCACGCCGGGTGACCAGAAGGAGGATCGAGATGACCCCTCCGAGCACGAACGAGCCAATGCCCGCTACGAGGAGATGGCCCCAGCCGAGATACGCGGTGAAGACGCCCAGGAGGAACGACAGCTTCACATCCCCCAACCCGAGCGCACCGC
The DNA here is from genome assembly GCA_030066265.1 of Acidimicrobiia bacterium. Classification (GTDB taxonomy): domain Bacteria; phylum Actinomycetota; class Acidimicrobiia; order Spongiisociales; family UBA5794; genus SZUA-442. The sequence continues at coordinate 3,598 of JASJCF010000048.1, read as the reverse complement.
GGGCGATCAGAGCGAGGAGCAGCATCACGGCGAGGTAGGCGGCGCCTCCGACCCCGGCACGGAGGAGCGCCTCGAAGTCTCTTGCGATGACGCCTCCGGCAACGAGCAGGATCACTCCGCCGACGGTGCCCGGCAGCAGGATCCGATTGGGAATCAACTTGGTGTCGATGTCGGTCACGGTGAGGAGGACGGCGAAGTAGGCGAACCACCAGTAGGCAGGGATGAGCCACGGGCTCGGGATCGCGAACGGGATGCCTGCGAAGAGTGCGGCGGTGACGACTGCGATGACGACGTTCGCTGTTCGGTGCCGGTGCCCGTCCGTGCAACGCAGCAACGTCCAGTCGAGCTCGCAATCGCATCGGTCGCACTCGGGTCCCCACCACCGGTCCGGTCGATCCCATCGATGAGCGTCGGCCTCCGCGACGATGGATCTCGCGGAGACGGCGCCGATCGCGGCACCCGACACGGCGACGGCGATGCCGACCACTGGCGAGAACTCGGCTCCAACCGTCATCCACCACATACGCAGAGCGAGCGTAGCGACCCGGAAGCGGAGCCTGAGGAACCGGAGCGTGCCCGAGACACCCGAGCAGTTCCGTGGTCGAAGTGGCTCAGCTGTCCGCAGCCGATGCCATGACGTCGATCGGAGCGGGCCGCTCGACGAAGATCTCGAACGCTCGGGCTGCCTGCCCGACGAGCATGTCGAGGCCGTCGGCCACCGGTCGGCCCGAAGCACGCGCCCAGCGCACGGCCGGCGAAGCCTCAGCTCCGTACACCATGTCGACGAGACCCGACGATGCTTCGAGCACAGGACGCGGGAGATGCTCCCCGTGCATCCCGAGCGGCGTGGCGTTCACGACCACGGCACCTTCGACCGGTGTTCCCCAGGGGATCGTGTGTACCGGCAGCCCTACCTGTTCGAGGACCTCGGGCGCAGCTTCTGGTCTCCTCGTCGACACCACGAGTTCCCTGTCTTCGAGAGCGACGCATGCGGCTCGTGCCGCCCCTCCCCCGCCGAGGATCAACACCACGGGGTGCTCCTCCAGCTCGAGGAGGCCGATGGCGTGGCGAACCCCGTCGACGTCGGTGTTCTCGCCCCACAACATGCCTGAACGAACGATTACGGTGTTGACGGCTTCGGATCGCGAAGCCTCGAGGGATCGCTCGTCCACGGCATGGGCAGCCTCGCCCTTCAGCGGCATGGTGACGTTCACGCCGTCGAGATCACCAGAGCGGAGATGGTCGACGACTCGGTCGAATCCTCCACTTCGGACCGAGATGGCCTCGTACGTTGCATCGATGTCCAGTGCTGAAAACGCCGCCGTGTGGATCGCCGGCGAGCGGGAATGGCTCACGGGATCGCCGACGACTGCGAACCTCACGGCCGCACCCCGTTCTCTGCGGCGCGTTCGATGTTCGCCTGGTGCTGCTCATACGTCTCGGCGAAGAGATGCGAGCCGTCGGGTCGACCCAGCACGTAGAAGAGATACGACGTGTCCGCTGGCCGGATGGCCGCCTCGACGCTCGCAAGCGACGCTGCCCCGATGGGTGTGGGTGGCAGCCCGTCGACGCGGTACGTGTTGTACGGGGAAACGACCTGGAGGTGGTCGGCGGTCACTCTGCCGGGGTTGTAGCCGAGGGCGTAGATGACCGTGGCGTCGATCTGGAGCCGCATTCCCACGTCGAGCCGATTCACGATGACCGATGCGATGTCGTCACGCTCGTTCTCCGTGCCGGCCTCCCGTTCGATCAGCGATCCGATCACGATCGTTTCGTAGCGGCTGAGTCCCTGCGCTTCAGCGGGTGCCCAATCGATCTGGTCGAATCGTCTTGCGGCCTCGTCGGCCATGGCTCCGAGAATGGCGACCGGATCGCCGTCGCTCGGCAGCTCGTACGTCGCCGGGTACAGCAGACCCTCCCAGCGGGCCAATGGATCGATCCCGGTCCCGGCTGGGAGATATGCGGAGGTCACGAGCCCATTGCGAAGGACCCGCTGGAACTCGGCTTTCGCGCGTCCTGTCGCACCGGCGAGCTCGTCGACGATCCGTTCCACCGTCCAGCCTTCGACGACCGTGAACGTGTTCTCGCCCCGGCTGGTCGGGCCTGCAACGAGCAGGGCGACGGCTTCGGCGGGGTCCATGTCGGTCACGAAGTCGTAGGTCCCGGCCCGCAGGGAGCCCTCGGCGTCGAGCGCTTCGATTGCCTCGCGAACGTCGTCAGCCCTGGCGACCCCAGCCCCATCCAAGACCGCTGCGATCGACCGGGCAGAGCTCCCCGGCTCGATCGTCACCGTGGCAGGGAGACCGGGCTCGACATCCCATCCCGACGTCGCCCCGATGAACCTCGCTCCTGCGAACGCCGCACCGATGGCGACGGCCACGACGCCAACCACGACCGCAACGAGGAGGACGATCCGCCGCTCTGAGCGCGGGGCCTCAGGGGGTGGGGCCGGAAGCGTCTCCGGGTCGATCGTCTCGTGTCCTGGCATCTAGATATCCCTGCAACATCACCGCTGCGGCGACCTGGTCCCGTTTCGCCTTGCGTGATTCTCGTCGAACCCCGCCCTCGATCAGCGCATCTTCCGCCGTCACCGTCGTGAATCGTTCATCGTGGTACACCACGACGGCACCGTCTCCCTCGAGCTGCGCTCCCAGGGCGCGGCTGGCCCTTGCGGCCGATCCCTCCGTGCCGTCGAGGTTGATCGGTAGTCCCACCACCACGAGGTCGACGTCGAGTTCCGTTCGGATCTCGCGGATCGCCGAGACGACGTCGCGTGAGCGACGGTCCACGTATCCGTGCGGCGAGGCGATGGTACCGGTCGGATCCGATATCGCGATGCCGATCCGCACCGTCCCTGGGTCGATGCCGAGGATCCTGCCCATCAGCGGGAAGCGAGCGCCTCCACGGCCGCAGCCCGAGAGGCCTCGAGGGCTTCATCCATGGCGTCCGCATTGGGTCCGCCTGCCTGCGCGAGCTTGGGGTCCCGGCTGCCACCTCCGCCGAGCAGCGTCGCTCCGGCTGCTGCGATCTCCCCCGCAGATACACCTTCTTGCACGAGATCCTCGGTGGCGAACACCACGAGCGCAGCCTTGCCATCGGTCACCGAGCCGAAGATGCCCACACCCGACCCGATGCGGTCCCGCACCTGGAACGCGAGCGACCGAACACCGTCTCCACCGGCGTCGTCGACTCGCCCAGCCGCGACGCGCGCCTTCCCGACCTCTTCGGCGGCCTCCAAGACCGTCTGTGCGGCTCGAGATCGGTCTCGCTCTTCGAATCCGGCGATGCGCTCCTCCGCGAGTCGCAGACGCTCGGCAGTCGACATCGCAGCATCGATCTCCCTGCCGGGTTGTGCTCTGAGCACCTCCCCCACCCGATGCAGGCGGGTACGGAGCTCGGCGAGATGCTCGTACGCCGCACTTCCGGTGAGAGCATCGACGCGCCGGATGTTCGATCCGACGGATCCCTCGCTCACCAACACGAGCGGACCCACCTGGCCCGTGGTCGGCACGTGGGTGCCACCGCAGAACTCCGTGGAATACGACCCGGTCTGCACGACACGGACTCGCTCACCGTACTTGTCACCGAAGAACGCCAG
>JASJCF010000047.1 GCA_030066265.1 Acidimicrobiia bacterium | reverse complement strand
GACCGCAGCCCAGACCGCAGCCCAGACCGCAGCCCAGACCGCAGCCCAGACCGCAGCCCAGACCGCAGCCCAGACCGCAGATGGGGCGCCTCCGAAACGGGGCGCCCCATCTCCGTCGCCACGACGTTCGTAGCGAGGTCTGCGCCCGCTGTGCGTGGAGGGAGATCATCGCTGCCCTGGTTTCTCGCAGTGCCGCCTGTGTGATGGTCAGTCGAGCGGTTTGGTGAGACGATGTCGGGCGGAGCTGCGGCTACAGGGTCGCTCCTCGGACGGGAGGGTGGGGCCAATGGAGGTGCGCCATGGCCCGCCATTCCATCTTGCTCACGCTGATCGCTGTGTTGGCTGTCGGAGGGTGCTCATCACAGGACGCCGACACCGAGTCGACTCCGGAGACCACCGTCAGTACGACGATCGCAAGCACGACCACCATCCCGGCCGACACCGCTGCGGCGACATCGCAGGACGCGGTGCTCACCTTCGATGGTGAACAGTGCTCGTACGAAGGACCAACCGTGGGGGACCTGTCACAGCCGTTCTCCCTGACACTGGTCAACGACTCCGACCTGTTCACATTCGGCGTGGTGGTCTGGGTGCCACCCGACCTGCTCGACGAGGTGATGCCGACCGTGGGCACGGACTTCCCCGCTACGGACGAAGAAGGGGAGGATTCGGGACTGACCGATACCTTCTACGTCGAGGTGCCCAGCGGCAGTGAGCAGTCTCTGACCGGCCTGGCAATGCCCGCCCCGGGAACCTATGTGCTCGATTGCGCAACCGCGGACGGCGCCACGATGCTGCACATGTGGCGCCCAGCAGCCATCGAGTTCTCCTGAGCCGCCATCGCGCGTCACGCAGGTGCGGGTGTGACTTCGAAGTCGAGGCGGGCTCGAACCGGTCCGTTGACCTGCACCTCGACCGCGTGGGGTCCGGGATACACCGTCCGCGTTGACAGCTGCTTGAACGTGATCTTGCGAGAGATGTCGATCGACTGACCGGGATCGACGTCGGCCGTGCGAAGCTTGAAGACCTTCGCCGAGTGTGAGCCGTTCGCCCTCAGGTACCACACCGCCAGGTCGACCATGACTCGCACCGGCACCGCCTCGGCCGATCGAACGCCGAACGACACCCGCGCATCACCATCCACCTCGGGGCACGCCGGATCGATGGTGAGACCGATCACCTCGACGTCGACATCCGGATCGAGTCCGACCAAGCGCAGCGCACCCACATCGCCCTTCTTCAGCAACGTCCGCAGCGCGTGTTTCGTGAGGGCCTCGGTCTCCGCCTCTCCGTCCTGCCAGCCGTGGAGCACCTCGACGACGAGGCCAGGGTGGTCTTTGGCGATGTCGTTGAGGTTGTTCGCCACGCTTCGTCGCACGTCTTCGGATTCGTCGTTCCGCAGGGCGTCGAGGACGGGCAGGATGGGTGTCGGATCCTCCTGGAGGGGCTTGAGCGCCATTCCCCACGGGAGGCGTGGGCGACAGCCCTCCGATGCGAGCCTGCGTACCCGCCAATCCGGGTCACCGGTCCAGGCGAGGTGCTGCGCATACATCCGGTCCGGGTATTCGAGGATGAAGGGGCGCACGGCGAACTCCGCCGACGCGAGCTTGGTGAACTCCGCAAGGGCGGGGATCGAGGCGTCGGGATCATCGAGCCCGTACACCTCCACGAAGTCAGAGAAGCTCATGGCCTCCCACCCCGGCTCCCCCACCTGAGCCGCTTCGACCAGGATCGCGAGCGCCGTCCGGTAGTCGTCCGGCAGGTGGCCGGCCAGCATCACGGTGATGTGGCGGGTTCGCTGCTTGAGTTCCCGATCGGGCCACTCGGCGTCGAACACGTCAGCGACGAAGGCTGCCTCGTCGAACGTCGGATACGCAGATCCAACCCAACCCGCCAACGAGGTGACCGTCTCACGAGTCAGCATGTCCTTCAGCAGGAACGGCTCGTCAGCCATCGATGCGCCCCCGGTCCCTCAACCGCCGGCAGTACGGCGGTATGGCTCCCTACTCCGCGACCATGTCCTGGGTGTAGGTGTCCTCGATCTCGTCGTCGTTCGGATTGGACACCGTTGCCTGGGCAAGGAGCCAGATGAAGAAGCCCACGACGATCGCGACTACGAATGCGACGATCAGCCCGATCGTCGCTTCCGTGGACCAGAAGCCGGAGATCACCTCGGCGGCGTGCCCGTCGAAGAGGGTGATCCCGGAAGCATCCAGGACGAGGTACGTCATCATGACGACGCCCACCACACACAGCACGATGATCAGCTTGTCGACAGGGGTGAGCCGCTGCGACCGGGACTTCTCGGTGGAGGCATTCGATTCATGAGCCATGATGTCACCAACCTAGCAGGGGACCGGCGATCCCAAGCGGTCGAGCGGACGGCCTAGTCTGGCGAAGGGAGGGACTGTGACCGACGACGAACGAACATATGAGAGCGTGAGGCCCTCCCGGCGCCAGGCCATCTGGCTCGGCATCGCCGGGGTGATCGTGGTGGCCGTGGCCATCTTCATCGGCCAGAACGGCGAGGAGGTCTCCGTCAGCTTCCTGTGGTTCTCCGGCGAAGTGCCGCTGTGGCTGTTGATCGTCGTCGCGCTCGTACTCGGTGCCATCCTCGGCCAGGTTGGGCTGTATCTCCGACGGCGAAGCAAGCGCCGGGCCCAGCCGGAGGACTGAGGCAGCTTCAACCAGGCCGGTAGCCCATGGTGAGCAGAGCGGCCATCAGCCGCACGCCGTACCAGAGGTTGCCGACCCTCAGATTCTCGTTCGCATCGTGCTGGTTGTTGTCGTGGTTGGCCATGGGCACGATGATCGTGGGAGCGCCGAGGATCTCGTCGAAGTGGATGATGGGAACCGAGCCACCCAGCGTCGGCATGGTCACGACCTCACCGGTGTCGGAGGCTGCGGCAGCAGCCTCGAGGACGGCCCGAGCCTCTGGCGTGTCGATCCCCACTCGCATCCCGCCGTAGTGCGGATCGAGCCTCACGCTGGCGGTCTTGCCGTTGGCGAGGCGATCCACCTGCGATGGTTCTCCGTCCACCACCACGAAGCCCTGACGCTCGATGTGCCGGACGATGCGCCCCAGCACGACGTGCGGGTCATGGTGGGCGGGGAGCCGCACGTCGATCGAAACTGTCGCCGACTCCGGGAGGACGTTGGCAGCGGCGTCGCCAACCGGACCGCCCGACAGGCCCCGGATGTTGAGTGACGGCCGATACATCCGTTCGATCAGCGTCTCACCATCGCCCTCGGCGCTCGCGACCCCGAGTTCGTCGAGCAACCCTCGCTCGTAGTCCGGCACCGCAGCGATGGCCGCTCGCTCAGATGGCGAGGGCTCGACCACGTCGTCGTAGAAGCCATCGATGAGCACCGAGCCGTCCGGTGCGCGCATCGACGCGAGGAGCTGCACGAGATCCCACGTCGGGCTCGGCACCCAGTTTCCATAGTGACCCGAGTGCAGCGGCCGCGTGGGGCCGTACACGGTGATGTCGATCTGTGCGATACCCCGGGCTCCGAAGATGATCTGCGGCAGGGAGGATTGGTGCACCGGCCCGTCGCAGATCAGCCACATGTCGGCTGCGAACCACTCGTCATGGTCACGGAGGTAGGACGCCAGGTTCGGTGAGCCGATCTCCTCTTCACCTTCGAACAAGAGGACAACATTGACCGTGGGGGCGATCGAATCGCTCGCAAGGGCGTCGAGCGCCGACACGAGTGCCTGGATCGGAGCCTTGTCATCGGCAGTCGAGCGACCAAAGAGACGCCACTCCGGGTCGATCACCTCCCCACTCGCCGGAAGACGAAGCTCCTCGTCACCGGCAAACAGCGAAGCCGTGAATGGAGGAGTTCGCCACTGTCGCTCATCGACGGGCTGGCCGTCGTAGTGCGCATAGATCCCGATGGTGGGCACATCGTCGGCAACCTCGATCCGGCCCGAGACGATCGGCGCGCCGCCGGGCGTCGTCAACGTGCGGGTGGGCACCCCTCGGCGCTCGAGCATGCGTTGCACCCTGTCCGCAGTTGCCTCCACCCCTGCTCGGTCGCTGGAGACGTTCGCAATCGACACCAACTCTCCGAATTCGCCGAGGATGTCACTGCCCCGGAGACTCGTCCATCGTCGTGCGGCTGCGATCGCCGGCGGGGTGCTGGGTAGATCCTCCATCGGGCGGAATCTAGGACTGACCTCTCGCACCGCCCGCAATCGTGCCTGCCCGCTGCCTCCATGGCGTATGCTCCCGAGACGAAGCGCTCATCTGGAGCGGTGGAGGGACAGGCCCTGGGAAGCCGCGGCAACCGGCGATTCGCACGGTGCCAATGCCTGATCGATGGGAGGCCTTCGAGCGGTCGCCGCTCGAGGCGCGTGAGCGTTTCGAGGTGAGAGGAGCCGCATGGTTCACACAGTGGAGCCGAATCGCTGCACCGGGGAGTGTGCTCGATGAGCGCGTACCTCGATGCTCTCGGTCGACGCACGGTGGTCTTCGATGGCGCAACCGGCACATGGCTCCAGACCCAGGCCCTCACCGTGGACGACTTCGGGACACCCGAGCTGGAGGGATGCAACGAGCTTCTGAACGTCACGCGCCCGGATGTGGTTGCGGCTCTTCACCGCGCCTACCTCGAGGCGGGAGCCGACGTGGTCGAGACGAACACCTTCGGAGCCTTCGGCGTCCCCCTCGGCGAATACGGGCTCGAGGACCGTGCATACGAGTTGGCAGCGACAGGTGCCTCGATCGCACGATCGGTCGCAGACGAGTACGCCGACCGCTTCGTTGCAGGGTCCATCGGCCCTGGCACCAAGTTCCCGTCACTCGGCCAGATCCGGTACGCCGAGCTGCGGGATCAATACGAGATCGAAGCGTCTGGCCTCATCGACGGAGGAGTGGATCTCCTGATCATCGAGACCCAGTTCGATCTCCTCGGCCTCAAAGCAGCGATCAACGGCGCTCGGCGGGCGATGGCGACGTCCGGGCGTGAGGTGCCGATCCAGGCGCAAGTAACGATCGAACTGACGGGGCGCATGCTCCCCGGCACCGAGATGGGGGCTGCGTTGACCGTGATGGAATCACTCGGTCCCGACGTGGTCGGCATCAACTGTGCAACCGGCCCGGTCGAGATGTACGAGCCGGTGCGCCACCTCTCCGACAACGCCACGGTTCCCATCTCGGTGATCCCCAATGCCGGGCTGCCATCGGTGGTCGACGGGGCGATGCACTACGACCTCGGAGCATCCGAGATGGCGACGCACCTGCGGACGTTCGTCGACGAGTTCGGGGTTTCCGTCGTGGGCGGCTGCTGCGGGTCGACACCCGAATACACCGCAGCCGTGGTCGACGCAATCGCCGATACGCCTCGAGCCGATCGCCATCCGACCCCCGCTCCCGCCGTGACATCCACCTACGCAGCCGTCAACCTCCATCAGGACACCTCGTTCCTCATCATCGGCGAGCGCACCAACGCCAACGGCTCGAAGGCTTTCCGTGAGGCCATGCTCGCCGGCGACATCGACGCATGCGTTGCCATCGGAGAGGAGCAAGTCGCAGAGGGGGCGCACCTCGTGGACCTGTGCGTCGACTACGTCGGGCGCGACGGATCCGCAGACATCGACGTCCTTGCCCGTCGGTTCGTCACGGACGTGACCGCACCGGTGGTCATCGACTCGACCGAGCCGGAGGTGATGCAGGCGGCGCTCGAGCGAATCGGCGGACGCTCGGTCCTCAATTCGGCCAATCTCGAAGACGGAGAGGGCCCGGGATCGAGGATGGATCGCGTCTTCACCCTTGCGAAGGAACATGGATCGGCCGTCATCTGTCTGCTCATCGACGAACGCGGGCAGGCCCGAGACGTCGAATGGAAGATGGAGGTTGCCCACCGTCTCCACGACATTGCTGTCGGGCGCTACGGCCTCGACCCCGGCGATCTGCTGTTCGATCCCCTCACCTTCCCGTTGTCGACCGGCGACGAGGATCTCCGGGGTGACGCCATGGAGACGATCGAGGCGATTCGTCGCATCAAGGCGGAGCTCCCCGGGGTCGCAACCGTGCTCGGAGTGTCGAACGTCTCCTTCGGGTTGAAACCCGGAACCCGTCGGATCCTCAATTCGGTGTTTCTCCACGAGTGCCTCGAAGCCGGGCTCGATGCCGCGATCATCCACGCGGGCAAGATCACACCCCTTGCGATGATCGACGATGACCTGGCGCAAGCAAGTCTCGACCTGGTGTACGACCGTCGCACGGAGGACTACGACCCACTCGAAGTTCTCCTCGCCGCAGCCGAAGACACCACCGTCGACGACACAGTCGACCCCTTCGAGGGTCTCGACACGAACGAGCGGCTCGAGAAGCGGATCGTCACCGGCAACGCGATCGGTCTCGAGGACGACCTCGACGAGGCACTCGAGACCACCCCGGCGATGGACGTCATCAACAACACCCTTCTGGCGGGGATGAAGACCGTCGGCGATCTCTTCGCGTCCGGCGACATGCAGTTGCCCTTTGTGCTCCGTTCCGCCCAGACGATGAAGTCGGCTGTCCGATACCTCGAGCCCCATCTCGACAGGGTCGACGCGACCCATCGAGGCACGATCGTGCTCGCCACGGTGTCCGGCGACGTCCACGACATCGGCAAGAACCTCGTCGACATCATCTTGTCGAACAACGGCTACACCGTCCTCAATCTCGGCATCAAGGTCTCGATCGCCGAGATGATCGACAGCCTGGAGGAGCATGGAGCAGACGCCATCGGGATGAGCGGCCTTCTCGTCAAGAGCACCCTGATCATGCGCGACAACCTCGACGAGCTCCGGCGACGGGGGTTGGGCCACGTGCCCGTTCTGCTCGGTGGCGCAGCGCTCACCCGCAGCTACGTCGAGAACGATCTCGCCAGCGAGCACGAGGGCCCGCTCATCTACGGGAAGGATGCCTTCGCCGGGCTCGAGGCGATGGAGTGGATCACCGGGAACGGCGATCGACCGGCGTCGAGGCGAATCCAGGTTCCCCGAACCGCCGCGCACCGAACGGCCTCCGAACCGGCGCCGCCACGGTCACCCGAAGTCAGCGCTTCCGCTCAGATCCCCGAAGCTCCCTTCGTCGGGAGCCGAGTCGTCAAGGGGATCGCCCTCGATGAGATCGCTCGCTACATCAACACCACGGCTCTCCTGCGCAATCAGTGGCAGTACCGGCCGGTTGCCGGCGAGTCCGATGACGACTTCAAAGCGAGGCTCCTCCCGGAGCTCAGGCGCGAGCTGGCAGCTGCCCGTGCGGCAGGCTTACTCCAACCGAGGGTCGTCTACGGCTACTACCCGGCAAACGCCGACGGCGACGAGGTCGTCATATGGGCGGACGACGCACGTTCCGAGGAGTTGACCCGCTTCCGCTTCCCACGTCAGGCGGCGTCGCCGTGGTTGTGCATCGCAGACTTCTTCCGACCGATCGACGACGAGGTCGACATTGCTGCGTTCCACATCGTCACGATGGGCGAGGCGATCTCACAACGGACCGCCGAGCTGTTTGCCGCAGACCGCTACGAGGAGTACCTGAAGCTACACGGCATCGGCGTCGAGATGACCGAGGCTCTCGCCGAGTATTGGCATGCGAGAGTTCGGCAGGAGCTCGGAATCGCCGGTGCAGACGATCCGACGATCCGGGGGCTCTTCCGCCAGGAGTTCCAAGGAGGGCGCTATTCGTGGGGATATCCGGCATGCCCGGATCTCGAAGACAACGAGACCGTGGCCGAGCTCCTCGGGGCCGATGCCATCGGAGTCGACGTCGGCGCTCACACGGGCTATCAATACCAGCCGGAGCAGACCACATCGGCGATCATCTGCCATCACCCCCAGGCGAAGTACTTCATCGCCATGAGCCCGAAGGAGCAACGACATGCTGACCGATCCTGAGGGATTCCGGCACATCGTCGAGGTGAACCCCCCGGAGCTCCCCAACATGTCCCACATGCTGCTCGAAGGGGCGTGGTCGAGCGTGCTCGTCACCGACAACGTCTTCGGGAAGATCCGTGTGTCCCCGTATGCCTTCGCGGCGAGGATCACCCACGACGCACCGTCGGTCTCGCCGACCATCGTCGTGTCGACGCGGGATCGCAACATCCTCGCCATCGAGTCGGAGGTGAGAGGCGCGCTCGGGAACGGCGTCAGGTCGTTCCTGGTGGTGGTCGGTGACACGCTGCCGGCCGTCGACCACCTCGCCGATCACTACGAGATCGTGAGGCACCTGCGCGACCTTCAACACGAGCTCCCTGCCTTTGAGGTCGGCATGCCCACGCGGTTCGCCGCATGGCAGAAGCGCAGACGAATCGACGCAGGAGCCCAGTTCCTGGTCGCCGGGCCGATCATCGACCCCGCCACGGTGGCGCCATCGGTCGAGAAGCTCGACATGACCGCTGACGATCCGCCGCTCTACGTCATGGTGATACCGCCGTTCGGAGGTGATTGGGTCGCGCGCATGGAGTCCATGGGAGCGGTCCCGGCGACGCCGGAGCTCAAGGCGCAACTCGCCGAGGCCGAAGGCGAAGGCCGGCGAGCGTTCGCATGGGAGGCCGCTCGCCAGGTCGCACACGAAGCGGAACGCGCCGGGTGCGCCGGTTCGATCCTCATGGGCCTGCGGTTCGACACCATCGTCGACGAGGCCGCCCTCCAGTGGCGTCAGCGCACATCGATCTAGCACACACGAACACCGACCGGCGTCAGGGCACCGCGATCAGGTCCGCGCGACACGGCAGGGTCACGTCGTCGCCCGGTTGTAGATGATGCATCCGACGCACACTCGGGTCGCGGCCGCCAGCGTGGCCAGTCCGGTGACGGTCAGCGTCAAGACCCAACCGACCGTCTCGGCACCGACGACGAAGCACAGCGTGGCGGTGAAGAGGATCACGATGCCCAGCAACTGGGCGAACCTCGGGGGGCCGATCGGCTCGGTCTCGACCGGGCCAGACAGCCTCGGCTGCACCGTCCGCACATAGAGCTGGGTGAACACACCGAGCGGTGGGCCGCCGACACGGGTGACGAGCAGGATCACGGCGACGATGGTGACGAGCGGCCACCACGGGATGACGAACGCCAGGGCGGTGAGTGCCGCTGTGCATGCCTGATTGAACCGGGGAATGTTGACGTCCACCTCAGCCGTCATGAGATCACCACGTGGACGAGGTCGTCGCTCACGACTGCCTCCATGGCAAGCCGTCGGCCTTCCAGCCGGCCTGTTCACCTCGATGCCCGGTGGGTGCAACGGGGCCTTCGAAGCCATGCGAGATGTTGTACGCACGGTCGAATCCGGCGGCGGTGGCGGCGATCGCTGCGAACCGGGACCGGCTCCCGGAGCGACACAGGAAGTAGACCGCACGGTCGGGCGTCACGCCGTTGGCGGCCAGATCCTCCACGAATCGAGGATTCTGCTGACCCGTCGGGAACACCTGCCACTCGACGGCGACCAACTGCTTGCCGGTCGACGAGAGGTCGGGAAACCCGACGTACGCGAGCTCGGCGCGAGTCCTGACATCCACGATCACGGCATCGGGATCGGTGCGCACTGCTTCGAACGCCTCTCCAGGCGAGGCTTCCCCGGCGTAGGTCATGATCCGGGCCCTGCCCTCCTCGGCTCCGAACGAAGGGCGGCAGCTTACACCGCGCCACATCGGCCCAGTCCGCCTGTGAGAGCTTCCCACGTATGCTGGCCCGGTGAGCGATTTCGGAGATCCGACGCCGCCGGAAAGGGTCGACGACACCGGCGAGCTCGAGCCACTCTCCGCCCCCGACGCGGGTGCGGAAACACGGCCCAGCGCCGACGACGCCGGAGTGGACGAGCAACAGCGCACAGAACCGATCGACGACTCGATTCGGCCGATCGCCGACCACTCCCGAGGTGGCCTCGCCTGGGTGATCGTCCAGGGGGTGATCGGTGCGGTCGTGGCGATCCTGATCGTTGCGGATCCGTACACGTTCACCGCCATCGAGGAGATCGTCGGGTACGGGCTGATCGCCTTTGGAGTCATCGAGACGATCCACACCGTGCGGCGCAGGGGAAGTCCGGCCGAGTACGTCCAGCCGGGAGCCGCCATCGCCGGTGGGCTCGTCTTGGCCGTGTGGCCGTCACAGACCCAGGTGGTTGCGGGATATGCCCTCGCCGCCGTGATCCTCGTCCGGGGGTTGATCGACATCTGGGCGGCGATCCGATCGTGGCACGAAACCGGAGCGAACGCCTGGGTGTTCGTTCGGGGGCTCATCGCCCTTGCACTCGGCATGCTCATGCTCGCCTTCCCCGCACAGTCGGTCGAGGTCATCGTTGTCGGCGGTGCCCTCCTTCTGGTCTTCCGGGCCGTCATGGCGGTGTGGTTCGTCACCACCAACCGCGATGCCATGTCCACCGTCGATCCGGCGGATACCTACGGCGTGGTGACCTACTGGCTCTCGCGCAGGGAGATGGATGCCGCCGATGCCCACGATGTCGAGAACCGCGTGTTCCTCACACGGGGCAACGCACGGGAGCGGCTGTGGCGCTTCGGCATCCTCATGGCCCTCGCCACGGCGATCGCAACCTTCGGCCTCGCAACCGACTCGACCGCCGTGGTCATCGGGGCCATGCTGGTCGCCCCGCTCATGACCCCGATCCTCGGGGTCGCCGCCGGGCTGATCAACGGCAAGACGAGATCGACCGCACAGTCCGCCACGATCACGCTCCTCGGTTCCGTGGGCGCCATCGCCCTCGCCTTCCTGTTGGCAGGCGCCATTCCCGACATCGACGCCGTGATCCAGAACGCACAGATCACGTCCCGGACTTCGCCTTCTCTGCTCGACCTCGCCATCGCGATCGCTGCCGGTGCTGCCGGCGCATACGGCGTCTCACGAGCCGAGTCGACCGACGCCCTTCCCGGGGTCGCCGTGGCCATCGCTCTCGTGCCTCCGCTTGCGGTCGTCGGGATCACGCTGCAAGCGGGAGACACCGCCCAGGCGGGCGGTGCCGTGCTGCTGTTCCTCACCAACCTGATCTCGATCATCCTCATGGCGGGGTTGGTCTTCGTTCTCGTGGGATACGGCACCTGGAGCCGCCTCTACCACCGGCGGAATCGCATCCGGGTCGCCTTCGCAACGGTCGCCTTTGCACTCGTACTCGTTGCCATTCCTCTTGCCCTGGCCGGCCGGGACGTGCTGCAGACACAGGCGGATCTGCGCGCAGCCTCCGAGGCGACGAGCGAGTGGATCGGGGAAGATCGCAACGTTCGCATCCTGTCGATCGACGTCGAGGGTGACGAGGTGATCGTCGAGCTCATCGGCCCGGAGGCGCCACCGCCTGCCTCCCTCCTCGCCGCACAGATCAGCGCAGCGGTCGGGCGGCCGGTGCTCGCGACCGTTCGGTGGATCGAGGAGCAAGAGCAGCAAGGCGGCTTCGTCGGCGGACCTGACACCTGATCGTTCGCTGACGACAGTGGACGTTCGATGATTTTCGAATACCTTCGACATACCTCTTGAACTTTGGGCCATGATTCGATACTCTTCGAACAGAAGATGACACATCGAACAGGTCCCACAGCTCCGGAATGGATTCATGAGAGTCGCTGACTACACCTCCCCACGCCAGAGCCCGCTCAATCTGCGGGTGTCCTACAACTCGGCGAGCGACCTGCTCGCAGCGCTGTGGATCCTGGGCGACCGCCGCTCGGGATGCGCCATCGAAGATCTGTCGCTCGGCGACGAGTGGTTCGCCGAGTTCGAGCAGTCGCTGTCACCGGACACGATCCATCAGCTGGATGAGATCGGCAGCGGCGACGTGTGGATCGCCCTGATGCCCCTGCTCCCCGAGACCCAAGCCGGGGGAACGGTCGACGACTTCATCAAGCTGCTTGCGGCGATGGACGCCGCTGACCTGCGGTATCGCCTCATCCAGGTCCACGACAAGTACTTGGCGAGCCAGCAGGAACTCCTTGCGGACGCCGCCGAGGGCGATGCGGCCGCCATCGAAGAGCTCGTCAGCACGAGCGAGCTCGACTCCCCGGACCTCAAGCAATGGCGCGACACGCTGCAGTACCTGCTCATGATGGATCCGGACGAGACGCGGAACCTGTTGGTCGACGTTCTCCGTCGCGCCCAGGACGAGGCGTTCGCACCGCATGAGGCCTCGTTCCGGCCGTACCTCGACGCTGACTACCGATCAAAGCGCGCGATGGCGCGACGGGTGTCGCCCGAGCGCCTTCTCGAGATCGCAACGTCTGGGATCAACTTCACCGACGAGCGTGCCTACAAGCCGATCGTGCTGATGCCGACGATGGTCGCCAGGCCATGGGTCGTCTTTGCTGCCGGACCCGACTTCTTCCTGTTGGGCTATCCCGTCTCGGATGAGATCCTCGAGCAGGACGACGACGCACCACCGCAATGGCTCGTGAAGCTGCACAAGGCACTCGGCGACGAGCGTCGGCTTCGCGTGCTGCGGTCGCTTGCGGACGGAGATGCGTCGCTCGCCGAGCTCGCCGACCGGCACGACATCGCCAAATCGACGCTTCATCACCATCTCATGCTGCTCCGATCGGCGGGCTTGGTCCGGCTCCACGTCGGAACCGAGAAGCGCTACTCGCTGCGTGAGGAGACGCTCGGCGATGCATCAGCCGCACTCGATCACTACCTCCACACCACCGAATCACCAGGGGCAGAGACATGACACCGTACAACCACCACATCTCCGACGCATACCTCGCGGCGTACACCACCGACGTCGCTCGGGACCTCGGACAGGCCCATCGACCTGGGCCCAAGACCGTCCGCCGCACGATTGCGCGACGGCTGGTGCAACTGGGCGCTTGGATGCTCCCGGAAGAGCCCGAGCTCGTGAATGGATCCATCCTCGTCCTCGAGATCGATCCTGGCCAAGGGCCCATCCGCAAGGCGGCGTGATCGGTCCACGCCACCCCGTCGATGGGCTCCGGCCCTGTGCATCGACGGGGTCGCTCCGATAACGAGAAACCTGCACACCAGAAACCCGCACACCAGGGACCCGTCCCGTCCCTAGCCTCACCTTCACGGGAAGGACTTCGCACTCGGCGTCATCGGCCGAGATCGGCACGAGGGGACACCATGAACGCTGCAGCCAGAATCGAGTCGGGCACGAAGGTGTACGGTCAAGGCGAAGCCGCCGTGACGGCGCTCGACGAGGTCACCGTGCAGTTCGAGGAGGGGCACTTCTCCGCGATCATGGGACCATCGGGATCGGGTAAATCGACCCTCCTCCACTGCATCGCCGGTCTCGACACGCTCACGAGCGGCAAGGCCTTCATCGGCGACTCCGATCTCGGCTCGCTCAAGGACAAAGACCTGACCGTCTTGCGTCGCGAGAAGGTGGGATTCATCTTCCAGGCCTTCAATCTCGTCCCCACGCTCGATGCCGAGGAGAACATCAACCTCCCGCTCAGCATCGCAGGGAAGAAGCCGGATCAAGACTGGTTCGATTCGGTCGTCTCGGCGCTCGCCCTCGGCGACCGCCTCGACCACCGGCCCGCCGAACTGTCGGGAGGCCAGCAGCAGCGTGTTGCGGCCGCCCGAGCCCTCGTCTCCAAGCCCCAGATCATCTTCGCCGATGAGCCCAGCGGGAATCTCGACTCGCACTCGGGAGCGGAACTGTTGGGCTTCATGCAGAACGCCGTGAAGGAGCTCGGCCAGACGATCGTGATGGTCACTCACGATGCCAATGCGGCGTCGTACTCAGACCGCATCGTGTTCCTCGACGACGGCAAGACCGTCGACGAGATGAGGGACCCGACACCCGACACCGTGCTGGACCGGCTCAAGGTACTCGGGGGCTGACATGTTCAAGGCGGCCATCAAGAGCCTGCTCCACCACAAGACCAGGCTTGCACTCACGGCATTGTCGATCGTGCTTGGGGTTGCGTTCATATCCGGCACGTTCATCTACACCGACACCACCTCCGAGGCCTTCGATGGGATCTTCGACACGGCCTTCGAAGGCATCGATGTGATCGTCACGAGCGACAGCCCCTTCTCGTTCAGCCAGGGCGTGTACTTCGATGAGGAGATCGTCGACGACGTCGCAGGGGTGCCCGGCGTGGCTCGCTCGACGGCCACACTGCAGGGATTCGGAGTCACGATCGTCGGGAAGGACGGCGAGATCGTCGGAGCCTCCGGGCCACCCAAGTTCGCCGCCTTCATCCCCCCCGATCCCCAGGATTGGGGCCCCGTCACCTTCCGGGAGGGCGTACCGCCCGAGGGACCTGATCAAGCCGCGCTCGACATCTCCTCTGCGGAGCTCGGCGACTATGCCATCGGCGACACGATCGTCGTGGTGTCGCCGACGGAGGGCTCGATGGAGTTCACGCTCGTCGGTACCACCGGATTCGGGGAACTGGACAACCTCGGAGGGGCGACCTTCGCACTGTTCGATCTGCCCACGACCCAGATGGTTCTCGACCAGCCGGGCAAAGTGGACGGCGTCCAGGTGCAGGCGGAGCCAGGAACCGACATCGACCAGCTCGTGCTCGAGATCCAGGCGATCCTGCCCTCGGGGGCCATCGCCCAGTCGGCTCAGACGGCCGCCGAAGAACAGGCAGCCGAGATCCAACAGGGACTCGGCTTCTTCAGCACCTTCCTGCTGGTGTTCGCGTTCGTCGCCCTGTTCGTCGGCACCTTCATCATCTACAACACCTTCCGGATCGTCGTGGTGCAGCGGCTACGCGAGCTCGCTCTGATGCGGGCGATCGGCTCCACCCGGAGCCAGACGCTCCGCATCGTGCTTCTCGAGGCGTTCATCGTCGGTCTCGTCTCATCCGCAATCGGGATCGTGGTCGGCATCGGGCTGGCCTTCCTGCTTCGGGCAGCCCTCGAGGGCTTCGGCATCGCACTCCCGAGCGGGTCGCTCGTGCTGGCGCCCCGCACGATCATCGTCGGCATGCTGGTCGGTGTGGGCATCACGGTGCTGTCGTCACTCTTGCCCGCAGTTCAGGCATCCAGGATCCCCCCGATCGCCGCGATGAGCGAGGGCTACACCACCCCGACTCGACGGTCCTTCACCGTGCGAGCAGTCTCGGGGACTGTCATCACGTTGCTCGGCATTGCGATCCTCCTGACTGGCCTCCTCGGCGACATCCCCGATACCGCCGCTCGGCTGACGACGATCGGCCTGGGCGCCGTCGTGATCATCCTCGGCGCCTACGTGCTGTCAGCGATCTTCGCAATCCCTGCGTCCCAGATCATCGGTGCGCCGTTCGCATGGCTCTTCGGAGCGTCGGGAAAGCTCGCTCAGCGCAACGCCGGAAGGGATCCGCGCCGGATCTCGGCGACATCCGCGGCGATCATGGTGGGCATTGCGCTCATCACGCTGGTGTCCGTTCTTGCCGCATCCATCTCCGGCACGATCGACGATGTGCTCGACACCGGCATCGAAGCGGACCTCACGGTGCTGCCCCAGAACACCTTCGACATCTCCGCCGGCTTCAGCCCCGACGTGGCAGCCGGGATCGACGCGCTGCCCGAGGTCGCCGCAACGGCACAGGTCCAGCAGGGGCCAGCAATCGTGAGCACGGTCGCCGCCGACGGCACCAGCTCGGAGGAGGAGACGTTCATCACGGGCGTGAGCGACAACGCCCTGTCGTTCTTCGACGTGTTCGCCGTCGAAGGTGACGCAATCCCATCCCAATCGGGCATCGTCGTGGACGTCGGCACAGCCGAAGACAACGGGTGGACCGTCGGTACCGACATCGAGGTGCTCTTCGAGGCGACCGGGCCCGCGGTCCTGACCCTCGAGGGCATCGTCGACGGCTCCTTCGCCGACGGGTACACCCTCTCTCGCGAGGGCTTCGTGAGAGCCTTCGAGTCCGAAGCCGATGCGCAGGTGCTCGTCCAGCTGGCGGAGGGCGTCACCATCGAGGAAGGCCGGTCGGCCGTCGAAACCGTCACCGCCGACGTGCCCACGATCCAGGTTCAGACGCTCGACGAGTTCCAGTCGGACATCTCCGACCAGATCAACCAACTCCTCGGTCTGTTCACGGGTCTGCTGGCCCTGACCGTCCTCATCGCGCTCATCGGCGTCACGAACACGATGACCTTGGCGGTCTACGAACGGACCCGCGAGATCGGGCTGCTCCGGGCGGTCGGCCTCGATCGGGGACAGACGAGGCGCATGATCCTCACGGAGGCGTCGATCATCGCATCGTTCGGCGCCACGCTCGGCGTCATCCTCGGCGTGGGATTCGCCTGGGCCATCCTGAATGCGCTACGGGACGAAGGGTTCACCACCTTCGTCATCCCGATCATCAGCGTGATCTTCTGGGTTGCGGCGACGGCCTTGGCCGCTGTCGTGTTCGCGCTGTGGCCGGCACGGCGTGCAGCCAGGCTCAACGTCCTCGAGGCAATCGCCTACGAGTAGATCAGGCCTCGTTCGTCCAGCGATCGGCGTGGTCCAGCATGTACATGCTGACCTCGTGCACTCGATCGAGGACGTCACACAGCGAGTCCTGGCGGAACATCAGGTCCACGAGGGAGCGGTTGACCACCCCCACCACCGAGAGGCGTTCATCGTCGGCATCCGATAGCGCCCCCATCGACCGGACTGACCGGACTTCGATCGGCAGGTCGATGCCACCGATGCCTGCGAGCTCTGCCGACAGGACGATCAGATCAGGTGGCCGCTGCATCTGGGGAAGCGCCCAGTTGAAGTAGAACGTGACCGAGTACTCGTTGTCCGGGTCCTCCGGAACGTCGGGCGTGTCGTTCAGCACGTCCTCGAACCTGAGGAGAAGTCGTGGCTCGATGTCGAGGGAGATGTGGAGATCGAGCGGGCCCGAACAGGCCTCTGCGGGATGGACGTCGATCTCCCACGCCTGCCTCAGGGTGAAGGTCTCGACGAAGTGACGCTCGTCGTGGACATGGAAGCCATGCTCGATCGCGTGATCCTTGAGGTAGGTGATCGTCGAGGCGATGTCGACGGCCATCTACGACACCTCGACGGGCTCCGGCAAGCGAACCGAGACGCCGCCCATCACTGCGACGGCATCCACCACGAGCAGCGGTGCGGTTTCGGGGACCGCATCCGGGTTGGTGGCGTTGCCCACGCCACCCATGAAGGCCGAGCTCGTGACCTCGACCCGCCAGCCCTCCGGAACCAGGATGTCCGCGCCACCCATCACGGCCCGAATCGAGATGACGGCTCCGTCGACGATCTGGGCGTTCGTGAGATCGAGCTCAGCACCCCCCATGTAGGCGACGATCGACATCGACCGGAGGGCCTTGGCCTGGCTGACGAACTGGACGCCCGACATCGAGCAGACGAGCGACACGTCGTCGTCCGCCTCGCCGCCGTAGGCGGGAACCACGCGCCGCACGATGAGGGCGGAGATCGCCTGGGCGAAGCTCAGCACGGCAAACGCCACGATGATCCGACGAATCCATCTCATACCGGGAACCTACCAGCGCTGCATCGGCAATCCCGCAGTGTCAGGCGATCGGCGTTGCGGGATGCGTCTCGGACAACCCGACGCGCTGCACCGTCGCCACGGCAATCACCACGATGGCGATACCGAGCCACTGGATGGGCTCGAGTTGCTGGTCGAGGATGACCCATGCCGCCACCGCCCCGATCGGGGGCTCGGCTGTCGCCACGATGCCGATCACGCCGGACGACGCCATGGACAGGGCGGCAAACTCGAGGATGAAGGGCGCCGCTGTCCCCAGGATGCCGACGATGAGCAGGTCGAGAACGTTCGATTGGGCGGCCTCGAAGGGGAACGACCAGAGCGGAAGCACGATCAGCCAGAACAGGGATGCAAACAGGAATCCCCACGCGCCGAGCGTCGCAGGCCGGTACGTCTCGCCCAGGTACTCGCCGTAGATCAAGTACGCGGCGAACAGTGCCGCGGAGGCGAGACCCGCTGCCAGACCGACGAAGTCCGAATCGCCGAGAGCCCAGGCCTGGGTCACGAGTGCCACGCCGAGCACGGCGCCCGCAGCGGCGAGCCAGGCCGTGGTGCTGACCGCTTGGCCCTTCACCGCTGCGAGCCAGATGAGGACGAGAACGGGCGCGAGGAACTGGACGGTTGCACCCGGCCCGACGCCGAGCCGGTCGATGGCCCAGTAGAACGTGACGTTCACCAGCGCCAAGTTGAGGCCGAGGAGGGCGAACTTGGGCACCCCGCCGTTCGGTCGGAGCACGCCCCGCCATGCGGCGAAGCCGACCAGCAACGTTGCGGCGATGAGCGATCGGCTCTGCGCCACTCTCGCCGGGTCGATGTCCTCGAAGACCCCGCCTGCGACCGCCCCGGACACTCCGAACATGGCTGCGGCGGTCAGCGCGAGGAGGACGCCGGTGGTCGATCGGGAGTCGGACATCAGGCGATGCTACGCCAGGCCGAGATTCGTACACTCTGACGATCCGGGTGCAACCGAACCCCGAGTTCGTGGGTTCATACGACTGTGAACACGTTGACCATCGACACTGACGTCGCCATCACCACCGCCCTCATCGAGGACCACGACTGCGGGTTCGTCGCCATGGTCGAGGCGTATCAGCCGGGCGTCTACTCGGGAGCCTTGCGGCTCCTCGGGCGCACACACGACGCGGAAGACGTCGCCCAGGAGACCTTCCTGCGTGCGTATCGTGCGCTGGAGTCCTACGACGACGATCGCATTCGCACGATGAAGCTGCGTGCGTGGCTGTGGACCATTGCGATCAACATCTGTCGAAACCGATGGAGTCGAACCAAGCCGACTACGACACTCGACCACCGCAGAGATCCTGGTCACACCGACGACGAGCCACTCGACCTGATCGAGTGGAATGCCCGTCTCGACGACCTGTCCGAGCCCCAACGCACCGCCGTGGTCCTCCGGCACGTCGTCGATCTGCCGATCGCCGAGATCGCAGAGATCACGGGACGGCCAGAGGGGACGGTGAAGGCAGACATCTCGCGTGGGCTGTCCCGTCTTCGGGACGCCATGAACACCGAAGGAGTGACATGACCGACCTCGAATCGACGCTGCGCGAGCTCGACCGCGACCCGCCCGAGAGGCTCGCCAGGGACACGACCTTCACCGCGGGCGCAACCGACGCCGCAACGACCGTGGACAGCCCCATCGGAGGGGTGTGGGTCTCGTGGAGCGTGAATGGCATCACCGGCGTTTCGCCTGTCTTCGCCACGGCGACGATCGATGACTTCGTCTCGGTGCACCGTCGCATCGTCCACGCCGAAGCTCACCTTCCCGCCGACCTCGAGGAGGGCGTGATCGCAGGGCTCGAACGCGGCGCCACGATCGGGCTGCCCATCGACTGGCGGGGCTTCGCTCCCTTCCAGCGTTCGGTGCTCGAGACGTGTGCGACCATCCCGCCGGGCACCGTGCGTCCGTACGGCTGGATCGCATCCCAGATCGATAACCCCGGCTCGGTGCGCGCCGTCGGGACGGCGCTCGGGCGCAACCCCATCCCGTTGCTCGTACCCTGCCATCGGGTTGTCAAGAGCGACGGCTCGGTCGGCAACTACGCCTA
>JASJCF010000046.1 GCA_030066265.1 Acidimicrobiia bacterium | reverse complement strand
AGCCACGAGACGGCCTGGCCACCCCAGCAGATCACCGACAGGACGATCAGGACGATGCCCCAGGCGATGTCCACATCAAGCTCCTTTCGATACGCCGGGCAGGGAGAGTTCCGGATATTCGAGCCCAGGACCGGCATCGGTCAGCGGTCCTTCACCGGTCATGTCCAGAACGAGCAGTCGATGGATCCGGAGCGCGTTCTCGACGATGCGCCCGTGGACATCCTCGCCGGGGATCACCCGCTCGTTGATGAGGTTCAGGGTCTCGCCGTCGACATAGGCGAGCACGATGTCGGCGATCGTCGTGGCGTCGTCCGTGGAGAGCGCGGATCCCGAGACCACGTGGACAGTGTCGGCGAGCCATGTCTTCATGGCCTCGACGGTGGTGAGGATGTCGTCGGGGATCTCGTCGATCGGCATCGGGTCCGATGCGATGAGGCGATAGAGCCCGGGTTGGTCCTGTGGGTACCTCGCCAGGTTGGTGATGACTCGCTCGAGATACTCGGCAGGGCCCAAGTCGCTGTCCAATCCCGATGTCAGCGCTTCGCCGTAGCGGAGGAGGCCTCGCCGGAAGG
Source organism: Acidimicrobiia bacterium (assembly GCA_030066265.1). GTDB lineage: Bacteria > Actinomycetota > Acidimicrobiia > Spongiisociales > UBA5794 > SZUA-442. The sequence continues at coordinate 18,720 of JASJCF010000046.1, read as the reverse complement.
CCTCCCACAGCAGGTCCTGATAGCTGGGGTAGTAGTTGTAGAGATTGGTGTGTGCACACCCGATGCGTCGGGAGATCTCACGGAGGTTGACCTGCTCGGAGCCCCCCTGCTCGCTGATCAGCTCGAGCGTCGTCTCGACGAACCGCTCGGATGTGGGTCTGGCACCAGTCACTCTGGGCATGCTGCGATATTACCACTGGTCATTACCGCTGGTAAGTCAGATTCTGCGCCGTCGTGACTGGCGCCCAATGGCCAAGCCGAGGTCAACGAATCCTCTGAAGTAGAGCAGGGGAGTTCCGCTCCGCAGCTGAGATCGAGCCGTGCCATCGAGTCGAGCCGAACGGGGAGACTGACGTTCCCCTCACTGACGCTGGGCGAGCCAGCACGCCGCCGCAAGCATCCCCGACGACCGTGCCTCGTCCTCGAGCGCTTCGTAGTCGACAAGCACGCGAGCCAAGTCGACCTCGATGCCGTTTCCATCGAAGTGGAGGATCACTGCTGTGGTGATGCGGCGGGTGCGGATGCCCTCCGAGTCCCGTCAGCTCGGCGGCGGAGGGTCGGGTCCGGTGCCCTCGTCCAGCTCATGCGTTGCCGTATGGTGCCGACGGCACAGCAGCCGGAGATTGCTCAGGTTCGTCTCGCCGCCGTCGGCCCAGTGCTCGATGTGGTGGGCGTCGCACCATTGCGGAGGAGCGTCGCATCCCGCCCACGTGCATCCGCGGTCTCGGCGATCCAGTGCACGCCTGGTCGCCGATGGCACGGTTCGCGTGGTCCGGCCGACGTCGAGAACCTCGCTTTCGGGTCCGATCACCATGCGGACGATGGACGCATCGCACGCCAGCTTGCGGATCGTCTGATGATCGACCGGCAGGCCATCGATCTCGGGGAGGGGACGTGCGCTGACGCCGACATCCGCCCCGACGTCGCCATCTACCCCGACGCTCGCATCTATCCCGACGCCGATGTCTGGCCCTGCGCCGGTATCTGCGTCAGGCCTGGGAGAGTCGCCGGCGTTGGGACCTCCGGCCAGGGTTGCGTAGTCGATCTCGACGGTGATGTGAGGCTTGGTGCCGGCCGAGCTCGCCGGGTGGCCGTCATGGTCGAGGCTGTACCGGCACACGTCGGCGAGCGCATCGGCCATCTTCTGAGGGTGCGTTCGGGGATCGTCCGGGTCGAGATTGTCCATTTCGACCCTGGCGCGGAGCGCCGTCGACACGACATGACCTGTCTCGGGATCGAGCTCGCCGGACACCGCGTACATGCCGTCCCACGTCTGGTTGATCGACAGCCGGCGCCTGCGCCGCTTCGATGTCACCTCGGCAACTGCATCGGGGTAGGCGACTTGCTGCTCCCAGTGGGAGATCGCTCTCCGTAGGTCTCGCGGAGCGAGATAGGTCGCCGCCTCAGCGAGAACCTGCTCGTGGAGCGGGTACGCCTCCGGATGGCGATCATGCGCCGCGGCGAGCTTGCGCACGGCGGGCGCCGTGATCTTCCCTTGGGTCGCCAGCTCGGCAGCGGTCGGCATGTGATCCAATGCCCGGCCGGTGCGGATCAGCGACGAGGCGGCCGCTTTCGTCATGTTCGCCGTGTGGGCGAGCCATTGGCTGGTCGTCAGCGCATGGCGATCGTCGGCGAGACCCCGTCGGTCGTATTCGGCGACGCACAGGGCGACTTCGGCCTGGAGAGCATTGATCTGGCGAAGCATCGTCAGGATCGATGACTCCAGTTCATCGTGTGGTATTCGGGTCCGGTCTCGAGCTTGCGCCCCGTCCTCAGAGTCCGTTCCCGATCGTTCGTCGGGTCGGTTACTCATGCATGCACGGTACCGCCCGCCTATGACACGTTCGGCTGGCCGCTCGTCGCCCGCTGCCCGCCATACTGCAGGCGTGGCGTCACGCAGAGGAGTCATGCAAGCCATCGTCCAGTCGGGGTACGGGGAACCGGGGGAGGTCTTGCGCCTCCGAGACGTGCCGCGTCCGACTCCCGGCGAAGGCGAGGTGCTCGTGCGGGTGCGCGCTTCGTCGGTCCACGCCGACGTGTGGCATGTCGTGACAGGCTCACCGCTTCCCGTTCGGCTCAGTGCCGGCTGGAGCAAGCCGAAGCTGTCGATACCGGGCACCGACCTCGCCGGTGTCGTCGAAGCCGTCGGGTTGGGCACCGTGGGCTTCGGTCTGGGAGACGACGTGTTCGGGGAGACCATCGCAAGGAACCGGCAGTGGACGAATGGCGGAACGTTCGCCGACTATGCGGTTGCACGTTCGCCTCGGATGCGCCTGAAGCCTGCCGGCGTGTCATTCGTGGAGGCCGCTGCGGTGCCCACGACGGGGACCATTGCGGTGCAGACGCTCCTCGGTGGGGCGCGAATGCAGCCAGGTGACCGGGTCCTGGTGAACGGTGCTGCGGGCGGAGTGGGCTCGATCGCCGTCCAGGTCGCCAAGGCGTACGGCGCCCATGTGACGGCCGTCGACCACACCGACAAGCTCGCCATGCTCTCCCAGATCGGCGCAGACGAGATGATCGACTACACCGAGACCGACTTCACCGAAACGGGTGAGCGATACGACGTGATCCTCGACGTCGCTTCGGTCCATCCGTTCTCAGCGGTCCAAGGGTCGCTCGCCCCTGGTGGTCGCTACGAAATGATCGGTCACGATCACTACGGAGCCCACGGCCGGAGGATCGGCAACCTTGGCCACTTCTTCCGCACGACCTCGTCTGCCGCAATCGCGGCCCGTGGGCAGGATCGCCCGCCGGTGATCGACACCAGGCCCCCGCTCGAGATCCTCGCCGACCTGCTCGACACCGGGGATCTGACACCGGTCGTGGATCGGACCTACCCGCTCTCAGAGGCCCCGGAAGCGATCCGATACCTGACGACCGGGAGAGCGTCGGGCCGCATCGTTCTCGCCCTTGCGTGAGGTGATGCACCCCGCAGGATGTGGCTGTGGGGCATCTGCCTCTGATGCGTGATCCTCTGCTCTTCAGGCCCGAGCGTCAGGAAGTCGGTTCAGCGAGGTTCAGCGCTCTCGGATGCTCTCGCCTGCGAACATCCGGCCGGCAACGAGCAGCTCGCCCTTCTCCTCGACGACCACGTAGATGGACATCCCGGATTCCCCCCAACCGCCGACATCGAGCCATCGTTCTCCGACAGCGACGAACCATGGGCCATCAGCGTCCCCCTCCATCGACATCGGACCGAGGAGCTCCACAGTCGGGTCGATCGGATACCAGTTCTCGAACAGCTGCTCGATGTCGCTCTCGACGCGATCGACCCTGGTGAGCGTCCCCGCAGCCCAGGCGTAGACGTTCATATCCACGGTGAATGACGGCTTGGAGAGGGAGCGGATTGCGGCTTCGTCCTGATCTTGATAGGCGCGCAGGTAGTCGTTGATCAGCTGCTCGATGTCCTCGGGCACGGCTGCGTCCTCCGACCTGGTTTGGTCAACGACGATCCACGCCGTCAGGGCGGCCACAACGAGCAGGAGAACGCCGATGGTCACCCACAAGCGGGTGTGGTGTGCACCGCCCTTCGGCTCTGGGACGGTGGTTTGCGAAGTGCGAGGTTCCATCGAGGTCATGGTTCCTCCCCCCCCCAGAAGCATCGGCCAGCGACCCGTTCAGGTTCGATGGTCTCGCCAGGGCCGTCGGGTGTCAACCGGCCAAGGGAATCGCTCAGCGTCGGCCCGTCAGCAGCGGCAATCGTTAGCAGCGGCAATCGTCAGCGGGGTGCCTTCGTCAGCAGGTCGATGGCTCGGGCGATCATCTCGGGCGGAGCGGCGATCGTCATGCGGGCGAAGCCGGCGCCTTCCCTGCCGAACCAGTGGCCCGGACTCAGGGCGAGTCCCGCCTCGGCCAACCACGACGCCAGCTCGGGCACATCCAGCCCGAGCTGTCGGAAGTCGAGCCAGGCGAGGTACGTCGCCTGAGGATCCACCAGGGCGATGTCGTTCGGGAGACCGTCACGGAGGGTCTGGACGTTGTCGCTCACGGCGGCGAGAAACGCATCCAGCCACGGTCCACCTTCCCGGTACGCCGTCTCGAAGGCTGCGACGCCGAATACGTTGTTCCGGGTGAGGTGGAGTCGGGAGCTCTCGGACCGGAACCGGTCGGCGGCCTCCTCGTCATCGGTGATGAGCAAGGTGTCACACACCCCGGCGAGCCCGAAGGTCTTGATGGGCCCGTGCGTTGCAGCCCACCGAACGCCTGACCCTTCTGCGGCAACGGCGAAGGGAACGAATGAGTGAGGAGCCAACACCAGATCTGCGTGGATCTCGTCCACCAGGAGGAAGACATCGTTGGCGGCGGAGATCGTGGCCACGGCGGCCAACTCCTCACGCCCCCATGCTCGACCCACCGGGTTGTGGGGATTGCACAGGATCATGAACCGCGTGGTGGGGTGAGCGGCGGCCTCCTCGAGGCCTTCGAGGTCCATGTCGTAGTGTTCGTCGCCGAGGACCAGCGAGTTCCGCACCACCGATCTGCCTGCCCGTACGACCAAGGGCTTGAAGTCGGTGAAGACGGGAGGCTGGAGGATCACGCCATCGCCAGGCTCGGTGAACTGCTCGATGAGCACGGCGATCGAGGTGCCGATGCTCGGACTCACCGACGTGACCAGGCTGTCATCGCGCCAGCTGTGGCGGTCCTGCATCCACGACCAGAACGAACCGATCACGGACTTCGGGCGAGTCTCGTAGCCGTACCAGCCGAGGTCGGCGCGGTCTCGCATGCGCGCTTGGATCTCGGGGGACAGCTGGACGTAGGGTTCGGCGATCCACAGGGGGAGCAGCCCGTCACTGCCGAAGAGCCGCCGCTGACGGTCGGGATCGGTCGCGAGCATGGCGGTTGCGGGCGAGCTGAGGTCCATCTCCGAGACGCTACCCGAGGCTCGCGTCGTCGGGAGTCACCCCAGCGGCGAGTTCACATGCGGCCGATGACCGCCCGGGGCGGTCCTGTTGCAGCCGCGATCAGCCCGAGCGCAATCGAACCTTGCCGCAGATGGTGCAGACGTAGCGCGCCGGACCCGATGTCGCAGCAGCGCGGTGGTCGTAGGTGTGGCGGTGCTCCTGGTTCCTCAGGTTTCGGTCCACCGGCACGCGGTCGAGCCCGAAGAGCCCGTAGCGTCGGGCCGAGTCGATCGTCCGGATCCAGCGTCCCTCCCGGTCCTCGTCGGCGACGGCGGTGGTGGGTACTGCAGCCGCAGGTTTCTGCGTCTGCGCCCTTTGCTGCTTGTCCGGCTTCGGCTTGCGGCGCAGCTTGATGGCCTTGATCTGGGCCTTTCGATTCCCGGCGGAGCGAGGCGCCGCTGCTGCGGTTGCGGCGGGAGCGGTCGCGGTTTGCCGGCCGGCGGTCGCGCTCGTCGTGGGCTTCGCCTTTGGCTTGGGTCGGGTCTTGGGTCGGGGCCTGGAGGGCGGCACCTTCCTGGGTTGATCCCGCTCAGGCGTGGTTTCCGTGCCCGAGGCCGACGGTCGCTCCCCATCGCCGGGTGACGATGCGGGCTTCGCACCGGCCCCGGACGATGATGCTCGCTTGCGTCGCTTGCGACGCGTGGCGTCAGGATTGAGCCGCGTCAGGAAGGCATCGAGGTCATCAGGGACGAAGATCAGCCGGTCACCCTCGGCGACGAATTCGAAGGCACGATCGCCGAGCGGCACGATCTCCACCTCGTCTGCCGACCAGCTGCCCAGGGCGACATCGTCGGCGTGGAGGGCGAACCCGGTTGCGTGCATGCTGAGCGTGACGGTGAGCGCCTCATCCTCGTTTGGATTCCGGATGGACCCGGTCATCAACGTGGGCAGCCCGAGCGGCCGATCGCGCGGGCCCGTCTTGCCTCTCCAGCGCTGCACTGCAGAGCTCCTTGCGTTTGAACGTTCGTGAGGTTTCATCGGCCGGATCGGTCCATTGCTCAAGTCTTCGTTCCGGCCTTCGAAGCGGCTCCTTCTGCGCACCGTCGCGCATGGCCCCTGTCGAGGTCCGATGCGATTGCCCGTCTTGAGCACCAGATGCGCGACGATGGTCGTGATGGAGGAGCCAAAGGCGATCACGGCCACGATCACGGGCAGGGTCCAGGGGGTCGGATTCCGATTCGCAACCGCCCGTTTCGCTCGGGATCGCTCGATCACGGGCTGGGTCAGGAACACTGCCCACGGTGCGGTCGAGACGTGGGCGCAGGGTGACGAAGCCGAACTCGACCGACTCCTGGTGTTCCTCCGCACCGGGCCTCCGGCTGCGGATGTGACATCGGTCACGGTGCTCCCCTCCGTGCCCGACCCGGCGATCCGATCCTTCAACGTGAGGTACTGACCGTGGAATCGGTTGGTCGGCTGGGCAGCGCCATGACTGCAGACTTGGGTGCTCCGTTGATCTCCCGATCGGGGGTCGGTCGACCACTGTCGATGTGAGGGTGCCAACATGGGGTCATGGTCACGCACGACGCTGACGGACATCGCGATCAGGCCTCGGCGCCGACGGAGGGCGACGCCACCAGCTTGGAGGAACGGCTGAAGCCGGGCTGGGAGCTCCCGGCCATCGCTGCGCTCTACTTCTCGCTCTTCGTGCTGCGGGATGCCGGGCCTCCCAACGGGCTCGACTTCGACGTCGCCCGCGGCATCATCGTTCTGGGCATCATCGTCCTCACCGTTCGTGCCGCACGGATACCCACGCAAGCGGGCGCCATCCACATCGCACTCGCTGCGATGGTGTTGGTGATCGACATCGTCTCGGCAGGCGCCGATGCTTCCTGGGTCGACGTGATCACGAAGGGATTGTCGGTGTACCTCGTCGGGTACTCGACGATCGCTCTGCTGGTGTTCCTGCTGCGTCGTCGCCGCATCAGCGGCGACGCGATCTTCGGTGCTGCTGCGGTGTATCTGTCGATCGGCATCCTCTTCGGGCTCATCTACACCTTGATCGGCACCATCGATCCGGAGGCATTCGATCCTCCGCAGACCGTTGTGCCCGGCAGTCCCTCGCAGCTGTACTACTTCAGCTACGTGACGTTGACCACGCTCGGGTTCGGCGACATTCAGCCGGCTGCGAGCATCACCCGGGTGCTCGCAGCTCTGGAGGCGATCGTGGGGGTGGTGCTGCTCGCCGCCCTGGTGGGCCGGTTCGTCGGCATGTTGGTCTCTCAGGCATCGGAAGAGAACATCATGAAGCGGCTCGACCAGGCGGTGTCCGCGATCGGCGGCAATGGTCCGCGAGCCGACGGTGAGGGCACGAGTGATCGCGAGCCGGCCGACGAGCGAGTCGATGACGCGGATGCCGGCGACGATGGCCGAGCGGACACGGAAGCGCACCCGGACGGCCTGTGACACTGAGTGACGATGCGAGCGGAGATCGCAGCACCCGAGGCTGCCTCGTGCCAGCCATGGTCCATCCGATTCCCCGTCGCTGCGCTGTGAGCCGATCGCCTGCATCCTCGACCGCAGTGAGGCTGCCCGCAGGGAGACACGTTCCCGCTGCTGCTGTCGCGACGGCACGATTGGACTCCTGGTCATACGATGGCGGCAGCGGGCGGGTTCCGGGTTCCGAGGACGTCGTCCGTGAATCCGCACACAGGACGATGGAGGGACGCCGATGGAGAGCACAGCACGAGCGGCTGACGAGCGCCTTGCCGGCGATGTCGCCGCGATCGAAGCAGCCGTGCGGGACTACATCGAAGGTTGGTACTCGGGTGATGCCGAACGCATGGACCGGGCCCTGCACGATGATCTGGTGAAGCGCACCCCGACGGGAGAAGCCGAGGCCGATCTGAGGAACGTCCGCAAGGACCGGATGATCGAGTTGACGTCCGCTGGTGGCGGTGAGATGCCCGATGCCGCCTACGAGATCCACATCGATGACGTCTCGGACGACATCGCCACGGTGCGCCTCGGCTCGCCGGAGTATCTCGACTACCTCCACCTGGCCAAGACGAGCGACGGATGGTCGATCGTCAACGTGCTGTTCCACGTCGTCGACTGAGGGCGGCCGCCGAGCGTCGTCGCGGCGCTCGGCCGGCTATTCGGCGCTGAAGTGGGTCCCGATCGCAGACGGCGCGTCGCCGCGGATGAGGTTCCCCCATCTCGGGTGCCGATCGGCCCAATCACGCAGCCAATCGGCGTTCACCAGCACCAGGGCGAGGATCATGAGCACGAAGGGCATGATCGGCAGGACCTGCGTCAGATCGGGGAACACGTCCTGGAGATCGAGCGCGAGCCATTGAAGGAACCCGAAGAGGTAGACGCCGATGGCGACCCGGATGGGGTGCCATCCGCCGAAGATGACGATCGCAAGGGCGATCCAGCCGAAGTTGCGGGTGTGCAGGAAGGACCATCCGAGCTTCGCGTCGAGGCTGAACGCCGCGCCGCCGATCCCCACGAGGGCTCCGCCGATGATGGTGTAGCCGTAGCGCAACCCGTTCACCGGGACCCCTCGCGAGTGTGCGGCTTCGGGGCGCTCGCCGACGCCCTGGAGCGACAGGCCTGGCCGCGTGTAGTACATGTAGAGCCAGGCCAGGACGACGACGATCAGGCTGGCGTACACGACGATGTTGTGACTGAACAGCACGGGACCGAAGAAGGGGATGTCCGACAAGAGCGGGATGTCGAGGGGGGGAACGGCGATCGGTCCGCCGGGCTTGCCGGTGTAGCCGCTGCCGAGAAACGAGCTCAACGCGATGCCGAGGATCGCCAGCACGAACCCGACGGCGACCTGGTTGAGGCGTAGCGTGATGCTCCCGAACGCGACGATGGTCGCGAAGGAAGCGCCGACGATCGCAGCTGCCACGAATCCGATCCAGGTGTTGCCCGTCTCGAAGGCCAAGACGAATCCCGCAAGCGCCGACAGCATGAGGCTGCCCTCGAGCGACAGGTTGATCACTCCCGACTTCTCGCTGATCGTCTCTCCGATCGTGGCGAAGAGGAGGGGAGCGGCAGCGGCGACGATGGTGGCGAGCGTGGCTTCCATCAGTTCGTCGCCTCGCGCGCATCAGCGGGTTCGGCGTCACCACCTGGTTCCGCCTCCGACTCGGGCGGAGGCGCCTCCATTGCTCGCTTCCGCTGTCGATAGTCACGCAATCCCGAGCCGATGAGGGCGAACAGCACGAGCACTCCTGTGAGGACGCCGCCGATCGCCGAGTCGATGTCGAGGCGCAGCGTGAGCGAGATGCTCCCGACCATCACGATGGCGAAGAACGCGGATATGGGAGCGACCCAGATCGCGCGGAAACCGGCCAACAGCACCACGAGGATCCCCAGGAATCCGTACCCGCCCGACACGGACGGAACGAGCTTCTGGTGGAAGCCGGTCGCCTGGATCGCTCCGGCGAGGCCTGCGAGCCCGCCACAGATGGCGAAGGCACCCAGGATGTAGCGATTCGTGGGGATCCCGAGCAGGAAGGCGCTCTTCGGGTTGCGACCTACGGCCTTGAGCTTGAGCCCGAAACGCGTACCACGCAACAGCAACCAGACCCCGATCACGGCCAGGATGGCCAGTGCGACGGCAAGCGGCGAGAATCGCGTGTCGCCGACGGCGGGCAGGAGGGCATCCTCGGGGAAGGGCTCGGTGCCACTGGTCGAGGCAATGCCCTCGCGGGCCCAGGGACCGATGATCAGGTACAGGGTGAGGCCGGTGGCGACGAAGTCGAGGCCCAGGCCGCCGAAGATCTCGTTCACCTTGCCCTTCGTCTTGAGGACCCCGGCCAGTAGCGCCCAGACGACGCCGAACAGGATGCCGAACAGGAGCGTCAGTGGAACGAGGATCCACGACGGAGCCGTGACCTCCCTGGCGATGAGTGCCGCCCCGATGGCGCCGAGCACGATCTGGCCTTCGACACCGATGTTCCACAGCCCGGCGGCGAAGGTGACCACGAGCCCTGCAGCAGCAAGGGTCAGCGGCACCCACACCATGATGGTGTCGGACAGCTTGTCCGGGGATCCGAGCGATCCGTCGAGGATCAGTCGCAGCGCTTCCAACGGGTTCTCGCCCACCAGGAGGATGAGGAGTCCGGCGAACAGCAGGGCCACGACGAACGGCAACGCTCCGATCGCGGCCCCGCGTACGCCAGCTGCGTCTTCGCCTGAACGGGCCGTCACGATGACCCCCCTGATGCGCTGCCCACGCGACGGCCACCGATGAGGTGGCCGATCTCGTCGACGTTGGTCTCTCTCGCATCGAGTTCGGCGAGGACCTCCCCGGAGAAGAAGACGAGGATGCGGTCCGAGTACCGGAGGAGCTCGTCGAGGTCGGCTGATGAGAAGATGATGGCGGTCCCCTGCTCACGCCTCTGGAGGAGCTGGCTCCACACCCAGTCGGCCGACTCGATGTCGAGTCCGCGAGTCGGGTGCTCCATGAGCAGCAGATCGAGCTCGTCCGGGAGCATTGCGAGCAGAAGCCGCTGCTGGTTGCCTCCGGACAGCGATTCGGCGGTCGAGTCCTGGGTCCCCTTGATCGAGAAGTGATCGATCTCGGCGTTCGTCGCGGCCTCGGCCTCATCCCAATCGATGAAGAATCCCCTGTTCTTCCTGTCGGCGAGGACGAAGTGCTCCGTCAAGGTGAGCCCGTCGACGAGACCTTCTTCGAGACGTCCAGCCGGGAGGTAGTGGATGCCTGCGTCCATGCGGGAGCGATAGCTCTTGTGCGTCACATCGGTCCCGTCGAGCGTGATGGTCCCCCCGGAGGGATCGACGAGGCCGCTGATGCCCCGCAGGAAGGTGCGCTGACCGCTGCCTCCCATTCCTGCGAGACCCACGACCTCCCCCGCCTGCATGCTGAGGTTCAATCCCTCGAGGTGCATCAGACGCTCCTCGATGACCACGTCAGTCATCGAGAACGTCTCTGCTCCAAGGGCGACGTCCGGGCGCTCTGCGACCTCGATCGGTTCGCCGAACATCATGGTCACCAGTTCCTCAGGAGGCACCGGCATTCGCGCTTCTCCGACCACCTTGCCTTGGCGCATGACGGTCACCTCCTCGCAGATCTCCTCCACCTCTTCGAGCTTGTGCGACACGAAGATGACGATCATGCCTTCGCTTGCCAGCTCGCGGAGGGTTGCGAAGAGCAGCTCCCGCTGGTCGGCAGAGATCCCCGTGGTGGGTTCATCGAGGATGAGCACGGTCGCCCCGAGCCACAGCAACCTGGTGATCTCGACCTGCTGCCGTTCTCCGACCGTGAGCGTGCGAGCCGGTGCGTCGAGGTCGAACGTGAACCCGAACCGATCTCTGAGCTCGCCGATCTCCTTGCGGGTGCCCCGGCGATCCAACGTGAAGGACCCCGGGCTCCCGAGGAGGAAGTTGTCGATGACCGAGAACGGAAGAAAGACGAGAGGATCCTGGTGGAGCATGCCGATACCGGCGTCGATCGCATCGTCAGGTGAACCGAGCTCGATGTGCGTACCGTCCAGGATGATGTCGCCTGAGTCGGCCTCGTAGAAGCCGGACAGCACCTTCATCAGAGTCGACTTCCCGGCGCCGTTCTCGCCGAGCAGGCCATGCAGACTGCCCGACTCCACGGTGAGGTTGATGCCGTCGTTCGCACGGACAGGTCCGAAGTGCTTGTGGATGTCGCGCAGCTCGAGACTCATGGGCCAAGCGTGAGCCTAGAGAGTCGCGGGACGGCATGCCGGATTCTCACGCGACGGCGGGGAGGCCGGAGCCTCCCCGCCGCTGTACCGATCAGGACTCCGAGCCCTGACTGACGGACCCTGCGAAGGATCCCGTGAAGGGCCCGATTCCGGTGCCTCGGATCAGGCCTCGCTGGCGCCTTCGACGCCCTCGAGCAGTTGCTTCGTATACCAGATCTGCTGGGGCGTGGCATTCTCGCCGTCGGCGAGCCACACCGAGCCGTCCTGGTTGTTGAGCGGGCCCACCCACAGGTCGATCGACCCGTCTGCAAGCCCATCGATGAAGGCCGTCAAGGCCGGCTTGTCCTCATCCGGAAGGCCCGTGCCTTCGATGTACCCGATTGCCGTGGTCTCCGGGTTGTTCAGGTCGGACCAATCCGGCGGGAGCCACTGGAACGTCGATGCGAACGCCCCACCTTGGACGCTCTGTGCGATCTCGAGGTACGAGGGACCCCAGTTGAACCACGGCGTGCCGAGGCAGATCTCGGGTGCTCCCGAGCATGCGTCGACATAGTCGTACGGGATTGCCCACACCTCTTCACCGGCAGCCGCACGCTGACCGGCGACGACGAGCGCTTCGGTCGTGTCGATACCGCTGATCAGCACGTCGGCACCACCATCGATGAAGTCGTTCGAGACGAGCGTGGGATCGAGGGTCACACCGGGGATGTTGAACCAGAAGCCGATCCAGTTCACACCGAACTCGAGGTCGGCGATGTTGTTCCCACGCACGTTCTCCCAGCAGTACTTGGCGCCAAGCCAGGCCGAGTTGACGAGGCGGCGGGTCTCATCGTTGATGAGCGGGCCGACGTAGCCGATGTTGCCTGTCTGCGTGCGCAATGCCGCAGAGCAGCCGGCGATCATCTTCCCGAACTCCATCTGCCCCATGACGTTGCCGAGGTTGGCGAGTTCCGGCCGGAAGTCCTGACCCTCCGCCCAGGCGTTGTCACCCGAGGACCAGATCATCGGCACATCCGGGTTCTGCTCAGCGGACAGGAACGCACCGTCCTTCATGTCGTCCGAGGTGAAGAACACGAGCTGTGCACCCTGGTCGATCATGTCGCGAGCCACCTGGTCGACGGTGAGCTCGGGCCGGTCGGCAGGGTTCACCTTGTCCAGCAGGATCATCGTCGCACCGAGCCGCTCCTCGATGTACTCGCCTGCTTCACGGTGTGCCTGGCTCCAGCCTCGGTCGTCCTGGGGACCGACGAGGATCATGCCGAACGTGAGCGGCTCGCTTGCAGCGGTGGTCGTGGTCTCCTCGCTGGCGGCCGTGGTCGTGGTTTCTCCGCTGGCGGCCGTGGTCGTCGTCTGGTCGCCACCCGAACCTGCAGTGGTTGTCGTGTCCTCTGACGAATCGCTGCATGCGGCCACGACCAGCATGAGCGCTAGAAGCGCGCTCAGCCAGATCAGCCTCTTCTTCATGGATTGACCTCCTGCCCGTCTTTGCTCTCCCAAGTGGGGAGAAGCTCTCCCCGTCGCAACGAGCCTACTTGGGCTGCCCCTCGCTCGGCGAGACGGGCGAACGATCGTCGGAGGATGGTGGCGCCGACGACGGAGTGGACCTCAGAGGCCGAGTCGAGTCTGGAGGTTGTCGACGAGCAGTGCCGCCCCTCGACCCATGTCACGGTTCAGGATGCCCTGCGTCACGACGACCTTCGCTCCTTTGTCTTCGAGGTGGCGCTCGAGGCCCGAGAGCACTTCGGCCGTCCTCGTGGCGACGTCTGCGAAGGTGTGTGGGAAGAAGCTGTAGGTGCAGTAGATGCCAACCGGCTTGCCGTGGAGCTCAGGCACAGGATCCAGCCATGTCTCGGTTTCGGCCGAGGTCTGCCCGCCGAATGGCGTGTCGACCTTCACCGAGCAGCCCACGACCACGGCATTGGCCTCCTCGATCCGCTCCGCTTCCACATCTTCGACGGGCGAGATGATGGTCAAGATGCCGCGCTCGCCTGCGACCCGTGCGATCTCGGCGGCTGCCCGTCTCGCCTTGGCATTCGACCCCCTGTAGATGACGTACATCAGGCACCTCCCGAATGCCGAGTTCCGTCTACGCCCATCATCCGCCGATCGGCCGCTCAGGTCCAGTCAGCTGATCTCATGATCGATCGAGAAGGGCTACCACACCCTTCCAGGAGGCACTAGTCATAGTGCTCAAGGGCCATTCCCCCATGTCCGATATCGGAGTGATGGCAGAAACCTCGCGTTTGTGGTGGGTGCATGGACTTCCAAAACGATCCTGAGCTCGAACAGCTGTTCAAGGACGAGCTGAACGAGCGTTCCCACTCACTCATTTCTGGCGCGCAAGCAATGGCATCCGGGCAGCTCACTGCGGAGATGACGGGGAAGATGGTGCGCGAAGGGCACACCATCAAGGGCACCGGAAACGTCATGGGCTACGACGGAATCGCCCAGGGCGGCCAGACCAGCGAGCTCGTCTGGCGGTGGGTGCAGCAAGGGGATCTCGAGGGGTCTTCGATGCTCGCTCGCACCCTCGAGCATCTCGCCGAGTCCATTCCCGGTGCGCTGGGCGGAGACGATCATGAAGTCTTCGTCGCGATCGACACCGTGCGCGCCGTCGTGAGCGCACCCGATCTCGTCGAGCAGTTGCCCGATCCCCTCGGGGAAGCAGAGACCGATGCGACCGCCTCGCCACCGACCGAAGCTGCCGACAGCGCAGCTGTCGCCACGGTTCCCGCCGACGCCGAAGACTCTGCAACCGAAGACGCTGCAACCGAGGTCTCCGAAGACGGCGATGAGCTGGCGGACGCCGGGGAGTCCGATGAGGTCGTGGTGGACGTCGACCTCAAGCCGGAACCCTCCACGGAGGCCACGGCAGAGGCCGATCCTCCACCCGTGGACGATGTCGCCGCCGCCATCGATGAGATCGAGCGCGAGGTCGCTCAGGAGCGGGAGCGTGCTCACCGGCGAGAGCCCGTCGCGGAGGATCGTGACGAGGTTGGTCGTGGCGAGCATGAGGAGGCTCACGTCGATGGCGACTCCGTCGATGAGGTCTCGGTGGCCGACGATGCAGAGCCCGACATCGCTCACGAGGCTTCAACCGACGAACCAGCTGCACCAGACCAATCAGCTGCACCAGACCAATCGGCTGCAGAAGACACCTCAGCTGCGGCCGGCGAACCGGAACCGCATGATGCCGTCACGGAGACGGCGAAAGCGGCTGTCGAGGAACCCGATGGTCCGCTGGTCTTCGAGCCGGGGCCGGATGGCAAGTTGCCGACACCGGCCATCACGTATGAGATCGTCGAGACCGCCTTCGCCGATGGGCCTGAACATGCCTCGCCGGCCCCTCTGTCGGAACCGCCGAGTCTCAGCGTCGTCGAGGGCCCTTCGGTCCTGAACCCGGAGAACCACGATCTCTATGACCTCGGCGGTCTCCTCGGTGCCGTCGAGACGTGGGCGACCGAGGAATCGGTCCTCGTCAACGCGGGCCGCCTCTTCCGCATGATCAACGACGTGGCTGCCCTCCGCATCGACATCGAGTCGGCTGTGGTGCAGGCGGCTGGGCTCCTCCAATCCAGCGACTCGGGGATGTCCGCCGTTGCGCTCGAGAGCAGCCTCGAGTCACTCGAGACCGTGCGGCGAGCTTCGCTCAGCCTTCAGCACAGCGCCCTCGGCCTGACCGCCGTGCCGTTGGAGACGGTGACGGCGACGCTTCCGCAGCTGGCGAAGTACCTCTCCAAGAAGGTCGATCGTGACGTCGAGCTGATCTTGGAAGGAGAGGACACGGTTGTCGACCGCCAGCTCGTGGACAAGATCGGGGAGATCATTCGCCAGCTCGTGGTCAACGCCGTTGCGCATGGCATCGAAGAGCCCGACACGCGAGTCTCCGCGGGCAAGGCAGCACACGGAACGGTGAAGGTCGCCCTCTCTCGCAACGAGCAACACGTACAGATCGTGGTCACCGACGACGGGGCCGGTATCGATTGGAAGGCGGTGCGAACGCTCGCCACCGACAAGGGCATCGTCAGCGACGATCCCACGACCGACGAGCTCCGCTCGGCGCTGTACTCGGAGGGCTTCTCGACCAATCCAGGATCTTCGGAGTTCACCGGCGAAGGTGATGGCCTTGCACGGGTGACCGGCATCGTTGAAGAGGTCTACGGCACGATGACGCTCGAGACCTCCGTCGGGGTGGGGACGACGTTCGTGGTGACGATGCCGGCCAGCCGTGCCCTCCAGCGAGCACAGCTCTTCACGGCAGGCGGCCGTACGTGGGGTGTGCCGGATTCGGCAGTTGCAGCCATCCTCGCCATCCCCGATGTGAAGATCACGGTGCTCGAGCGAGGCAGCTTCGTCACGTTCGAGGGGGAGAGCATCCCGTATTCGTCCTTTGCCACCGTGGTGGGGTTGGATGTCGACGGTCTGCCATCCCAGGTGATGGTGCTCAAGACGGCAACGGGAGCGATCGCCCTCGCCGTCGACGATGTCCTCGAGCTGTCAGAGGTGGCAACCAAGGACCTCGGCCCGGTGCTCGCGGCCTCCGACTCGGTCGTGGCCGGCGTTGCGCTCTTGGGCGGAGACGAGACGGTCATGCTCGTCGACTCCGGCCGCCTCTCGGAGAAGATGCGCGATGCCGAGGTACGACCCGCCGGCCCGGTCCATACCGTGTTGGTGGTCGACGACAGTCAGGGTGTGCGTCAGGTCGTCTCGGGCGTCCTCGCCTCGCACGGCTTCTCGACGCTCGTGGCCGGGAGCGTCTCGGACGCCCTCGGGGTGCTCGCCCGCTACGACGTCGACGCGCTCGTCGTCGACTTCTCGATGCCCCGCGCAGACGGTGTTGCGCTCATCCACATGGTTCGCCAGCGGTATGGCGACATTCCCGTGGTCATGCTCTCCGGCGTGGCGTCCGAGGAAGACCGCAGCCGCGCCGAGCGCGCTGGCGTCCATGCCTTCTTCGACAAGTCCGATTTCGCAAAGGGTGCCCTGATCGAGAAGCTGCGCGAGCTCCTCGATGGGGAGCGTGCGAGCTCCGAGGCGGAGATCGCGTCGTAGCGTCAGCGTCGCTGCGCTCTCAGCTGTCAGCGCCCAGCCATGAGCCATGAGCCATGAGCCATGAGCCATGAGCCTTGAGCTCCGAGGTATGAGCCATGAGCTGTGAGCAATGAGTGGTCAGTCGTCAGTGTCCCGACCGATGATGCTTCGCACCGGGGCGGGCGGGAGCTGCAAACCGGCCCTTCGGCGTAGCCTGACGGGTGCTCCCGTCCTTGGAGGTCCGGATGGAGCCGTGGCAATCGCTCCTGATCGTCCTTGCCGTCATCGCTGTTGCGTGGTGGTTCCTGAAGAAGGTCGTCAAGCTCGGCGTGTTCATCCTGGTGGCGGTCGCGCTGCTCGGGCTCTGGTGGTGGCTTGCGATCGGCCGGGCCGAGGCGTTGCTTGCTTGAGCCGTCAGCTCCGAGTTCCGAGTTCCTCTCTAGGTTGCTGCGCAGTAGGAAGCGGGTCAGGGTGAAGCACTGAACCAGGGCGCATTGCGTTCCCCCCTGCATCGTCGCTTCGCTCCTCTGCCGTCCCCCCTGAAGTGGGGGACTGACAGCTGAGAGCCGGGAGCCGACAGCTGACAGCTGATTGCCCCCCTGGCTCACTTCGTTCGCCCGTCCCCCCTGAAGTGTTCTACTCGGGAACGTTGTTGACGCGTGTGGCGGGTGGTGCGCCGATGGCTGTGTGGGGTCGTTGAGTGTTGTAGGTCTCGAGCCAGGTGTCGAGTGCGGTGTGTCGTTCGTGTTCGGAGTAGTAGTTCGCGGCGTGTGACCATTCCGTTTTGAGGGTGCGGAAGAACCGTTCGACTTTGCCGTTGGTTTGGGGTCGGTAGGGGCGGATGGTGATGTGGTCGATGCCGTGGTCGGTTCGTGTGGCGGTGAACGTCTTGCCCAGGTAGGCCTTGGCGTTGTCGGTCATCACCGACGTGATCCGGATCCCGTAGCTGGCCAGGTAGGTGACGGTGTTGTCGAGGAACGCTGCACACGACACGGCGGTTGCGTCTTCGAACACCCCGGCATACGCAATCCGGGTGTGATCATCGACGGCTGCATGCACATGGATGTACCCGACGTTCTGTTTGATCCGCTCCGCGGTGCGATACCCGACGTTGCCGTGGATGAACCGGCCGCCACCGTCGGGGATACGGGGGAATCGCTTGGTGTCGAGGTGGACGAGCTCACCGGGAGTGTCCCGCTCGTATCGGATGGCACGGTCCCGGGGCGGGTCCAAGAACCCGATCCGGTTCACCCCGTGATCAACCAGCACGCGATGCACCGTTGACCGTGACACCCCAACCCGATAGGCGATCTGGAACGGTCCCCACCGCAACCGGCGACGCAACGACACAATCTGGGCCTCCACCGCAGGATCGACACGATGCGGGGTCGCCCTTGGTGCCGATGACCGATCCAGCCACCACACCCCATCAGGATCCTCCAGATACCTCCGCCACCACTTCGACACCGTCTGGCGCGACACCCCCAACCCCGCAGCGATCCGAGTCAACGACTCACCCTCGAGATGCCGCTCAACAACCACCTTCCGCCCATGGATCGACAACCGGGCATTACCGTGCACCCCGAGCCTCCTTCGGTCATGTGCTGTCTGCAAACACCACACAACCAAGGAGGCTCAACCCCGTCCACCGCGTCAACAACGTTGCCGAGCGCAACACCTGAAGGGGGGACGGGCCGATGTTGTCAGTCTCTCGGGACCTGCATGACGTAGAGGTAGGCGCCCTGGGGGTCTTGGATGAGGGCGAAGCGGCCGGCTTCGGGGACCTCCATCACGGGCATCTCCTGCTTGCCGCCGAGCTTCTTGACGGTCTCGACGGCCTCGTCTGTGTTCTCGACTTCGAGGTAGATCGACCAGTTCGGCGGAACCGGGCCCCACTCCGGTTGGATCTCCATCATGCCGGCCACCGCGGCCTCTCCGAGCAGGAAGGTCGTGTACGGGCCGTTCTCCATCTCGCTCACCTGGGTCTTCCATCCGAAGACGTCGGCATAGAAGTCTGCGGCGGCGTCGAGATCATCCGTCTGGAGCTCATTCCACAGCAGCGTTCCGGGCTCACGGGTCAGGTACGAGCCGATGCTGTCCACGGCCTGCCACATGTTGAAGCTGGCACC
>JASJCF010000045.1 GCA_030066265.1 Acidimicrobiia bacterium | reverse complement strand
CCCTTCTCAATCGTTCGACTGATCGAGATCAGTATCCAACCTGCGTGAAGTCTGCCTTGATGACACCGTTGCGGATGTCCTCGAGCAGCTGCACGATCTCAGCCTTCAACTCACCGGGAACGGCCGCATCGAAGTCGTGGAACGGCGACAGGCCGACACCGTTGTTCGACAGGTCGCCGAGGAAGGCGCCTGGCTGCCAGGTACCTTCAGCGTGCTCCTGGATCGCCAGCGTCGTCAGCGGGCCGATGGCCTTTTCGACGGTGGTCAGCCACACGGACTGATACTGCTCCGGAGCGGCGAAGAACGCGTCCTGGTCGACACCGATCACGGCCTTGCCGAAGCCCTCGAGGATGGCATCGCCGGCGGGCAGGTTGATGGCGCCACCGACCGGGATCGTGATGTCACAGCCCTCTTCGAACTGGCTGTCCGCGGTGACCCTCGCCAGGGCGAGGTCCGTGAAGCTACCGGTGAACTGGCCATCCTGAGCCTCGACGTCCCAACCAATGACGTTGACCGACGTGCCCTTGATGTCGTTGTAGTGCGCCACGCCCCGCGTGAAGCCATCCATGAAGATGGCGACGGTCGGGAAGTTCGCACCA
The DNA here is from genome assembly GCA_030066265.1 of Acidimicrobiia bacterium. Taxonomy (GTDB): domain Bacteria; phylum Actinomycetota; class Acidimicrobiia; order Spongiisociales; family UBA5794; genus SZUA-442. The sequence continues at coordinate 18,443 of JASJCF010000045.1, read as the reverse complement.
CCGTAGGTGCAGACCGTGCCCGTGTCCGTCATGCCGGCGGCGAGGTAACCCGCACCGAAGGCGGCCTGGTCGGTCTGGTAGACGAGCTCACGCACGTTGGGCAGCGCCAACGGTGCGAAGTCTGCGTCAGTGAGGACGTTGTCGATCATCGTCCAGATGATGTCCGGGTTGGCCTGGGCGTTGATCGCCGTGACCTCTCCGAGAGCGAAGCCGACCGTCACGATGTGCTGACAGCCCTGCTGGACCATCTGGTCGATGTTCGGCTGCCAATCCGAGGCATCGTTCGACTCGAGGAAGAACGAGTCGTCGGTGGCGAAACCGGCCTCGATGGCCGCTTCGACACCGGACCACGCGCTCGCGTTGAAGCTCCGGTCGTCGACGCCTGCGAGGTCGGTGACCAGGCACGTCTTGATCGGATCACCTTCGAAGGCGGCGGCCGCCGTGGTCGTGGTCTCCTCGGCAGCTGCCGTGGTCGTCGTCTCTTCCGCAGCTGCTGTCGTGGTCGTCTCTTCACCACCGGCGGCTGCCGTTGTCGTCGTCGTGTCGTCGGAGTCGTCGCTGCTACATGCAGCAGCCACGAGTGCCAAGACGAGCATGAGGGCGAGGATGGCTCCCCGCTTCATAAGCCCTGAGCGCATTTGGTGCACCCTTTCGTTCGTCGTTGCCTTTGGGACTCCCCTACCCAGCAAGAACGGGGGGAGTACTTCAAAGGGTAGACCTCGCCACTTCGGAATGCTCGCTCTCCGAAGTCCCTTCGTGGTCGGCCGCTGCGCCGAACCGATCACCATCTCGACGCGAGCAGTACACGAAACAGGCCCCCGGTCGGTCCCGGGGGCCTGTCGTCAGGTATGAGGTGTATGCCGCCGTGGTGGTCAGTTCTCTGCGAGCTCCACGGGCGGCTGATCGGGAGTCTCCACCGCCTCGAACGAGAGGCGATCGGGATCCTCCGGATCCACGTTGACGAGGATCGTGCTGCCGGCCGGGAACTCCTTGAACAGGACCTTCTCCGACAGCGGGTCTTCGAGCATGCGCTGGATGGCCCGACGCAGAGGACGGGCACCCAGCTGCGGGTCGTACCCCTTGCGGCCAAGCAACTCCTTGGCGTCGTCGGTCATGACCAGGTCCAAGGCCTGGCTCTCGAGTTGCTCGCGCACCCTCGTGAGCAGCAGATCGACGATCTGCTTCACCTCGTCCATCGTCAGCTCGTGGAACACGATGACTTCGTCGATGCGGTTGAGGAATTCGGGTCGGAAGTGCGTCTTGAGCGCCTCCATCACCTTCTCGCGCATCTTGTCGTAGTTCATGTCGTCGGTTCGCTCGGAGAAGCCGATGTTCGACTTGCGGAGATCGGCCGTACCGAGGTTCGAGGTCATGATGATGACCGTGTTCTTGAAGTCCACGGTCCGACCCTGCGAATCGGTCAGTCGGCCGTCTTCGAGGATCTGGAGGAGGATGTTGAACACATCCGGGTGGGCCTTCTCGATCTCATCGAACAGCACGACCGAGAACGGCTTGCGCCGGACGGCTTCGGTCAGCTGGCCACCCTCGTCGTATCCGACGTATCCGGGGGGTGAGCCGACGAGCCGGCTGACAGCGTGCTTCTCCATGTACTCGGACATGTCGATCTGGATGAGTGCCGACTCATCGCCGAACAGGAACTCGGTGAGCGTCTTGGCGGTCTCGGTCTTCCCGACGCCCGAGGGGCCGAGGAAGATGAACGAACCCGAGGGCCGCTTCGGGTCCTTGAGCCCGGCACGGGTACGCCGGATCGCCTTGGACACGGCCGTGATGCCGTCTTCCTGACCGATGATGCGCTTGTGCAGCTCGGCTTCCATGTTCAGGAGCTTCTCGGTCTCTTCCTCGGTGAGGCGATGCACCGGGATACCGGTCCACTGAGCCAGCACCTCGGCGATCTGCTCTTCGTCGATGATCGCCTGGAAGGTCTGGCCCTCGGCCGTTGCAGACGCTTCCGTCTCGGAGCGCTCGGCGATGAGCTCCCGCTCGCGATCTCGCAGCTGGGCTGCACGCTCGAATTGCTGGGCGTTGACGGCCTCACGCTTGTCGGTGCGCACCTTGCCGATCTGCTCGTCGATGTGCTTGACCTCGTCCGGGAGGTTCGAACGACGCAACCGCATGCGGCTCCCCGCTTCGTCGAGGAGGTCGATGGCCTTGTCGGGCAGGAACCGGTCTGCGATATAGCGATCGGCGAGGTTCGCCGCATTGACCAGTGCTTGCTCCGTGAACTCCACCTTGTGGTGCTCCTCGTAGGAGGTGCGGAGCCCCTCGAGGATCCGAATGGTGTCCGCGATCGACGGTTCATCGACCTGGATCGGCTGGAACCGGCGCTCGAGCGCACTGTCCTTCTCGAGGTACTTGCGGTACTCCTCGAGGGTGGTGGCGCCGATGGTCTGGAGCTCGCCACGGGCCAGCATGGGCTTCAGGATGCTTGCGGCATCGATCGCACCCTCTGCGGCACCTGCGCCGACGAGCGTGTGGATCTCGTCGATGAAGAGGATGATGTCCCCGCGGGTGCGGATCTCCTTCAGAACCTTCTTGAGGCGCTCCTCGAAGTCACCGCGATACCGCGAGCCCGCCACCAAGGCGCCGAGGTCGAGCGTGTAGATGTGCTTGTTCGTCAGCGTGTCCGGGACGGTTCCGTCCACGATCTGCTGAGCGAGACCTTCGACGATGGCGGTCTTGCCGACGCCTGGCTCGCCGATGAGGACCGGATTGTTCTTCGTCCGCCGAGAGAGCACCTGCATCACGCGCTCGATCTCGTTCGCACGGCCGATGACCGGGTCGAGGGTCTGCTCGCGTGCAAGCTGGGTCAGGTTCCGGCCGAACTGATCGAGCACCGCTGATCCGGAAGAGCTGCCACTCTCGCCACGTGAGCTCGAAGCCCCGCTTGCAGCACCGGCGCCGGCCGGAGTGCCTTCTTCACCCTGGACACCGGACAACAACTGGATGACGGTCTGGCGAACTTTGGTGAGCTCGGCACCGAGCTTCACGAGCACCTGGGCAGCAACGCCCTCACCCTCTCGGATGAGGCCGAGCAGGATGTGCTCGGTCCCGATGTAGTTGTGGCCGAGCTGGAGCGCCTCACGGAGCGAGAGCTCGAGGACCTTCTTGGCCCTGGGCGTGAACGGAATGTGGCCGGAGGGTGCTTGGGAACCCTGGCCGATGATCTCGACGACTTGACTGCGCACGGACTCGAGGTCGATGTCCATGCTCTCGAGGGCTCGGGCGGCAACGCCCTCCCCCTCATGGATGAGGCCGAGCAGGATGTGCTCGGTCCCGATGTAGTTGTGATTCAGCAGGCGCGCTTCTTCTTGGGCGAGGACGACGACCCTGCGGGCTCGATCTGTGAAACGCTCGAACAACGTTCTTCACCCCTCATACATTTGTGGCGCTCCGTGACCGGTGCGCCTCTCGGAGTATAGAGACCGGACCCTGATACCCCCGGGATACGCCCGGGGCCATCGTGGAGGCCTCCCTTTCCTGGCCCCGGCCTGTTCTCAGAACGTGCGCGGTACCATCAACATTCCATTCGTTGGAGCCGTCGGCTGTGGATCGTCCAATCTTCCAAGAACTCGTTCCCATCCCCAGGGTGTGGGATCGCATGGGCGCCGTCGAGCGGCGGTTGCTCGAGGTCACCATTGCGGAAACCGGCTTCCTCACGGAGATCGCTCAGCACGGTCTCGAGGCGGGAGGCAAGCGCTACCGGCCGCTCCTCGCGTGCGTGGCGGCCGAGCTCGGTCCTGGCACCGGCGACGAGCCTGTGGAGGCAGCCGTCGCCGTCGAGCTCGTGCACCTGGGCTCGCTGTATCACGACGACGTGATCGACGAAGCCGATTCGCGCCGTGGGAAGACGAGCGTGAACACGAACTGGAACAACACGGTGGCGATCCTGGCGGGCGACTTCCTCCTTGCTCGAGCGTCAGAGGTCGCCGCACCGCTCGGTGAGGAAGCCGTTGCGCTGATCGCACGAACCTATGCGACCCTGTGCGAGGGTCAGGTCAACGAGCTCGTGTACGCCGACGACCTCGATCACGGCGCCACCGAGTACTTCCGCGTCATCGGTGGGAAGACCGCGTCGCTCATCCGCACCTCGGCCCGCCTCGGCGCCATGACGGCGGGTGCCGATCGCGAGACCATCGAGGCGATCTCGGAGTGGGCGTGGGAGATGGGCATGGTGTTCCAGATCACCGACGACGTGCTCGACCTCATCGCGGACGAGGACTTCCTGGGCAAACCTGCAGGCAGCGACATCGGCGAAGGGACGTTCACCCTTCCCGTGCTCCTCGCGGCTGCCGGTCCGGACGGCGCTCGGATTCGACAGCTGCTCTCTGACGGCAAGCCGTATTCCCAGGAAGCGATCGAAGAGGTCATCGACCTCACCGTCGATGGGGGCTACGTCGACATCGCTCTCGATGGAGCGGTCGAGCGGATCCGCATCGCCGAGAAGGCGGCGCAGCGGATTCCGAACAACCCGCTGATGGACGTGCTCCACAACCTCGACCAATACCTGCTCGATCGAGTGGAGTCGGCGCGCACCTGATCGTTCAGGCGGCGAAGCACTTGGTCGCGGCGTATCCGTTGCTCACGAACGCATCGAATTCGGCTTCCAGCTTGATCGACTCGTCGGCGTCGAGGATGCCCTTCCGGATGAAGATCGCCCACGACCACGAATCGAGCACGAGGTCGGTCATGATGCGGGGACATGCGGGGTCCTCGAACGTGAAGGACCCGAACTGCGCCAAGTAGAACGGTTCGAGGGGGATGCACTCCTCCAACACGGCGGCGAACTTCTCCGGGAGACCGGGAGGCCACGTCGCTGCATTGGGATTCTCACGGATGATCGCAAGCTCCTCATCGGTGAACCCACCCACCGTGTTCTGCTCCATGCACTCGACGGCACCGTCTCCGTCCGCGCCGTAGTTCGGCGCCAGTCGTCGAATGGCGGCTCCGGTCTCGGAATCGCCGAGTGGCACCTGATCTGCGCCCGAAGCGCCAACTTCCCCACTCGAGCCGCCACTCGAGCCGCCATCGGACCCTCCGGGTTGGGTTGGAGCGTCCGTGGGAGCCGATTCCGATGCTGCGCTGTCGGCTTGCTGCTGCGCAATGGAGGAAGGGGGCGCCGCAGACTCGTCACCGCCGTCGCCTCCCGTGAGCACCATGGCGCCGATCACCACGGCAGCGATGATGCCAGCAGCGGCGAGGAGCCCGATGGCCAACTTCGACCATGAGGAACCTCCGCCCGATGTCGAGCCATTGGTCGCCATGTGCCCCCCCGTGATCATCGTGAAGCGCCGACTCTACGCGCCCGCTCGGCACGCTGGCAACGGTGTGAGTACTCGCACCGTCAGACGCGTGGTTGCGGGTAGATGCCGAGATCCGGTGTGCTACTCGGGACGCATCGTCGGGAAGAGGATGACCTCGCGGATGTGATGCTTGTCGGTGAGCAACATCACGAGACGATCCACGCCGACGCCGAGACCGCCCGTCGGGGGCAGCCCGTACTCGAGCGCGAGGAGGTAGTCGTCGTCGATCGGGTGCGCATCCTGATCACCGGCCGATTTGGCCGCCGCTTGTGCCTCGAATCGCTCGCGTTGGTCGAACGGGTCGTTGAGCTCCGAGAAGCCGTTTGCGTACTCCGCTCCGCCGATGAAGAGCTCGAAGCGCTCGGTGACGTGCGGCTTGGAACGATGGGCGCGAGACAGCGGTGAGATCTCGATCGGATGCTCCGTGACGAACGTCGGCTGCCAGATCGTGTCTTCGACCAGCTCGTCGAACAGCGCCTCGACGAATCGCCCACTCCCCCAGTGGTCGTCCGGCTCGATGCCGTGGTGACGGGCGAGATCGGCGAGGTCGTCGAGGCTCGAGTCGTAGTCGATGTCCACACCCACGGCCTTCCGCACGAGGTCGAGCATCGTGGCACGGGGGTAGGGCCCCGAGAGTTCGAGGTCGCGACCCTGATAGGTGATGGCCGTGCCACCGGTGATCTTCTCCGCGCACGCCGCAACCACCTCCTCGACCAGGGTCATGATGTCGTCGAAGTCCGCAAAGGCCTCGTAGCTCTCGAGCATCGTGAACTCGGGATTGTGCTTGGCGTCGATCCCTTCGTTGCGGAAGATCCGCCCGATCTCGTACACCTTCTCGAGCCCGCCGACCACGAGACGCTTCAGGAAGAGCTCGGTTGCGATCCGCAGGTACATGTCTTCGCCGAGGGCGTTGTGATGCGTCTCGAACGGTCGAGCCAGAGCTCCCGTGGCCTCGCCGAGCAGCACCGGCGTCTCGACCTCGATGTAGCCGCGCTGGTCGAACTGCCGGCGGAGTTCCGAGATGATGCGCGAGCGTGCGAGCGCCGTCGTGCGAGATTCCTCGTTGGCGATGAGGTCGACGTACCGGTGCCGGCTCCTCGCTTCCACATCCTTCAACCCATGCCACTTGTCGGGGAGCGGCCTCAGGCTCTTCTGCAGGAGGGAGAAGGTGTGGATGCGCACCGAGAGCTCACCGCGCTTGGACGTGATCACCTCGCCCTCCGCACCGACCCAGTCGCCGGCATCGAGTTCGAGGAACTCGTCGAAACCGTCGTCACCGATGGTTCGCCTGTCCACGAAGAGTTGGATCCTGCCGGTCACGTCCTGGAGGACACCGAACGCGAGCTTGCCCATCTCCCTCGTGTTCATCAGCCTGCCGGCCACGGTGACCGTCTCGCCGGTCTCCGATCCGGGCTCGAGGTTCCCGTGTCGAGCATGGAGCTCGCTCGCTGTGTCCGTTCGGTCGTACGCGTACGGGAAGCCGCCGTCCTCCACGACAGCGCGGTACTTGCGGAGGCGTTCCTTGGTGAGGGGATCGTCCTCGAGCGCGTCGGTGGATGGCGCCAGATCGGAGGGCCGGTCGTCGGTCATGCAGTTTCCTGGTTCAGCTCGTAGATGATGCGCAGCCCTTCGAGGGTGAGATACGGATCGATGGAGTCCACGCTGTCGCAGTGGGGCACGATGGTAGGCGCCAGACCACCCGTGGCCACTCTGGTGACAGGTACCTCGAACTCGCGTGCGATCCGCTCCATGATGCCGTCGACGAGCCCGGCATGCCCGTAGATGGCGCCTGACTGAATCGCCTCGACCGTGCCCTTGCCCACGACCGAGCGCGGGGGCGAGAACTCGACTCGCCGCAACGCCGCCGTGCCCGAGACGAGGGCGTTGGTTGCGATCTCGAGCCCGGGGGCGATGGCACCGCCGAGATAGGCGCCCGTCGGGCCCACGACGTCGAAGTTCGTCGAGGTCCCGAAGTCCACGACGACGACGGGGCTTCCGTGGCGTTCCCTCGCAGCGACGGAGTTGACGATGCGGTCGGCTCCGACCTCCCTCGGATTGTCGATCTCGACCGAAAGGCCGGTCCTGACCCCGGGTTCGACCACGACCACCTCCCCTGCGACGACATGAGGGGCCACTCGGCGCAACGTCGAGGTCAGGGAGGGCACCACGCTCGAGACGCAGACACCCACGATGTCGTTCTGGGTGAACCCGTCCGCTTCCAGGATGCCGGTCAGCTGCCAGCGGAGCTCGTCGAAGGTCGCCGTCGGCTCGGTGGACACCCGCCAGTGGCCGATGAGCTCGTCGCGGTCGAACATGCCGAGAGCGATCTGCGTGTTTCCGATGTCGATGGTGAGCAGCATCAGCCCTCCTCGTAGAGCATGCTTGGACCGGTGAGGTGGATTCCGCGGTCGGCGGATCCGTGATCCGCATCCAACGTGATGTTGTCGATGAGGCGCGTGGCGCCCACTCGCGCCGCAACGGCCAGGAAGTACTCGCCCTCGACGGCTTCGTCGACGATTGCGGCGTCGCGTGCCCGGGCGAGTTCAACGTACTCGGGTTCGATGTCGCCCGAGGCGGCAATGGCTGCGCGCACGGCACCGGTGAGAGCTCCCGCCTTCGACTCACCCGCCTCGAACGAGCCGGCAGCTTCGAAGAGGGAACGAGACAACACAAGCGCGCGAGCCCTCTCCGCAGGAGACAGCCGCACGTTCCTGCTCGACAGGGCGAGTCCGTCCGACTCGCGCACGATGGGAAGGCCGACGATGTGAACCGGCAACGACAGGTCGTCAACGAGCGTCGCAATCACTGCGAGCTGTTGTGCGTCCTTTCTGCCGAAGTATGCGGCGTTCGGCTGAACGCCGGACAAGAGCTTGGCAACGACGGTGGCCACTCCATCGAAATGCCCGGGCCGGTGCGCTCCCTCCATGTCATTGGCGACGCCAGCGACCGAAACGCTCGTCTTCGGCCGAACGGGGTACATGTAGGACTCGTCCGGGGCGAACACGACATCGGCACCTGCCTCGGCCGCCAGACTGACGTCGCGGTCGAGATCCCGCGGGTATGAAGCCAGGTCGTCGGGCTCGCCGAACTGGAGTGGATTGACGAACACCGACACGACCACCGTCTCGTTTGCGTCTCGCGCCGCCTCGATGAGGCTCAGATGCCCCTCGTGGAGGAAGCCCATCGTCGGGACGAGTCCGGTGCGGCCCTCCGACAGCGCCCGAGTCGCCTCGAACGTCTCGACCACCCTCATCGCAGGGCCTCGAGCATTTCGTCGTCTGCCCCGGCGAGCAGCGCAGTCGCCAGCCCGAGCAGGCGGAAGATCTCCCCTTCCCGGCTCCCCGATCCCTCGACAGCCGCCCGCTGCAGCCGGACCGTGTCCACATCGCCCCGGGCGATCGGTCCCGTCAATGCGGTGCGCGGCCCGAGCCGGTAGGCGTTGGCGATGATGGCTTCGATCAACGGTCGGGATGCCTCGAAGGGAACCCCCGCACGTTCGTACAGGTCCTCCGCCAGCGCGATGCTCGCAAGTGTGTAGTTCGCCGTCGCCGAAGCGGCAGCGTGGTAGAGCGGTTTGACCGCGTCCTCGATCGGGAAGGGGTGACACCCGAGCGAGCGTGCGAACTCGTTCAGCATGCCTGCGAGCTGCTCACCTGCCGTGATGGCGACCCAGCACCCCGCCATCCGCTCCGCCCCGACCTCGGGGTCGGGCAACGTCTGGAGCGGGTGAAACGAGCCGACGGCGATCCCTCGTCGGCGAATCGGATCCAACACGTCGACGGACACCGAGCCCGAGACGTGAACCGTGGGGATGGCTGGCGCTGAAGCAAGCTGCGTGGCGACGGCACCGATCGCGTCGTCCGCTACGGCGATGATGCGGAGGTCTGCGACACCGGACACGATCTCGAAGGAGGGCGCCATGGCCTCGACACGCCCCTCCGTGCGATTGGTCATCGCGACGATCCGATGCCCGCCGCGGTGGGATGCAATGGCGAGAGCGCCGCCAGCCCTGCCGGCACCATGGATCTCGATGTTCACGCAGGCTCCGATCCGACTCGGGTATCGGTCCAAGGCACAGGCTAGGCCGGAGCGGATCGCACTCGGGTCCGTCCGGTGCGGGGAAGCCTCCTCGAATCCAGCTGTCGGGACGACCGATCGGGAGTACGTTGACGGGAGAGGACCGTATGGCCATCCACGAACTCATGATCCCGGTCTCGGCGGGTATTCACCTGGCTGCCGATGTCGTGATGCGACAGCCCGGCTCCGACGGAGAGGGAACCGTCGTGTTCGCCCACGGCAGCGGGAGCAGCAGGCTGAGCCCCAGGAACCGGCACGTCGCCTCCGTCATGGCGGCTGCGGGGCTGAACGCCGTTCTGCTCGATCTCCTCACTCGAGAAGAGGAAGCCATCGACATCCGGACGCGCGAGCACCGATTCGACATCGGACTGCTCGCCGACCGCCTCATCGGCTCGATCGACTGGATCGATGCCCGGAGAGCCACCGATACCGGCACCGAGTCGGCAGCAGGCGGCCCGGCGAGCACGTCGCCCTTCGGAGCCATCGGCGACATCGGAGCCTTCGGCGCGTCCACGGGTGCTGCAGCGGCGCTCATCGCCGCAGCGGAACGTCCATCGCTCGTGAAGGCAGTGGTGTCGAGGGGAGGACGGCCCGATCTCGCCGGCGATGCGCTCACCAGGGTCACGGCTCCGACCCTGTTCATCGTCGGCGAGCGAGATCGACAGGTACTCGCATTGAACGAACAGGCACGGGCCGCCGTGGCGGGGCCGGCGAAGATCGACGTCGTCCCGGGGGCCACGCACCTCTTCGAGGAGCCTGGAGCCCTGGACACGGTCGCTCACCTCGCAACGACCTGGTTCCAGGACCACCTCGCCGCCCCCCGTGTGCGCTAGAGACCGTCCGTCGGGCTCGCTCCACCAAGGACGAGGTTGAGTGAGTGGCCAACGGCTCCGTAGGACCCATCGCTCCCCCACACCCGGACCGTACCGGCCATCGAGCGCCCGGCTTCGTGGTCGATTTTCGCTTCGGCGACGTACCAAGGATCGGACACCATGGTGGCGTATCGAACGGTCAGGTCGATGGTCGGCGTGGCGATCGGGCTGCCGAACGGCAGATCCCCCCGTCGCTGAAGCGCTGCCGGCCACATCAGGGCGTCGATGGGCATCAGCATCGATGCGGCGATGAGATCCGGCCGGTCGTTCCCGAACGTCACGTTCGGGCTCCACGCCCGCAACACGTCCTCGGACCCGCTTGCGAGATCCGGCAGATCCCATCGTTCGAGCGGTGTCCATGAATGGAGCGACCGGCCAGGCGTTCGGCCGGCAGCCTCGACGAGGTGGTATGCCGGAATCGCACGATCGCGGCCGACCACCCTCGGCATGGGTGGACCGACGACGGGGTCGGAGGGCCGAGAGACCAGCGACACTGCGCTCGTGCCGCACACCCGCCCCTCACACCACACCTGGATCCGAAGCTCCGACGCAGCAGCCGAACTGCGGAGCTCCTCGACGTCGATCGTCAGCGACGCGCCCGGCGGCACCGGATGCACGAATCGGTAGGCGAAGTCCGACGGGCGAAACCCTGGATGCACGCGGGAAGCTGCGGCAAGGGCGCACGCAGCCAGGAACGCACCGAACGCGTCGCCGGACGAGTTCGACCAGTCTCGATGCGCCTCGACGTGGAACGGTCCCTCGCCTTCGAGCTCGACCGCATCGGCGAGCCCCATCATCCATCGGCTCTCGGCCGGATCGACGGGACCCGAGATCCGGCGGAGTCCCGCAGCACCGAGCTCGTCGAGTGCCTGGACGTAGGACCCGTCACCGTCACCGAGGCCCGGCTCGACGTCGGTCATCGGGGCCAGGACGAAGGCACGATTGCGGATCTCGGGGTGAGGGATGACCAGGCCGTCGGAGGCAAGTGTCAGGTCGCCGTATCGCAGGATGTCGAGATCGAGCGTGCGCGCCTCCCAGCGGACCTCGCGCGTTCGTCCTCGCTCCCGCTCGATGTCCTGGAGACTCAGGAGCAGACGATCCGGGGTCAGTTCCGTGCCGAGCCTCACCACCGCGTTGAGATATGCGGGCTGATCCGGAGGACCGCCCACCGGGTCGGTCTCGTAGATGGGAGAGCCTGCTTCCACCCGCCCCACATCGGCCAGGCGGGTCAGTGCATGCTCGAGGTGGGATCGGCGGTCACCGAGGTTCGACCCGAGAGCGATGTACGTGGTGGCCACGTTCAGGCCTGGGGAATGAGACGGCGTCCCTCCGGCCCGATCGCCCGACCGAGTATCCGCTGCACCACGTCGGTGGCGACGATGGGGTCGTCGAGCAACTCCGAGTGGATGAGGTAGCCGGCGAGGAGACCCCCGAGGGTGTCGTCGATGGTGTCACGGTGCACGAGAGCCACCGCGCCAGGGACCATCGCTTCATCGAGCGCCTCGTACACGGCGGGGGCTTCCTCGGGCTCGAGCTCGTCCGGCACCTCGATCGACGAAAACGACAATCCGGCTGCCTCGTAGGCGTATTGGTTCTGGTTCGGTCCCAACAGGCTCACGACGGTGTTGATCCCTTGGTCCTTGAGCCAGATGATCTCTTCTTCCCTGCGGACCTTCCGATGCTGGAATCCGTAGCCGCCGATGCGCTCGGCTACGGCGAGGCGGCCCTTGATGACCCACCGGAATCCGCGAGGTTCAAGTCCCGTCGATTTCTTGCTCATGGTGCTCTTTGCGCACCATAGCCTTGGCGATCGTCGCTACCTCAACCCCGAGCGCAACATTGTGGACGCGCACGATGTTGGCTCCGTTGGCGACTGCGAGGGCGACCACCGCAGCCGTTGCACCGTCGCGATCGCGTGCCTCGGTCGGGCCACGCACCGGTTCGAGGAGGGTGCCGAGGAATCCCTTTCGGCTCGGACCGACGAGCACCGGATATCCGAAGTGCGTCAGGGCTGCCACGTTGCCGAGGAGGTCGAGATTGTGTTCGAGCGTCTTCCCGAAACCGATGCCCGGATCGATGGCGACCGATTCGAGGGCCACGCCGGCCTCAACTGCCCGAATCGCCTGATCGGCGAGGAACCGGCCCACCTCGACGACGACGTCGCCGTACTCGGGATGGTCTTGCATCGTCCCCGGGTCTCCCTGCATGTGCATGATCACGACACCGGCCTGCATGTCGGCGCACACCTCGACCATGCGAGGGTCCCGAAGCCCGGTGACGTCGTTCACGACACAGGCACCAGCATCGAGGGCTGCCAAGGCGACTTCGGGCTTCGAGGTGTCGACCGATACGGCCACCCCGCGCTCGGCGAGGCCAGCGACGACCGGCACCACCCGTGCGAGCTCGGTGTCGAGATCCACCGGCTCGGCGTACGGCCGTGTCGACTCCCCTCCCACGTCGACGATGGCGGCACCCGCTCGGTGCATGTCGAGACCGGCATCGACGGCGACGTGCGGATCGATGTGATCGCCACCGTCACTGAACGAATCGGGCGTCACATTCAGGATGCCCATGACGAGGGGGTCGCGCAGGGAGAAGACCGTGTTGCGAGCTCTCCAGACGGCGGTGTCGTCCACCGATCAGTTGATGCCGTCGGTGCGGGTCTGCGCTGCTGCGTAGGTGGACTGTGACTGCACGGACTCGGGTGCCTTGAGGCGAATCGTGCCGTCCTCGGCGTGCTCCCACTTCGGCACGTCGTGGAGGATCTCGGCGACCTCGTCGGCCCCCAGCGTCTCCCGATCGATCAGAGCATCAGCGATGCGGTGCAGGGCATCTTCGTGCGTGGTGAGGATCGTCCTCGCCTCGTCGTGGGCCTGGGTGATGAGGAAGCGCACTTCTTCGTCGATGGAGGCAGCAACCTCGTTCGAGAGGTCCTGACCTTTGGAGTAGTCCCTCCCCAAGAACACCTCGCCCTCGGGAGTGCCGTACCGCAGCGGCCCGAGCTTGTCGGACATGCCGTACTCCATGACCATCTTGCGGGCGATGCTCGTCGCCTTCTCGATGTCGTTGGAGGCCCCGGTCGTGGGATCGATGAAGATGATCTCTTCCGCCGTCCGCCCGCCGAGGAGCATGGCGAGCTGATCGATCATCTCCGAGCGCCGCACGTAGTACTTGTCCTCGAGCGGTAGCGCCATGGTGTATCCGCCGGCGCGACCTCTCGGGATGATCGTCACCTTGTGGATGGGGTCGGCGTTGGGCAGGGCGTACCCGACGAGGGCGTGCCCGCCCTCGTGGTAGGCCGTGATCTTCTTCTCGGTTTCGGACATCACGCGGCTCTTGCGTTCCGGACCGGCGATGACCCGTTCGATGGCCTCCTCGAGGATGGGCATGGTGATCATGTCGTCTCCGCGGCGGGCGGCGAGAAGTGCGGCCTCGTTGATCAGGTTGGCGAGATCGGCACCCGTGAAGCCGGGAGTCTGGCGGGCGAGCACACCGAGATCGATGTCGTCGGCGAGCGGCTTGCCTTTCGCATGGACCTCGAGGATGGCTTCCCTGCCGACGAGGTCGGGACGGTCGACCACGATCTGCCGATCGAACCGGCCGGGCCGCAGCAGGGCAGGGTCGAGGATGTCGGGACGGTTCGTCGAAGCGATCACGATCACGCCGGACTTGACATCGAATCCATCGAGCTCGACGAGCAGCTGGTTCAGCGTCTGCTCACGCTCATCGTGGCCTCCACCGAGACCTGCTCCACGATGACGCCCCACGGCATCGATCTCGTCGATGAACACGATCGACGGGGCGTTCTGCTTCGCCTGATCGAACAGGTCACGAACCCGTGAGGCACCGACACCGACGAACATCTCGACGAAGTCCGAGCCCGAGATCGAGTAGAAGGGCACACCCGCTTCACCGGCAACGGCGCGAGCGAGCAGGGTCTTGCCGGTCCCAGGTGGACCGTACAGGAGCACGCCCTTGGGGATCTTCGCCCCCATGGCGCGGAATTTCTGGGGATGAGCGAGGAACTCTTTGATCTCCTGCAACTCCTCGACGGCTTCGTCCGCGCCGGCGACGTCGTCGAACATGACCTTGGGCGTGTCCTTGGTGACCTGTTTCGCCTTCGACTTGCCGAACTGCATCACGCGATTCCCGCCACCCTGCATCTGCATGATGATGAAGATGAAGAGCCCGAAGATGAGCAGATACGGGAGGATCGCGGTGAGGAACCATTCGAAGATCGTCGGGTTCTCTCCGTCGACGGTGAACGTCACGCCGGCGTCCTGGAGCTGATTCGTCATCGTCTCGGCATAGTCCGCGGGGTAGCGAACCACGAAGTCGAAGCTCTCGTTCGTCGTCGAGATGGCGCCGACGAGTTCGGACGACTTGTCGCGCATCACGACGTCGTCTTGGACCGCACCTTGGGCGAGGTACCCCTCGAATTCCGTGAGGCTCAGCTCGCGAGGCTGCGTCGCCTGGTTGAACACGACTTGGAACCCGATCACGACGACCAGGATCACAGCGAGGTAGACGAGGATGGTTCTCGCAGTCCGGTTCACGGTTCTCCTCTGTCTCGGCCCTGGTCCTTCGGAGCCGTCTCAGACGACGGATCGGCCGGTTCTTCAATAGTACGCCGCGCGACCCTCAAAGTACCCGGCATCATCCGGCGTCATCCGACGCTTCCATTTCGGCAACGTATGGGAGGTTCCTGAACTTCCCGTCGAAATCGAGTCCGTATCCCACCACGAATGCCGGCGGGATGTGGAAGCCCTCGTACTTGACGTCGAGTGGGGGACGCTCCACACCGTCTTTGATCAGGAGCGCTGCGAGCGAGAGGCTCTTCGGCCTCCGCACGCTGAGATTCTTCAGGAGGTAGTGAAGCGTCAAGCCCGTGTCGACGATGTCCTCCACGATGAGCACGTCCCGTCCCTCGATCTCTTGATCGAGGTCTTTGAGGATCCGGACCACTCCGGACGACTTCGTCGCCGAGCCGTAGGACGACACCGCCATGAAGTCGAACTCGACCGGCAAGTCGATGTGACGAGCCAGATCCGCCATCACGACGAAGGCACCCTTGAGGATCCCGATCAGCAGGAGATCCGATCCCTCGTAGTCGCGGGTGATCTGCTCACCCATCTCGCGGAGTTTCGCGTCGATCTCCTCCGCTGAGATCACCACCCTGCCGATCTTCACGATGTCACTTCCCGCTCGATGACGATGACGGGCTCCTCCCGCTCGGGCTTCGCCCACGCCGCTGTGCGCACACCGACGACTGCGGCAATCTTGGCATCATCTGCGATGACGGGCGAAACGGGACGGAGGTGCCCGGCAACGAGGTGGGCGCGAAGCAACTCTGCGACGGGCGTGGACCGTCCGCCGAGGTCGAGACGATCACCCGGTTGCCAACCTCGGATGTGGGAATCCGGGGTCACCGCCCGTGGGGAGAGGAGCGTGAACCGCCCTCCCTCGAGGATCGTGGGACGGCGATCCAGTCGATCGACGAGATACCGCTGTCCGCCCCACGTGAACGATCGGCCGACCGTGACGGGTGTGGGAGGCTCGGCTGGGAGCGGTCCGATCCGCACGAACGGGCCCTCGTTCACCGAGACGACGCCGGATGACAGCGAGTGCGCAACTCCGGTTTGCGCCGTGTCGATCACTGCTTCGACGTCGCTGGAGGTCCCCGGGTAGTCGCCGAGCACGGAACGCATCGCACGCCGGATCGCGCGGGATGCGACCGCCGAAGGCTCGGTCGCCAGGGGTGCAGAGGCGATCCGAACGATGCCCACGCCGTCGACCGCCGCGGCTCGATTCGACGCAGGCAGGATCACGGGGATGCGCGACGCCAGCCGGTCGAGGTACCCATCGTCCTCGGCGAGCAGGTCGGCGCTTCGTGCGAAGCCGACGACAGGCTCTCCGGGAAGTGCGTCATCGATCGTTGGGAGGAGCCGCTCTCTGACCCGGGTGCGAACGAATCGCTCGTCGTGGTTCGCCGGATCGTCGGCGGCCACCAACCCCAGTGCAGAAGCGTATGCGGCGAGCTCTTCGCGGGTGAAGGTCAGGAGAGGTCGGCGCCATCTCCCTCGGCTCGCTGGGATCCCCGACAGGCCGCCGGATCCCGAGCCTCTGGCCAGCCTCATCAACACGGTCTCGGCCTGATCCGTGGCTGTATGAGCCGTCAGGAGGAGGTCGTCGCCGGGGAAGGCCTCCTCGATTGCGTGGTAGCGGGCGGCCCGCGCACGCGCCTCGAGGTTCGGGCCGTCGGGCACCGGCGCATGGAGGACGGTGACCTCGACCCCGGCCTGGTCCGCCACCGCCGAAGCCGACTTCTCGAGCACGTCGGATCCGTCCAGGCCGTGGTTGACGAAGACAGCCCGAACGCGGCCAGCCGGGAGTGCCTCCGAGGCCACCAAGACGAGGACGGCGGAGTCGGCACCTCCCCCGAGGGCGACCACTACGGGACGGCCCGACGAGGCCTCGATGACGCGCGCAGCGAGCTGCGTGCTCAGCTCGTGACTCTGGCCAGCCACGCGGTCGGGTCCTCGATCTCAGCGAGAGTGGGGAGAGCCTCCGGAGACTCCCATGCCATCGCAAGTGCATCCCAGGACGCTTCTGATTCGACGGCGTTGATGAACTTCGCGCCGAGATCGTATTGGTTCAGCTTCATCTCCATGCCGATGAGCCTCATGAGTGCCGCGTTCTTGACGTTCTGCCGGCGAGCCGTGAGCACGCCCGACATGCGGTCGAGGTCTGGGAGCTCACGTGCGCCGATCCGATCCATGACGACATGGCCGTGGCCCTCGAGGAGGGACATCAGCGCCTGGACCCTGTCGATGACGGTCCGCTGCTCTGGGCTGGCGAGCGCTCCGAGCAGTCCGGTCTCGTCGAAGGGATCGCCGCCGGACTCCCTTGCGTCGGCGAGCCTCGTGGCGAAGCGCGCCATGCGGCCACGGTCTCCCGTGCCCGTCGACACCAGCTCGTCGACCAGGGACAGGAAGTAGTCGCGCATCCACGGGATACCCGTGAATTGCGCTCGGTGCGCCGACTCATGGAGGGCGACCCAGAATCGGAAGTGAGACGGGCGAAACTGGTGCGCCCGCTCCATGGCGAGCACGTTCGCCCCCACGAAGAAGACGCTGTCTCCGACGCCGCCATCACCTGTCGGGAGGACGAGCTCATACTGGCCGAGCACCCGCTTGGACAAAAAGCCGAGAACAGCGCCGAGCTCGGCTCCCATGACCTTCCCGCCGAACGCAGACGACTTCTCGTCGCTGCGGCGCAGCGGAGCGAGGAGTGTGGTGAATGCCTCCACATTGGTCTCGACCCATTGCGACCTGCTGATGACGCCGACCGTGGGCGCCCCGGGGAGTGCCAGGCCCGTCTCGGCTGCAACGAGCTCGGACGCCCTGGCCACGTACTCGGGGGCGTCGATCGCGAACCGGCGCTCGTGGTACGTGTCAGCGAGCGGATGGGTGCCTGAGAAGCGGCCCGCCACGGACACGGCCGTATCCCAATCGATGGAGCTCATGCCGTGAGCCTAGGGAGGAATGAAGCCTCGAGTCCCGAGTCTCGAGTCTCGAGTGTCAGGAGTGGCTGAGGAGCCAAGGAGCTGAGGAGCTGAGGAGCCAAGGTGCCAAAGAGCGGAGCGACGATGCAGGGGGTTGCCGCACGATGACCCCCCTCAAGGGAGGACTCAGGACTCGAGACTCGGGACTCGGGACTCGAGGCTCAGAGCTTCAGTCCGCCACGACCTCGTATTTGCGGCGGATGTTGCGGTTGTACCAGATCCCGAGGCCGATCAGGAGAATGATGGTCAGAACGACGATTGTGGGATAGAGGTACCGCGAGGTCCACGGCTGTTCCTCTTCCTCTTCCTGCTCGGGAGGGATGATCAGGGCAGGTTCGCCGTCCTCGAAGACCGGCTCGGGAGCGACCGTGGTCTCGGTGGTCTCCTCCTCGGTCTCGGTGCTTCCCTCCGTCGCAAGCGCCGGCACGGCGATCACCAGCAGCATCAGCATTGCAAGCATCAGCGTGAGGGCTCGGGTGCGGCGGCTCATGGCGACCAGATTAGGCAGCAGATGACGCCCAACGGCTTCCATGGCCGGAGCGATGCGCATTGCCGCTCGAACGCGGTGAGGGACGCCAAAGGCGTCCCACACACGGATCGTGTTTAACC
>JASJCF010000044.1 GCA_030066265.1 Acidimicrobiia bacterium | reverse complement strand
ACTGAGAACTGAGAACTGAGAACTGAGAACTGAGAACTGAGAACTGAGAACTGAGAACTGACAACTCGAGACTCGAGACTCGAGACTCACTTACCCCTTGACCGCGCCGCCCGTCAGGCCGGAGATGATGGCTCGCTGGGCCACGAGGAAGGTGATCACGATGGGTGCGGCACCCACCACAGCGGCTGCGGACAGCAGACCCCATCGTTGGGCGAAGTCTGCCGAGGCGAACAGCTGCAGGCCGACGGCGTAGGTGAAGTTCTCGGTCGAGGTCAACAGCGTTCTGGCGAGGAGGAACTCGCTGAAGAGGTTGATGAACGTGATGATGAAGATCACAGCGAGGATCGGTCTTGAGAGCGGGAGGATGATCTTCCAGAAGATCACGCCCTGGCCGGCACCATCCACCCGCGCCGACTCATCGAGGGAGGACGGGATCGAGTCCATGAACCCCTTGATGAGGAACGTGTTGAATCCGATCGCTCCGCCGAGGTAGACCAGCATCAGCCCGGTGAGGGTGTTGAGCCCGATGGCCGGGAAGACCTCTCCGATCTCGATCATGATCAGAAGGATCGCCACGAACGCCAGGAACTGCGGGAAGATCTGCACCAGCAACAGGGTGAGCAGACCAACGCGACGACCCCGGAAGCGGAAGCGGGAGAAGGCGTACGCGGCCATCGCAGCGAGGGCAACCGTGACCGCCGCG
This sequence comes from Acidimicrobiia bacterium, assembly GCA_030066265.1. Taxonomy (GTDB): domain Bacteria; phylum Actinomycetota; class Acidimicrobiia; order Spongiisociales; family UBA5794; genus SZUA-442. The sequence continues at coordinate 18,357 of JASJCF010000044.1, read as the reverse complement.
GCGCTGAGCGACACGATCCAGCTGTTTCGGAGCCAGGTCATGAAGGGCGTGAGCGAGGGGTTCGAGAAGAGCTCCCGATACACGCTGAGATCGAAGGAGGTCGGGATGAACGAGGCGTTGGCGAGGTTGTTGCTGCCCGAGATCGACGTCGAGATGATGTACATCACCGGGTAGAGAGCGAAGATCACTCCGAGGATGGCGATGACGTGGCGCCAGCCGAGCCGTCGCATCCACGTGCCGAAGGACATCTTCGGGTACACGGGCTTCTGGGTCCGGGGCGTGCGCCTGCGGACCCACTCGCCGACGAGGGGGACGCCGCGTTGGCCCATCGTCCCTGCGGCGACTTCGGTGCGCTCCTCGAGATCACGCTCGGCGGCGGTCTCGGTGTGGTCTTCTCTAGAGGCCGCCATAGATCTCCTCCAGTCGTCGGGTGAAGCGGAAGCTGAACGCGGAGATCAGCAACAGCAGGGCGAAGATGATCATCGTGAATGCGGACGCCAGTCCGAAGTTGTTGCCGCGTCCGGCGCTCGAGGCGATGTTGAACGTGAACGAGATGAGGATGTCGGTATGGCCGACCGGCACCTCCGCCCCTGCGACCGGCGGACCCCCGTTCGTCAGCAGGAAGATGAGGTTGAAGTTGTTGAAGTTGAAGGCGAACGACCCGATGAGCAGCGGCGCCAACGCCACCATGAGGAGCGGGAAGGTGATCCGCCAGAACGCCTTGGCCCCGGTTGCCCCGTCGGTGGCGGCCGCTTCGAGCAGCTCGTCAGGAATGGCCTGGAGGGCGCCGGTGGCCAGGAGGAACATGTAGGGGAATCCGAGCCAGAGGTTGACGAACAGAACGGTCACCTTCGCCCATGTGGGGTCGGTGATCCAGCCGATCGGATCGACACCGAGCAGGTCGTAGATGGGATCCAGAAGCGCGTTGACCGTTCCGAAGTTCGCGTTGAACAAGCCGCGCCAGACCAGGATCGAGAGGAAGGCCGGGATGGCGTAGGGAATGATGTACACGGACCGGTAGAACCGCACGCCGCGCATGCGGTAGTGGTGGAGCGTCACCGCCAGGAGAAGCCCGAGCGAGAAGGTCAACGCAACGCTCAGGATGGCGAACACGATGTTCCAGACGAACACCCGGGCAAACGGGCCACGAACCTGCTCGTTGGTGAACACCGTCTCGTAGTTCTCGGTCCCGACGAACGCCACCCACCCGGGGGACAGCCTTTCGCCATCGTCACAGACGAAGTTCCCCTTGGTCTCGGTGGTGTCGCCGGGGGGACAGGCTCGGTCGCGCACGGTGTCGAAGAGGATGTCCTGCTGCTCGTCGTAGACGTACTGCTGGCTGGCGACGACGACTCGAGCCTGGGAGAGACCGAGGATGACGGCCTCGCCCTGGGGGAGATCGATCACAAGGGCGGCGAAGTCGATCTGCGTCGACAGGGCGAACAGCTCGCGCTGGCTCAGCAATCGCCAGCCGTCGATCGTCTCCGGCGGTTCGGTCCAGTCGGGACCGACGGTTCCCTCGGCGATCACGGCGCTTTCGATGACACCCTCGGATCGCTCCCGGGGCTCGCCGAGCTGCCAGTCGCCGGTCTCGGTATCGACCAACAGGAGCCGATACTCGCCGGCGTCGTCGGTGTAGACGAAGAGATCGAAGAGCTCGCCCTCGGCGTCCGGGTCGACGAAGACCCTCGACTCCAACGACTCGATCGCCTGGTCCTTCGTGAGGATGTTGCCGGTCCGCCAATTGGTGAGCGAGACCCAGACCGAGAAGATGATCGGCACGACGACGAAGACCGTCATCATGATGAGACCCGGGGTGATCCAGCGCAGCGCCGCCGTCCTCGGCCACAGGTAGACCCAGTTGATGAAGAGGACGCCGATCACGAGACCGGCGAACATGAGCCACGACTCGTTCTCGATCAAGACGAGCGCGGAGTAGAGGGCGATCGCATCGAGGAGCGCGAGGCCGGCGAGCCGAATCCAGAACCCGGTTCCCCAGTTGTTCAAGGAGTTCGCCACTCCGGTGTCGTCCTCAGTCCGCCGTTCGCTGCGTCGATACTAGATCCCATCCTGACGGCGTGCCTGTCGGCAGCGCCGAGACGCGAAGAGGGGAGGGCCGGAGCCCTCCCCTCTTCATCGACGGTTGTGTCGATCGGTGTCCCGATCAACCGCCTGCGATAGCTGCCTCGACCTGCTCTTGGGCGGTGGTCATGGCGCTGGCGGCGTCGACCTCACCGTTGCGGAGCAACAGGAAGTTGTCGCCGACCGGGCCCCAGATGCTGCCCATCTCGGGGATGTTCGGCATGTAGGTGCCCGTTGCCGCGGAGGCTGCGAAGGTCGCCGCAACCGGATCGCCCTCGATCTCCGTGATCGTCGCCTTGTAGGCGGATCCACGCGGATCGGCGTTGTAGAGCGCCGTCATGACCTCGGGGGTTGCCACGAAGTCGAGGAGGAAGGCAGATGCCAGGGCGGCGTTCTGTGCGAAGGCGCTCTGGTAGAAGCCCTGGATACCGACGTGCGGGGCCATTGCGTTGCCATCGACGGTCGGCATGGTCGCCACCGACCAGTTCGGAGCGCCCGGGTTGTCGGCGGGCGTGTTCAGCGAGCCGACCTCCCACGGACCGGTGAACCAGAACGCTGCTTCGCCGTTGACGAAGAGATTCTTGGCATCGCCGTAGTTCGTGGAGGGGACGTAGCCGTCGGCGACGAGCTCTTCGAGGAGCGTTGCGCCTGCAACGGTCTCCTCGGAGTTGATGAGCACGGTGCTGCCGTCGAAGCCCGTGTCCGACGAGAAGCCGAAGAGCTGGCCACCGAACGACGTGATGAACATCTGGTGGTGGTACGCATCACCGGCATCGTTGCCACCGGGCACCACGAGGCACTCGACGCCGCTCTCGAGGGCGTCACACGCTGTAGTGAGTTCCTCGATGGTCGCCGGGGCCGTCTCGATGATGTCGGGGTTGTAGTACATGGCGATGGCCTCGGTGGCGTACGGCATGCCGTACTGCGCACCCTCCCACTGCAGAGCGAGCAGGCTGTTGTCCGTGAACTCGGATGCACGCGCACCGAGATCGAGGGCTGCGACCGCGCCGTTCGTGGCGAGCTCGCCGACCCAGTCGTGTGCGCCGATGAAGACATCGGGGCCTTCGCCGGCCGGGCCCTTGGTGATGACCTCGTCCTTGATCGAGCCGAAGTCGACGATCTCGACCTGGAGCGACACGCCGGTCGCCTCTTCGAAGGCAGCGCCGACTTCCTGGATCACCGGAGCGCGCTTCTCATCTGCCCAGACGAGCAGGGGCGGAAGGGCCTCGGCGGCGGTTGTGGTCGTTGCGGCAGTCGTCGTGGTCGTCTCTGCTGCGGTCGTGGTTGTTTCTTCGGTACCGGCCTGCGTGGTCGTCGTGTCCTCGGCGCTGTCGCCGCACGCGGCGACGAGGAGCGCAAAGGCCATGATGACTGCGGCCAACACGGTGTACCGACGCTTCATGCTGTCGGATCCTCCTGTGATACGGAATGAATGTGCCCGCCCGTGAGGACGGGCGACGGGTCAAGTGTATGACGGTTTCAATCTTCTTGCAAGAGCTTGCTGCAAGTCTTGCAATAAGTTTGCATTTGGTGCATCCTTAGGGACATGAGACCGCGCCTGTCCGACATCGCCGACCGTGCTCACGTGAGTGAAGCGACGGTGAGCCGCGTGCTCAACGCCAAGCCAGGCGTTGCCAACACCACTCGTCGACGCGTGCTCGACGTGCTCGCCGACCTCGGCTACGACGACATCCAGCGGAGGCAGACGGGCTCGGGAGCGATCGGCATCGTCACGCCGGAGTTGTCGAACCCGATCTTCCCGCACCTCGCCCAGCAGATGGAGTCGGTGCTCGCCCACCACGGCTTCATGTCGATGGTGTGCTCGTCCACGGCCGAGACGGTGCACGAGCAGGACTTCCTGGACTTCCTCGCAGCTCAGCACGCGTCCGGTGTCATCGTCATCAACGGGCGGTACGCCCTCCCCGGCGTCGGCTACCGCCCCTACGAGGATCTCGTCGCCCGCGACGTTCCCGTCGTGCTCGTCAACGGCTTCGAGGGCAATCCGCCGTTGCCATCGGTCTCCGTCGACGTGGAGGAAGCCGCGGTGCACGCAGTCGACCACCTCGCCGCTCTGGGGCACGAACGCATCGGGCTCATCGTCGGCCCGACCCGCTATCCCACGGCGACGGCGTTCTTGGCAGGCTACGAGAAGGGCCTTGCGCACAACGACCTGGCGTCCGATCCTCAGCTGATCTCCGAGACGCCGTGGACCCTCGAGGGTGGGCAGGCCGGCGCGGCACCCCTCCTCGAACAGGGGGTGACCGGCATCGTGTGCAGCAACGACCTCATGGCGGTCGGCGTCGTCGCCGCAGCGAAAGCGTGGGGAGCTTCGGTCCCGGGCGATCTCTCCGTGATCGGCTTCGATGGCTCACCGCTCGTGGCCTTCACCGATCCTCCGCTGACCACGTTGCGACAGCCGGCTTCCTCGATGGCAACGGCCGTGGCGTCACTCCTCGTCGGCGACCACCGCGACCAGCGAGGCCTGCGGACGCAGCGCTATCGCGCCGAGCTGGTGATCGGCCGATCGACCGGAAGGCCGAAGGCCGCCTAGAGCCGGCCCTCGAGATCTCCCCAGGCCCAGCTGCGCCAGTCGTCTGCCCACAGGAGCTGCGATTCGGGCGTGTTGGTGCTCTCGGCTCGCCGCCGAATGGCATTGCGGACATGCACATACATGCCGTCATCGGCCTCGAAGGTCATGGGCACCCGGCCGACGTTGAGACCCGCCTCTGCCTCACTGCGATCGTGACTCAGCGCCTGTTCGGTGCCGTAGAAGAAGCTCGGCACGCCGGGGAGGGCGAACAGTGCATCCACGGCCGTCTCGAGGGCTGCCCGCTCGTTGTCCCAGCCATGGATCGCCCTGGCCATGTCGTGGTTGTCGAAGAAGCGCACCCAGCTGAACTCGGCAGGGTCCAGGGCCGCAGCCGCCTCGCGCTCGACCTCTGCGAAGTCTCGGTGGTCGATGTTGCCGGCGAGCAACTCACGGAGGCCGTATGCGAACGGGAAGTCGGTGACTCCGTCGAGCACACCTCCGTAGCGCCGACACAACTGCGGAGTCGCCGTCACCTCGCCGAAAAGCCAGATGTCGGGATCGATGGCTTCCAGATGTGTCGACAGTGCGGCGAAGAACGATTCGCTCGGACCGAGTGCGTGGTCGATCCGGTACCCGTCGACGCCGAACTCCCGCACCCAGTAGGCAGCCACGTCGAGCATCGCCCCGCGCGCTTGGGGATGGTCCAGGTTCACCTTCGGCATGGTCTTGGACGTGAAGAAGCTCAGATACGAGCCGTCGTCGTCGATGAAGAACCACTCCCGCTCGGGTCCGCCGCTTCGGGCGCTCACGAACCATGGATGACGGTGGGAGATGTGGTTCGGCACGAGGTCGAGCAGGACCCGAATCCCCTTCTCGTGGGCTTGGTCGACGAGCTCTCGCAACGCGCCATCGCCTCCGAAGCGCGGGTCGATCGTCTTCAGGTCGATCGCGTCGTACCCGTGGTAGGAATGGCACGTGAACACAGGCGTCAACCACACGCAGTTCACCCCGAGGTCTTCGAGCCACCCGAGGTTGGCGGTCACGCCGTGGAGATCGCCGCCAGCGAAGTCGAGGTCGTTCTCGGGGGTGGTCACCGGCCCGTTTGCGTTTGCGAAGCGGTCGACGAAGATCTGGTAGACCACGGCGTCGTTCGTCCACGACGGGGGCCGGCGAGAGGTGACGCGGTACGTGAACACTCTGGCCGCTTCCTGGGGGAGACGGCCGTCTGCGTAGTGGAGATGACCGCTGCGATGGACGGCCTCGACGATGTAGTTCACGATCGTGCCGTCTGGCCTACCGGTCAACGTCGCCACCCAGCCGAGCCCCGATCGGTAGCACGGGATGCGCTCGCCGCTCTCTCTGATGTCGTGGGGCGTGAACGGACCCTGGCCTTCCAGGACATAGGCGTTCACCTCCACGTACTCGGGAACGGTGGTGACGCGGATGCTCAAAGGCTGGCCTGGGCGCACGATGCCCTCGGATCGGTCGTATTGGTGGCTCACGGCGAAGCCACTCTCGATGTCGAAGTTCCCGAACGCGAAGTTCACCGATGATCGACGGCTGCTCATGGGGGAGAAGCTATCAGGTGTCCGTCGTCAGTCATCGGTTCCGGCTCTCGGCTGTCGGCTCTCGGCTGTCGGCTCTCAGCTGTCGGCTCTCAGCTCTCCTGTCGAGAGCGCCGTACGATCGGCTCCGATGAGGGAACCGTGCTTCGATGAGCGCTGACCTGGCCCTTGCGGCTCTGATCGCCGTCGTGATGGTGGTGGGCCTGGCCGGAACGGTGCTCCCTATCCTCCCTGGGCTGTGGCTCATCTGGGCCGCCGGGCTCGTCTACACGATCCTCGAGTCCTGGGATCTCGACGGGTTGGTGTTCATGGCCGTGCTCACGGCCCTGGCGGTCGCCGGTGCGGTGGTCGGCGTGGTGCTGCCGCAGCGCCAGGCGTCGTCGGTCGGCGTCCCGTGGTGGGGTCAGGTGGTTGCAGCGGCCTGCGCGGTCCTGGGGATGTTCATCGTCCCCATCGTCGGCGCGGTCGTGGGCTTCGTCATCGGCATCTTCCTGGTAACCGTGGTGCGCACCCGCGAGCTGCGGGGGTCGGTCGAGGCCTCAGCGGCGACGATCCGCGGCATGCTCTACGCCTCCGGTGCCCAGTTCGTGATCGGCTTGCTCATGATCGTGCTCTGGCTGGCGTGGGTGATCGCCCTCTGACGACCTGGTGGCGCAGCTCCCGGCCGAGGTTCCAGGCCTGTTCGTCGTCGGCCGCCGCTACCTTCCCACCCCATGCGCATCGGATTCCAGGGTGAACCGCACAGTTACAGCTTCGGAGCGGCCCGTGAGCTCTTCCCTCAGGGGGAGCTGATCGGCTACGCGACGTTTGCCGCCACCTTCGACGCCCTCGAGCACGATGAGATCGACCGGCTCGTCGTCCCGGTGGAGAACTCGACCACGGGATCGGTGCTCCCGGTTCTCGACCGACTTCCCGGCGACGCACGGCATGTTCGGTTCTCGATCCTCGCCGAGCACCTCGTCGAGGTCCGGCACACGCTCCATGGCCTGCCCGGTGCGACCCTCGACCAGATCCGTGAGGTCCGCTCCCATCCGCAGGCACTCGCCCAGGCCGAGTATGCGTTGCTCGAGCTCGGGGTCGACGAGGTACCGACGCATGACACTGCCGGCGCCGTGCGTCAGGTCGCCGAAGGCGGCGATCCGACCGTCGCTGCGCTTGCGCCACCGAGTGCCGGCGCAGCGCACGGGCTCGAGGTGATCCTCGACAACGTCCTCGATCGCGATCACAACACGACTCGATTCGTGGTGCTCCACGTGGGTGAGCCGGAGGTGAACGACGACGACGACAAGACCACGATCGTGGTGACGGGTTCCCACACGCCCGGATCGCTCGCATTGATCCTCACCGAATTGGGTCTGCGCGGGGCGAACCTCACCCGCATCGAGTCGCGCCCGGCAGGCGTCGCATGGAACTACCGCTTCTTCATCGACCTCGTTCACGAGCCCGGGGCGGCGGGCCTGAAGAAGGTCCTCGATCCGCCGCCGGCCAACGCAGCCGAAGTGCTCAACCTGGGCAGCTACAAGGCCGTGGTGAGCTGAGGAACACCCGACGGACACACTCGGCGTTCCCCCGGATGGGCGGGGTCCACTGCTACCTTCCCCGGCCAGGAGGCACAGTGGCGACGAGCACGGCCAGCTTCGGTGCAGGCAAGCGCGAGGGACACGATGCGACGGACTTCTACACCCGGCGCATGACCCAACGGGGTCGCGACGTCGACGTGGGAGATGTTGTGTCGCCGCCGGCGGAGATCCTCGATCAGCTCTTCCTCCAGTCTTCCGAGGACATGCACCAGATCCCGGACAACTGCGTGGCGCTGATGGTGACGTCACCTCCCTACAACGTGGGGAAGGACTACGACGACGATCTCGCCCTCGGTGAGTATCTGGGTCTCCTCGCACGGGTGTTCACGGAGACGTACCGGGTGATCGAGCCAGGCGGCCGGGTCGCGGTCAACGTCGCGAACCTCGGGCGCAAGCCGTACCTCGCGCTCAACCACCACGTGTCCGAGCTCCTCACCGACATCGGCTTCGATCTCCGGGGAGAGATCATCTGGCAGAAGGCCAAGGGCGCAGGTGGGTCGTGTGCGTGGGGCTCCTGGCGATCGGCGAAGAACCCCACGCTCCGCGATGTCCACGAGTACGTGATCGTCGCATCGAAGGGATCGTTCGGGCGCCAGCGCACGGGTGAGGACACGATCGACAAGGACGAGTTCCTCGAAGCGACCGTGTCGATCTGGGACATCCTTCCCGAGTCGGCGCGTCGTGTCGGACACCCGGCTCCATTCCCCGTCGAGCTGCCCCGCCGGCTCATCGAGCTCTACACGTTCCGAGGTGACCTCGTCCTCGACCCCTTCATCGGATCCGGCTCCACAGCCGTTGCCGCCGTGGAGGCAGATCGCCACTTCGTGGGGTTCGATCTGGAGCCGGAGTATCTCGAGCTCGCCGAGCGTCGGATCCTCGAAGGCCGAACCGGGCAGCGAACCGAGCGCGTGTGATGCCGAGCTCGCAGCGGCATCGCCTTATGACGGTTGCTCTCGGAGTGGTGCGAGCCGGTCAGGCCACCGAGCAGGCCAATCCCCAGTCGTAGGGCATGAAGTCGACCTCGGGCTCTCGGTCCCACACGTAGTCCCGGTCGTCGGCCGGAAGCCACCACGCCACCGTGTCGCGCACGCGTGCGGCGGAGGCCGGTGTCATGGCCGGCATCGCATCCGGCCGGGTGAAGTCCCGCCCGTACCAGAGGAAGATCCTCGACAACGAGATCCGGTTGTCGACGCGGTCGAGCTGGGCACCGCCCATTGCGAGGAACGTGCGCATCTGGTCGTCGAGCTGGGTGTCCAGGTTCTTCCCGGTGTAGGGCTCGTAGCGCAGCGTCGGACACGAGATCGATCCGCAGACGAGGGCGGCGTGGATCCTGGGATCGCCGAACCTTCGGACCTTCCCATGCTCGATGTCGTCGAGTGACAGCGCCTCCCCTTCGACGAATGCCCAGGTGCGGGTGAAGGCACCCGGCACCCTGAACACGGTGGATGCGCCGTCTTCGAGGGCCCTGGCTGCGGCGTGGAGGGCGCCTGCGTTGTAGAGGTTGATCCAGAAACTGAGAGCCTCGGCCGCCGGCATGCGGTCGGGGTCCTCATCACCGAGCCGATCTCGATACGCCTCGAGCTGCTCCCGGTTCTCGCGGAGCGACGAGATCCCGCCGGTCGCCAGGTCGTGCAGGACCGGTTGGAGATCTCCGTGATCCACCGTTGCGTCGCCGTGCGGCCGGGGTCTCCGGACGCGCTGAGCACGAAGCATGCTTGCGGCGACGATGGCCAGGTTCGGGGAGTCGCTCATGCGGGGGACAACGCGCAGGTGCGGCTGGATGTTCCCTGCGATGTCGTTCCCTGCGATGTCCCGAAGGGCCCACTCGAGCTGCCGAACCGGTGGTCAGGCGGGCTCGGTGGCTCCGGCGAGCTCGTCGGCGGCATCGGCGAACGTCTGCTGAGGCGTGCGCATGGTTCGGAGGATGAGATAACCCACGATGCCCGCCACGGCCGAACCGAGGAAGATGCCGAGCTTCGCCTCATCGGCGAACACCGACTCGCGGTAGGCCAACTCGGTGATGAACAACGAGACCGTGAACCCGATGCCCGCAAGCGATCCGAGGCCGACCACCGTCCGCATCGTGGTGCCGGCGGGGAGCACGCCCATGTTGAACCGCAGGCCGATCCACGTCGCAAGCGTGATCCCGATCGGCTTCCCCAGGGCGAGGCCGAGGAGCACGCCCAGCGATACGGGACTCGTTGCGGCTTCGAGGAGGCCCGTGTCCTGCCCGACGAAGCGAACGCCCGCATTGGCGAGGGCGAAGAGCGGCACGATCACGAAGGACGACCAGGGATGCAACGTGTGCTCGAGGCGGTCGAGCGGCGAGACCGAGGCGTTGGCGACGCGTCCGAGCTCGAGTGCGTCGTGATCGAGCCGCTCCCGTGCGAACGGCGAGGCCCGGTTCACGTCCCACCGATCGAGGACTTGCTGGGCCTTCGACCGGAACTGCTCGTCTGAGTAGTACGAGGTGGCGGGGGTGAGCAGTCCGAGGATCACGCCGGCGATCGTGGCGTGCACGCCCGACTCGAGGAAGAAGTACCACGTCGCCACGCCGATCACGACGTACACCGTGATGTGCCACACCCCCATGCGCCGGATGACGTAGGTGAGCACGATCCCCCCGGCGGCCAGCGCCAGATAGCCCCAATCGAGGTCGGAGGTGTAGAACACGGCGATCACCAGGATCGCCCCGACGTCGTCGACGATCGCCAACGCCAGCAGGAACAGCTTGGCACCGACCGAGACTCTCGAACCGAGCAGGGCGATCACACCGACCGAGAAGGCGATGTCGGTCGCCATCGGGATTCCCCACCCGTCGATGGCGTCCGGCTCCCCGGTTGCGACGATCGCAATGAAGAACAGCGCCGGCACGACCATGCCACCGAGCGCCGCCATGGCCGGCATCGCCGCCCTCTTGACGCTGTTGAGCTCACCCACGGCCAGCTCGCGCTTGATCTCGAGCCCGACCACGAAGAAGAACAGGGCCATGAGGCCGTCGTTGATGATGTGCTTGAGCGACTCGTCGATGTGCACGGGACCGATCGAGAACTCGATGTGGGCGTTGAACAGCCGGAAGTAGCTCTCGTAGAAGGGGGAGTTCGCCCACACCAGAGCGACCACCGCTGCAACCAGCAGCACGATGCCACCCGCCGCCTCGACGCGAGTGAACTCGACGACAGGTCGCACGAACCGGGAAGGGACGAGCCGATCCGAGTGCAGCCAGGTCTCGTGGATCTGCTCCTGAGGCGGGTGCGCCATAAGGCGGAAAGCCTAGCGATGCCGCAGCCGTCGGTGGTCCCCCGGGTGGACGTAGCATCCGATCTTCGGAGGTGCCGGATTGGCGTTGGACATCTTCCGGATGGTCGCCGGGTTGATCATCCTCATCGTTGCGGCTGATCGGCTCGTCATCTCGGCCGTGCGCATCGCTCGCATCCTCAACATCTCCGTGGTGATCATCGGCGCGGTGATCGTGGGGTTCGGCACATCGGTTCCCGAGTTCGTGGTGAGCGGGCTCGCAGCGGGATCGGGGAATCTGGACTTGGCGATGAGCAACATCGTTGCTTCGAACACCTCGAACATCACGCTGATCCTCGGTGTCGCCGCCCTGATCGCAACCGTGCCGACGACCCGGCGCATGATGCGTCGCGAGGGTCTCGTCATGTTGGCTGCGATGACCGTCCTGGCCGTCGTGCTCGCCGACGGGTTGGTGTCCCGGTGGGAGGGGATCATGCTCTCGGTCGGCATGGTGCTGACGATTCTCGCCCTCGTGCGGTGGGCGAGGGAGGAGCCCGAGGGTGAGGCCGTCGAGGATGTGGAGGAGTTCGAAACACCGGCAGGCAGGCTGTGGATCGAGGTGATCTACGGGTTGTTGGCACTCGTCGCCACCGTGATCGCAGGGCAGCAACTCCTCCTCGGCGTGGAGAATCTCGGTCGCGAGCTCGGATTCTCCGTGTTGGTGATGGGACTGATCACGGGCGTGGGCACGAGCCTCCCTGAGCTGTCCGCTGCCGTTGCCGGGGCGAGGCGCAAACACACCGATCTGGTGGTCGGAAACGTGCTCGGGTCCAACATCTTCAACTCGCTCGGCGTCGCAGGGTTCGCTGCGCTGATCGGGCCCGGATCCGTGGGTGAGGTCACCGGCCTGTTGCTGGTGTTGATGCTCGTCGCGGCCCTGCTCGCCGGCGTCTTCGCTTACACGCGCCAGGTGATCACGCGCACCGAGGGTTTCGTGCTGATCGTGGTGTTCAGCCTCTACCTTGCGGCTTCGATATGAGCTCACCGTCCAACGCCGCCGTGATCGCAGCCCTCCGGCAACTCGTGGCCTACACACAGCTCGAGGATGGCCAGAGTCAGTCGTTCCGGACACGGGCGTATCAGAAGGCGATCGACGCCGTCTCGGTGCGGTCGGATCCTGTTGCCGAACTCCCGCTCGGGGAGCTCGTCGCCATCGAGGGAATCGGTGACAGCACCGCCAGGAAGATCATCGAGTTCGCCGAGCGCGGATCGATATCCAAAGTCGAACGTCTGAAGGCGAAGTACCCCGCGTCGATGCTGGACCTGATGCGCATCCCCGGCTTGGGCCCCAAGACCGTGCTGGCGCTGCAGGATCACCTCGGCGTGACCGACGTCGCCGGGCTTCGCGAAGCCATCGAGGAGGAGAAGCTCCGCACGCTTCCCGGGCTCGGTGCGAAGTCCGAGAAGAAGATCGCCGAGTCGATCGAGTTGCTCGGAATCCACTCCGACGAGTCCAGGACCCCCATCTTCGACGCCATGGGTATCGCGCATCGGCTGATCGCCGACCTCGAGGCATCGGACCTCGTCGAGCGTATCGAGTACGCAGGGAGCCTTCGGAGGCTGGAGGAGACGATCGGGGACATCGACCTGCTGGTGGTGTCCGACGCTCCCGTCGAGGTGATCGATCGGTTCACCGGCTTGCCTGGCGTGACCTCGGTGCTCGGTTCGGGAACGACCAAGGCGTCGGTTGTCATCGACGATCAGATCCAGGTGGATCTCCGCGTGGTCGACTCGGATGCATTTGGCGCTGCATGGCTCTACTTCACGGGATCGCGCTCACACAACATCGAGCTTCGCCAGCGCGCCATCGGACGAGGGTGGACCCTCAACGAGTACGCCCTGTCGAACGTGGACACCGACGAGACGATCGCATCCCGAAGCGAGGAAGACATCTACCGGTCGCTCGGCCTTCCCTTGATCACGCCCGAGGTCAGGGAGGGTGCCGGGGAGGTGGGGGCGGCCGAAGCCGGACGCCTTCCCCGTCCGGTGGACATCGGTGACATCCGAGGTGACCTCCACGTCCACACCACCTGGTCGGGGGACGGGCGGAGCTCGATGGATGACATGCTGGATGCGCTCACAGCCTCGGGCATGGAGTACGTCGCCCTGACCGATCACGCGGAGGACCTGGTGATGAACGGGCTGAGCAGGGATCAAGTCCTCGAGGAGCGCGCCGAGATCGTGGAGCAGCGTGCATCACGACCCGAGCTCACGATCCTCCACGGCGCCGAGCTGAACATCGGACCCGAGGGCGGGGTCGACTACGACCCCGAGTTCCTCGCGACGTTCGACTTCGGTGTCGCTTCGATCCACTCTCACTTCGACCTCCCGCAGGCGCGCCAGACCGACCGATTGCTGGCGGCAGTGGCGAACCCTGCCGTCAATGTCATCGGCCATCCGTCCGGCAGGAAGATCGGCCGGCGCCCGGGGGTCGTGTTCGACGCCGATGCCGTGTTCGAAGCCGCGGCCGAGAACGGGACCGCCATCGAGATCAACTGCCACCTGCAGCGCCTCGATCTCGCTGCACCGCTGATCCGGCGAGCCATGGACGTGGACGGCCTGCTGTTTGCCATCTCCACCGATGCGCACCACACGTCGGAGCTTGCGAATCTGCGCTGGGGTGTCTCCCAGGCTCGCAAGGGCTGGGTCAGCGCTGAGCGGGTGCTCAACTGCTTAACGTTGGCGGAATTCCAGGCCGTGGTCGGACGAAAGCGGGCCGTCTGAGCGGGCCACTGTGTTCAATACGGTCGTGACCGACGGAGCACCTCCCATCGATCGTCGCCACGCCGGTTGGGCCGGTGTGGCGGGCGTCGCCGTGTCCCTGAGCTTGACCGAGCTGTTCGCAGGGATCTCCTCGGCGGTGCCATCGGCGATCTCGTCCATCGGTTCGGCCGTGATCGACCTGGCACCGTCGTGGCTCAAGGACTTCGCCATCTCGGCGTTCGGGACTGCCGACAAGGCCGTGCTCGCCATCGGCATCGTCGTCGTGTCCTTGATGATCGGATGGTTCGTCGGGCAGGCGTCTGTGCGAAGCCCCGCGCCGATGGTCATCGCATTCCTCATTGCCGGGGCGGTCGGGATAGCGGCACAGATCGCCGATCCGCAATCAGAGACCGGGCCGGTGATCGCTTCGACGTTGCTCGCCATGGGCGCGGGCATCGCGACGTGGTACGGCATCGTGCGGCTCGCGCAACCGTCGGCTTCCGAGCGTGCCGGCGACGTGGAGGACATGAGTCGTCGTCGGTTCGTTGTCGGCCTCGCAGGCGCAGCGACCGTTGCGGTGATCGCTGTCGGCGTCGGCAGGGCCATGGTGCAGAGTCGGGCAGAGGCCCAACGCGCTGCGCTGATCCTGCCCGAGCCGGTGGAGCGCCAGGCTGATCCCACAGCCGAGAACGACTTCGGGCTGACCTCGTTGTCGCCGATCGTCGTGAGCGGAGCCGACTTCTATCGGATCGACACAGCGCTCGTGGTGCCCACGGTCGATCCCGACGACTGGAGCCTTCGGATCACGGGCTTGGTCGATCGAGAGGTCGAGTTGAGCTACGCCGAGATCAACGAGATGCCGCTCGTCGAGCGCTACGTGACGTTGGCGTGCGTGTCGAACGAGGTCGGCGACGATCTCGTCGGGAACGCACTGTGGACAGGCGTGCCGCTGCGCGACATCCTCGACATGGCGGGGGTCCAAGCCGGTGCAGACCAGATCGTCGGGCGGTCCGTCGACGGCTGGACGGCGGGCTTCCCCACGGACGTCGCATTCGATGGGCGGGACGCCCTCGTCGCCGTGGGCATGAACCGCGAGGTGCTTCCCGCAAAGCACGGATTCCCTGCAAGGCTGGTGGTTCCGGGCCTCTACGGCTACGTGTCCGCCACGAAGTGGCTGCGGGAGATCGAACTGACGACCTGGGACGCCTTCGACGGCTACTGGATCCCGAGGGGATGGGCGAAGGAGGCGCCGATCAAGACGCAGTCTCGCATCGACCGTCCGCGCAGGGGTCAGGCGGTCCCTGCCGGTTCCTACGCAGCCGCTGGAGTGGCATGGGCGCCCACGAAGGGGATCGCCGCCGTGGAGGTGCAGCTCGATGATGGCCCCTGGACGGAGGCCGAGCTCACCGAACCCCTCTCAGCCGATGCGTGGGTCCAGTGGAAGCTCGACGTGGACCTCGCAGATGGCAATCACACGCTGCGCGTCCGTGCAACCGACGGAACCGGCTTCACCCAGCCCGAGCCCCCCGTCCCGCCCCGCCCCGACGGCGCCGAAGGCTGGCACTCAGTCACCTTCTCCGCATCGACGTGAGTCACTCTCCCCCGGCTTCGCCGGCGGAGATGTCCGAGGGCGGAGCCCGATGGACAGAGGGGGCAGGCGTAGTGCGCTCAGGTGGTCGGCGATCCCAATGAGATCTCAGGCCCGTGCGAGGTGGTGGGCTGGCCCCCTCTGGCTACCGCCATCTCCCCCACCGGAGGTGGGGGAGAGTCAACAACCACTACGTGCGAGCTCGCTTCAGCTCCTCAGCTCCTCAGCTCCTCAGCTCCTCAGCTCCTCAGCTCCTCAGCTTCTTGGCTCAGAACTCGAGACTCGGGAACGGAGACTCACTGCCAGCTCCTCAGCTGATGGCCAAGAGCTGATAGCCGACAGCCCTATTCCCCCGGCTCCAACACCAACGTCGCCTCGGCGTTGGCCTCGATGTCGGATCGGTCCCACAGCATGGGGACGTTCTCGCCCGACAGCCAGAGGGGGATCATGTCGTCGTAGTGCGGATGGTCGATGTGGCCCGACTGGCCCGTCGTGTGGACGGCGAGGGATCGACGGAGATCCCCGAGGTCGACGAGCATGCGCATCGAAGGGAGCCAGGTGACTTCGTAGCCCTCGGACGCGTCCCATCCGACGGCATTGACGACCGAGGTTGCACCGCTTGCCGGGTACGGGCCGCGGTTGAACCGGTCGTCGATCAAGCCGATGCCCGTGTCACCGAGCGAGCCGTTGCGGAACGTGGCTCTGTGCAGGTCGCCCCAAGTCCAGTCGGACACGTCCGAGCCCAACTCGTCCTTGAGCGCGACGACCGCCTCGAGGAACGCCGCGGCGAGCACCGTGTCCCGGTCTTCGGTCTCAGGAGTCGTGACGTCGTCCCAGAACGGATCATCCGGGATCGGGGCGAGCCCTCGTACCGCCTCGAACCATTGGGATCCGCCCTCCGGCCAGAGGTCCTCCACGAGCTCGTCGTGGAATGTCCGAGCGAGGATGTGCCGCCAGGTCGCATTCCAGATCGCAGCGCCGGTGCTCCCTGCGAAGTGCTGGAGATCCCAGGACGTCAGCTCGGCGAGCGCAGCCTGCTGGGTTTCGTCGGGTTCCGTGATTCCACGGCGCACGGCTTCCAGCACGAACGGCCGCAGGTACTCCGCCGACAGGTCGTAGCTGTCGAACTGGATCGTCCGATGGCCGTCGAGGCCGATCCCGAGGTTGGAGCCGACGAGATCGACGATTCGCTGTGCTCGATATCCATATGCCCAATCCTTCGTGATGAGGTGGGGATAGGAATCGTCGATCACCTGGTTGTTCGCCGTCACGATGTAGCCCGACGGAGGGTTGTACGAGAACGGCAGCTCGTCGAACGGCACGAACCCCGTCCACTCGTGCTCGCCGGTCCAGCCCGGCACCGGGTAGCGACCGTCGCCCGACGCACGGATCGGGACGTTGCCCGGCATCTGGTACCCGATGTTCCCCGCCCGATCGGCGTAGAGCAGGTTCTGCGCCGGAACACTGAAGAGCCGGGCAGCCTCCCTGAACTCCTCGAATGTCGCCGCGCGATTGATCGCGAGAATCGGGCCCGCAATCGAAGGCACGTCATCGAGGGCGGTCCACCGCAGAGCCACGGCATACTGCTGGGGAACGTCGAGACCGGAGGAGCCGAAGTCCTCCAGCGGCTCGAACACCTCCGAGATGATCGGTCCGTGGATGGTCGATCGGATCTCGAGCGAGACATCCTCTCCTCCCGCAACGCGAACTGTCTCGGTCCGCACATCCATGTCGAGCCACGCACCCTCGAACTCGTACTGATTCGGGTCGGCCGGGTTGACCTTCTCGATGTACAGGTCCTGCACATCGGGGCCGGTGTTCGTGAATCCCCACGCGATGTCGGCGTTGTGTCCGATGATCACGCCAGGGACGCCGGCGAAGCTGAAACCGGCGACATCGAAGGGACATTCGGCGCTGACGACCCGGCAGTGCAAGCCCACCTGGTACCAGATGGAGGGCATCTGGATGGAGAGATGCGGATCGTCCATCAGCATCGGCGCCCCGGTGGGGGTGTTGACCCCCGACAGAGCCCACGAGTTCGAGCCGATGCCTTCCCCGCCTCCTCCGGTGACGTCGTCGATCGCTCGGACCGACCGACTCACTGCGGCGAGCTCTGCGATGGCGTCCGGGGCGGTGACGACGCCGGCTTCGAGGGCTAGGGGTGCTGATCCGTCGGGAAGGATGAAGGGGTGGCGATCCCCGGGGTAGGCGGGGAAGATCTGGTCGACACGTTCGGGGGTGAGGCTCGCGAGAGCCATGGCACGGCCGATCTCGGCTCGCATGTTCCCGCCGAGATCCCAGGACATGACCTTGCCCCAGGCGAGGGAGTCGACGCCGTCCCAGGGCTCGGGTTCGTAGCTGTGGTTCAGGAGCTCGAGCACCGAGTATTCGAAGGACAGATCGCTCGGTGAGTTCGTCTCGAGGTACGCGTTCACGCCGCCGGCATATGCGTCCAGGATCGCCTGATTCTCCGTTGACTCCGCCGCATACTGGCGCTGCGCGAGATCGGTGAACCCCAGCGTTCGCAGGAACGAATCGGTCTCGAGCTGGCTGGAGCCGAACATCTCCGACAGACGGCCGTGCGAGATGTGACGCCAGAAGTCCATCTGCCAGAACCGGTCTTGGGCATGGACGAATCCTTGGGCGAGGAAGAGGTCCTCCACCGTGTCCGCGTAGATGTGGGGAACACCCATCGCGTCACGTATGACCTCGACCTCGCCGGCCAAGCCCGCAACCGCGATCGTCCCGGACGTCTGGGGAAATGCCCTGCGAACCGAGAAGCGGAGGAACAGGGCAACGGTCACCAGTGCGATGATCACGAGGGCCAGCAGGACCCACAGGGCGGTCTTCCACCACGATCGACGGGGTCGTTGCTGCTCACTCGATCGGGGCTCTGTCGCAGTCTGGCTCATCGACGGGCCAGCGTACCTGACCCGAGAACCCGGCACTGAACGTATGCTGCGACCCATGGAGGACAACTCGAATCCGGACGCCGAGTCGGTGACGCCCGAG
>JASJCF010000043.1 GCA_030066265.1 Acidimicrobiia bacterium | reverse complement strand
GATCATTCAGCTGTCTCCGATTCCGGTTCGGAGACCCTCATCCTCCGGCGCCAGCCGAGCAATGGGACGATGCCGATGAGCAACGGAACGAGCCACACGAAGATCCGAGTGATGAAGCTCGCAGCACCGATGAGGTTCGATAGGGCTTGATCCTGGCCTGCCCCGAGGATGATGATGTAGCCGGCAGCGGCGACCCCGATGCCTCCAGGCGTGATCGGAATCAGCGTGATCAGCCGAACGATCGCGTACGCAACGAGCAGGTCGACGGCGTCGATCTGCTCTGCGCTGATACCGACGAACCGCATCGACGCCAGCAAGATCGAGTAACCCATGACGTGGCTTCCGATGACCGCAAGCGATGCGTGGGGCCAACGCGACCGAAGGGTTCCGATCAAACGACCCCGGAAGCCGGTCGCCAACGTGCCGAGGTTCTCAGCGTCCACCTCGCGGCCCAACCGTTCGGCGACCCGTTCGGCGACCCGGCCCACCCAAGACCCGACACGGTAGGTGAACTGCTCCGAGCGAAGGATGAGAAAGATGAGCGTTCCGCCGCCGAGCAAGGCTCCGGCGCCAAGAAGCATCAAGACCCAGGTCGTCTCATCGGCAGGACCTGTCGCAACCACGAGAAGCAGTGCAATCACCGGAAGAACGAGCCTTGCGCCGATCGAGAAGAACCCGGAGAGAATGATCCCGACGCCCGCCGCCTCAGTTCCCACACCGAGCGTCTTGTACATCCCGAACCGCACCGCGAGGTCTGCGGGCGGCGGTGCGAGATCGGCGACGGTGTTTGATGCGAGATAGGAACGCAATCCGCCACCGAAACTCAGGCCGGGAATGCACGAGGTGTATAACGACGATTCGATCGGGAGTCGGATCAGAGCAAGTGCGAGGAGGGTCGCGATCTGCCACGGCTCGAGGGAGCGCATGGCCTCGAACACGAGCTCATAGTCGATGAACAGTGGCAGGACGAAGCCGAAGAGGATGACGAGGACGACGACCCCCACCACGATCTGGACGATCGTCCTCGACCGTGACTGCTCTGCTCCCTCGGTCATTGATGCGTCCTAGCTCGCGGAACCGGTTGCCTCGCCGTTGTTGACGACGAATGGGTCTGGAAGTCGTCCTGCCTCAATGTCTCGACGCCACCGCCAAACGACACCCCACCCGATCGGGATGGGCATCGCCCATTGCACGACCCGATACAGGGCAACAGCGGCACCGATTGTGTTGGCGTATTGGTCACCAGCGATCTGGGTGAAGAGGAACAGGAATCCGATCTCCACGAAACCCACACCACCAGGCGTCAGCGGGATGGACCCGAGCAGGAGCACGATTGCCCAAACGATGAATGCGTCTCTCGTCGAGATGATCTCCTCGCCAAGACCGACCATACGAAGCGAAAGGAGGAGGATCACGAACGTCCATAGCTTCCCGGCTGCGGATGCGAGGCCTGCTCGAAGCCACACGCTCCTGACGAGGTCGATGGCGGAGTCTCGAACGTCGATCACACGTCCCTCGATGTTTTCGATCGGGTCCTTCTTGATGCGGGTCAAGGCCCAGTTGGCAGCCTTTTCGATGCTCCTGGCAAGGGTGCGGGTGAACCCTTCGCTCCGGACTACACCCACGACGACAACGACGGTCGCCACGAGCACAACGAGGGCGATGAGAGCGATCAGGGTCAGCCCGCCATCGAAGTCTCCGACACCGCCTGTGGCAATGGCGAGGATTGCGATCACCGGCAGTGAGAACTTGACGATGTTGTCGAAGACACCCGACAAGACGATGCCCAGCGTCGAGCCTTCGACGGAGGCTCCCCACGATCGATACATCCCGAATCGCACCACGAGATCCACCGCCGGGATCGTCGAGGCGACGGCAGTTGAAGCCACCCATGCTGCAACTCCCCGTCGGTAGCTCAGAACCGGCACGAGCAGGGCGTACAACGCCCCTTCCGGGAGATACGTGATCAGCCCAGCGATCACGAGGACGGCCACTTGCCACCACTCGAGGGACGTGATCGTGTCCCACACCTGGCGATAGTCGATGACCTGTGGCAGTACGAACCCAAAGACGACGACGAGGATCACGATCGCTACCGCCCCTTGAATGAGAGCGTTGCGACGCGTCTTCGCATCTGGAGCACTGGGCGCAGAGAGTGGAGCCTGCTCCGGATCAGGTCGTTCGGTCATGTGCGGCCGATTATCTGCGTTACGCGGGCGAGCTGACCATCACCCGAACGGGGTGAATGCGGGTGCTCAGATCCCCGAGATCGGTGAGCAAGATGGCGACGTCTGGGATGGGGCCCGGCAACGAATCCGATAGCGACTCCGTGAGTCCTGCCCGAGACACCGGTGGTCGCGTGTTTATGCCGCATACCGTGCAGTTATGGTTCGGAGGTGGTCAGCGTCGTTCGTACGGCGCCCGCTTCGTACTTCTGTGATGTGGAGGAGGCCACATGACAGCAAAGCACCACAACGAAGTTGCCACTGATGCGGCCAAGCCGCGCCGTGTTGCGTTCATCGGCTCCAAGATTCGGACACCACCGCTGCCGCAGTGGTGGATCGAACGTGACCGCCTCACCGGCTCTCTGGATCCGGACCGATACAGTCGCATCGCCATCACGGGGCCCGCTGGAAGCGGGAAGACCTCGCTCCTCACGCGCTGGGCGCAGGACCGTCAGCTCGATTCGATCACCGCATGGATGAGCATCGATCCACGCGACAACAGCGCAGCGCGTTTCTGGGGCCATCTCCTCGAGAGTCTCCAGCGATCGAGCCCGGAGCTTGGTCTCGAGGCGAGGGGCGCGCTCGTAGGTGGTTCCGACGTCGTGGACACTGTCGTCCCGTTGCTCCTCGATGACCTGGCGCTGGTCGACGCTCGAGTCGTCATCTGCCTCGACGACCTCCACCTCATCGAACCGTTCGGCCGCGAGGCAATCGACCTCCTGCTGGATGGTGCGCCCGCCGGAACCACCGTCGCAACAGCTTCTCGCGCCGGGCTCACGCGCTCCGAGACGAGGGCCGTCGTGAACGGACGGGCGATTCACATCTCGTCGGCCGATCTTCGGTTCATGCCCGACGAAGCCGAGGCCCTGGTCAGCGGGGTGGCGGGCGATGGTTTGGATGCTCAGAGCCGCGAGGCGATTCACCAGATAGCGGGCGGTTGGGCGGCACCCTTGCGCCTCTACGCCTCCCGAATCGCGGATGTAGGAGGCACGGCACCGGTTCCCCCGGAGACGGACTCCACCATCGCTGACTACATCAGATCCGAGGTCGTCGATCTCGTGGACGTCGAAGACTTGCCCGCAGTAGCTCTGCTGGCAGGCCTCGATCGTTTCAGCGCTGCGATGGTCGACGAGCTCCTGCCGGAAGCCGCGCACTTCCTCAGGAGCGACGAGAGAGAGCGGCTGGCGATTGTTGACCTCGGCGCAGGATGGTTCAAGATCCATGACCTCGTTCGCGGCGCACTCTCAGATGTGCCCCTGTCGGGCGGGACGCGCAATCGCTTGGCCGAGATTGCTGATTGGCACGCCTCGCGGAACTACGCCGAGGAGGCGATTGTATGCGCTGTGCGCGCAGAGGACTGGGACCGGGGCGCGGAGTTCCTCAACGCCAGCTGGCTCGGCTTCGTCGAGTCCGGGCGGATCGAGTCGCTCCTCGAGCACGCGTCTGCCTTTCCCGCGCGGATCCGAGACCACGACGAACGTGTCTTGGTGACCCTCGGATGGTTCTACGGGTTGGTCGGTGATCTGTCGAATCGAGATAGGGTCATGGGTCTGCTCGACGCCCGCGAGTCGACCGGGCCGCTGCCCGACGGCTCGGAATCGAGCGAACAGGCGGCAGCTGTGAACAGGGCGCTGATGCCCACCGACCAATCGAGTTCGTCGTACTACGCAGCCGAGGCGATGCGGCTGACGCCTCCGAGCAGCCCGTGGTACGCCTTCGCACTTGCAGGGACCGGGGTCGCATGCGATGCCGCGGGAGATGCGAAGGGAACGTATCGGGCATGGCTGGAAGCGAGTCGTGCCCTGCCGGAGGTCTTCGCCATCCCGACCCTGGGAGGTGCCGCAATCGCCGCAGCGGACCTCGGCGAGTTTGATCGTGCGCGGGAACTCTCCGAACGGGCCCGCCAACGAAGATCCGAAAGCGGATTCGACCACATCCCGTGGATCGCCATGCACGAGATTGCTGCTGGCCTTGTCGAACTGGACGCAGGAGATCCCAAGACCGCGCTCAATCGCTTCGAGGTGGCGGCGACGGGTGTCTCCGGCATGATCGAGCCATATCCCTTCATTCGGTCGATGCTGGGAATCGCCGAATGCCATCGGGTGATGGGCAATCGGCGCGATGCCGCTGAGGCCGTGCGTGCCGCAGAGATCCGCGCTGACGAGGCCGGCGAGGTCGGCGATCACTACGACGCCTTGATCGCCGAGGCCAGACGCAGATGTGCCCAGGAACGTCCGCTCGCCCATGCTGCGGCCCTCGAACACCTCACTGATCGCGAGCTGAGCGTGCTGAGACTGTTGGCTGCCACGCAACTGACCCAGTCTGAGATCGCCGAGAATCTGTTCGTCTCGCGCAACACGGTCAAGACCCACACTCAGTCGATCTACCGCAAGCTGCACGTGAGATCCCGCGGGAGGGCAGTCGAGCGAGCCCGACAACTCGGCCTCGTGGGCTGAATCACCCCGCTCGGGTGATGGTCGCGTCACCCGATCGTCCCGGAGAATGCCGGCTGGCTCAACAACCGGAGTTCACCGTGAGCGGCAACCACACATCGGGTCGGCCCGAGATCAAGATTCCCGAGGCGGATGAGGGAGCGATCAGTCTCGTGACGGGACTGGTCGTGAACGATCCCATGCCAACCCTCGGGGACATGACCGCGTTCCGATCGGAACGCACGGACGATTACGACGGCGCTGACTTCGCGATCATGGGTGTACCCGACGACCTGACGCAGACAATGCGCACTGGCCAGCGCGGTGGGCCCCGAGCGTTCCGCGAGGCGTCGTTGTGGCCCGCGAAGTGGCTGTGGGCCTTCGATCACACCGGGCCGTGGCCATGGGAATGGTCGTTCGCGCGCCGCCACAAGGTGATTGACGCCGGAGACGTGTCATTCGGCCCCTTCGACGAGCTCCTCATCACCCAGACACAGACGCGGGTTCGAGAGATGCTCGACGCCGGCGTGTTCGGGCTGTTTGTGGGCGGGGCGCACTCCCTGCCGATCATGATCATCCGTGAGTACTTCTACAAGCTCGGTCAACCGCTGTCCGTCATCCAGTTCGACGCACATCCGGATGCCTTCGAGATCGACGATCTGGTCACCCACGGGAACGCCATGTACCTCCTCAACAAGGAGGGGGCGATCGACCTCGAGCGGTCGGTGTCGATCGGCATCCGCACCCCGATCCCGAACTACGAGTGGTATTCACCGCTGCGGAAGTTCACGGGTTGGGAGGTCGTCTACGGGGATCTCGACGCCCTGGTTGCGGAGGTCAAGAACATCGTGGGAGACAATCCGACCTACATCACCTTCGACCTCGACTGCCTGGATCCCGCCTACGCATCGGGCGTCGCAGATCTGGTGCCCGGAGGTCCGTCGGCCGCCGACGCTCGCCGCATCCTGTATGGCCTCAAAGGCCTGAACGTGGTCGGTGGCGATGTCTGCGAGCTGTCCCCGCTGTACGACCACGACGGCGTTACCGCGTTCAACGCCGCCTACATGGGCATGGACATCCTGCAGCTCATGTCGCACGCCAAAGACGAGTACTGGTCCTAGGCCAGCAACCACGAGGAAGGAACCTCATGTCCGGAGTGAAGACGAAGACGGTCAACGCCGACTTCATGCATTACTGCCTGAAGACCGTTTGGATGGCGGAAGGCGCCTCCGCGGAGCACGCCGACGCAGTCGCCGACGCCCTCCTCATCGGCATGCGGCAGGGCAAGTTGAATCAGGGCCTCGGCGTCTACGAGGCCATCGACATCGCACTCCAGCAGGGGATGCTCGACATCAATGCCGAGCCGGAGGTGGTCGGAGAAGGCCCGACGTGGATCGCATTCGACGGGAACAAGTCCAGTGGCTACTGGACACTGACCAAGATGGCACGGGCTGCCATCGCCAAGGCGAAGGAACACGGGATCGCCATCGCGTTCGGCGGCAACCACAACGACGGTGGGAGCTTCGGCTCGTACGCTTGGTTGGCGTACCTCGAGGACTGCCTCGCTCTGACATCCAACAACTCGGTTCCCATGAACTCCCCCCTCGGTGGGATGGGCAACACGATTTCCGTTCCACCGTGGGACGGCATCGCCCCCGGAGGTGAGGAGCCGCCCGTGTGGATGAGCACGAAGCTCTGTGAGTGGTACGACGGCGACACTGCCCAGGCGGTGCTCCAGGGCACCAAGGTGAAGTACGACTCGGTCATCGATCCTGAAAGCGGCGAGCGAGGTGACGACCTGGCACCGTATGCGATTCCGATCGAGGGATATGGTCGGGTATTCGACCAAACGGCGTTCCAGAACCTGCACGAGCCCCGCTTGTACATGATGAACCTCTTCGCCGAGGCGTTGCAGTCGATCATCAACCCAGTCGGGACCATCACGCCAGAGGTCTCCTCGCTGACGGACATACGGACGGCCACCGATCCCTCGGCTCTGACCACTTCGGTCGGAGGCAGCTTCTACCTCTGCATCGATCCCTCGCACTTCGGCCCCATCGAAGACGTCAAGGCCAAGTCGGACCGCTACGCACAGGCGATCGTCAACACCCAGCCGATGCCTGGTAGCCGCAATCCACGCATGCCGGGCGCTCGCGGCTGGCGGAGCATCCTCTCGGATGCCGAGACCGTTGAGGTCCTCGAGTCGCACTGGGGACCCTGGTTCACCACGCAGGCCGGTCGCCACGGTATGACGGAGGAGAGCCTCCGGGCCGACTGGGAATCCCAGAAGGCCTGACCCGATGGCAGACGAGGCACCCAGCCTGGAGTTCGAGTCTCCGGCGTTCACGTACGACGAGCTCGAGGAGCAACTCCGGGATTACGTTCCACAGCCGGGCACGTTTCGGCACGATGTCGCATCGATCATCTCGATCGAGGAGGGCATCCGCGCCGGTCGCGCAGGGAACATCGCTGTCGGCGGGTGCCTGTATCGAGGCGACACGCTGATCCACCGGGACCAATCGAAAGCGATCGCGCCCTACCACCGGACGGACTTCCACGTCGAGATGGTGCTGCTCAACCAACTCGAAGACCAGCTCTGCGACAACCCCAGACCTCGCATGCGCGACTACACGCTCTTCACGTCGCAGGAACCGTGTCCGATGTGTCTTGCGCGGATCTGCTTCAACCAGGTGGGCCACGTTTACTACGTGTACCGCGACGCGTCGAGCCCCGAGGCCGGCTCCACGACGAACTGGGATCGACTCCCACCGGGCTTCCGGGGCTTGGGTAGCCGCCTGGTAATCGATGAAGCCGAATGCTCGCCCGAGCTCAAGGAGATGTCCCGACAAGTGTGGCTCAACTCCATCGGCCCCGGCGTTCAGGCCTTCCTCGACCGGTATTGAGAGAAACGAAGACCATGAGTACCAGTGAAGGGAAGGCGATCGTCGTCGGCGCTTCGGAACGGATCGGCGGGCGCCACGCGAACGCGGTCGCCTCTGTCGACCGGGAAGTGGATATCTACGCGAGTGGACGTCGAAGTCGATCGAGACAAGCAGAGAAACGGCGGAGGCCCAGGAAGTGACCGACGAGACAGCGAGAACCGGCGATCCGGATATCGGGCCGGAGGAGGATGCGCCCGCACCCGTGGGGGGGCGAGCAAGTGGCGAACGCGACACGTTTGAGTTGCTGGCGACGGTGATGCTTGCGCTGGCCGCGATCGCAATTGCATGGGCAGGATTTCAGTCCTCGAAGTGGAGCGGAGTGCAGGCAACGAGCTTCAGCGAGGCAGGAGCAGCACGTACGGAATCCGTGCGCGCATCGACTCGAGCCGGCCAGGAGGCCCAGGTCGATGTCGGCACGTTCCAGTGGTGGCTCGATTCTGTTGTAGCCGACATCGAACGGGGTGTGATTCCTGAGCCATCAGACTCGGCCGATTATGAACCAACGCCCGACACGATCTCCGGGTTCGTGTTCGAGCGCTTCCGCGACGAATTCCGCCCCGCTGTCGACGCTTGGCTGTCGACGAGCCCCTTCGAGGATCCAGCCGCGCCTCCAACGCCGTTCGAGATGGATGAGTACGTGCTCGCCGACGCCTTACGGGCGGACGAGCTGCAAGACGTCGCCGTTGCCAAAGCCAAAGATGCAGCGACGGCGAACCAGAACTCGGACAACTACGTCGTGTCCGCCGTGCTCTTCGCAATAGCGCTGTTCTTCGCAGCGCTCTCGGGAAAGCTGAGAAACCCGACGTATCAGACGGCCGCCCTTGGCGTCGCGGCCGTGGTGTTTGCGGGAACACTGATCTACGTGCTCTCGCTACCGGTCGAGATCTAGCGGATGGTGATCGGCCAGCGACCACGAAGAGGACAGCGATGCCTGAAGCGCCTGATTCAGGTTCAAATGGTTGCGCAATGCGCGACGGCGAGAGGAGCCCAATGAGCGACATGAACCAAGTAGCGATCGTCACAGGCGCTACGAAACCGAGAGGATTGGGGCGGGCAATCGCGATTGCCTTCGCCAAGGCGGGTGTGGACGTCGCCGTCAGTGGGCGCCCGAAGTCGAGGGAAGGCCTCGAGGCAACTGCGGCGGCCGTTGAGGAGCTCGGCGTGCGGTCGCACCTTCTGCTCGCAGATACCACGGACCCTCAAGCCATCCTGGCTGGCGTTGCGGGGACCATTGATGAACTGGGCAGCGTCGACTATCTCGTCAACAACGCAGGCGTCGGCGTCGGTTCTGCGGTGTTCCTCGAGAACGATGAGCGATCGTGGGATTTCAACTGGGCCGTGAACGTGAAGGGAACGGTCGCCTTCTGTGAGGCCGTGCTACCTCATATGGCCGAACGAGGCTCAGGATCGATCGTCAACATCTCCTCGATGGCGGGGATCGGGGCCAACCCGGGCATGCCGTATCCGTACACCGCAACCAAGCACGCCATCGTGGGTCTGACGAAGCAGCTCGCACTCGAATACGGCCCATCCGGGATCAGGGCCAACGTCATTGCGCCCGGCGCCATCAACACCGACATGCTCCAGGTTGCCTACGAGGCCATTGCTGAGGCGGAAGGCATCACGGTCGTCGAGGCGGCGGAGATGGAGAACGCCGGGATAGCGCTCCGCCGTCCAGCCGAACCGGAGGAGATCGCCGAGGTCGTGGTGGGTGTCGCAATGTCCGGAGGGGCCTACCTCACGGGCATCGCCATTCCCGTGTCCGGCGGGATGATGCCTGGTCTCTGAGATGAGCGACCGGCCAGCCATCGCAACGATCGGCGCTAACTACGAGACGTGGTTCGTATCCCAGGGCGTTGTCGGTTTCGTCAACGCCGGGGGCGCCGCCTTCCTCGTTGCTCCGATGATCCTGTCGCAGGGTGGCACACCCGCCGACGCAGGCATGGTGGTCGGCCTCCTGCCGTTCGTAGCTCTGCTGAGTCCGATCTTCGGTGGCCTGGCGGATCGCTTCCGCATCCACCGCGAGATGATCCTCGTCGGCCTTGCCTCCTTGATCCTGGCATCGATCACCATGTCGTTCGCAGAGCAGGAGCTCACGTACGTCGTCGGTGCCCTCCTGTTCGGAACGGGCGGCGGCCTCATCATCGTCGCCAACCTCAGCATGCTCGCCGGAAGCGGGCTGTCGGAGGACAGCGTGGCCAAACGGATGGGTCTACTGCAGATGTCGTTGCCGTTCGGGCAGTTCCTGGCACTTGGCATCATCGCCGCCCTCCTCGCAGCGGGTGTGAGCTTCTCGGACCTGTTCTTGATGCTTGCGGCTGTTGCAGCCGTCGGCTTCGTGGCTGCGTGGCCCCTCACCAAAGCACCAGCCGAACGGACTCGCATGTTCCTCGACTCCAACCCGCCGGCGGTGAGTACCCAGACTGGTTCAGCGGGCGGAAGCAAGATGGCGACGATCGTCTTCTCGGCGTTCGGGCTCTTTCTGCTCATCAACTTCCTGTCGCAGTTCGGCGAGCAGATCATCGAATCGCAGTACCCGAACTATCTCGGCGAGGTATTCAAGATCGATCCCGAAGCTGCGGCTATCACCATGGCGGTCGCAGTCCTCATCTCGGCGCCGCTGTATCCGGTCAGCGGCCGTTGGGCAGCGAGTTCAGGCTCGAAACTGCCGTTCATGGTCGCGATCGGGGTCCGAACTGCGACGGCGGCGGGACTCGCAGTGTTGTCCCTTGCTGGAGGCGACGGACTCCAGGTTCCCGCGATGCTGCTGTACGGGTTGATGATCGTCGTCTACCCATTCTTCGAGGTGAACACCTCGCTGATCGCAGCCAAGACGTCCCCCATCGGCCCGGGAGCCGGCCAAGGTTTCCAGGGTGGTGCAACCAACCTGGCAGGCATCCTCGGTGCGTTCCTCGCGGGTTGGCTCGCCAACCAGGCGGGATTCGACACCCTTGCGTGGGTTGCGACCGGCTTTGGCGTCGCCGCCTTCGTGATCGGGCTGTTCCTCAGGATCGATTCTCCTGCGGACGGCGAATCCGAGCACCCCGAGGATGCGGCAATCTCAGTGGCAGCGGTCGCTGCAATGGGGACGGCCACCGGTCGCGGCGGCACCCCACAACAGCTCAGACACGATGACACCACAGGAGGGCACGATGACCCAGCACATGAGTGAGAGCCTCTCGATCCGTGACGGGCGCCTTTTCATCGAGGACCGAGATGTCGCCCAGCTGGCCGAGGAATTCGGTACCCCGTTGTTCGTGGTTTCCGAGCGTCAGCTCGTGAGCAACCTCCGGGAGTACCGGGAGGCGTTCGAACGCCATTGGCCCGAGGGTCGGGCACGCATCATGGCGGCCATCAAGGCGAACCCGAACACGGCAATCCGTCGAATCCTCACACGGGAAGGCGCCGGGTGCGACACCTTCGGGATGGGAGAGCTGGAGCTCGCCCTGCGCGGAGGAGTCGATCCCGACGACCTCGCCGTCAACGGCTCCATCAAGAGCAGAGCCGTCATCGCACGCGCCGTCGAAGTCGGCTGTCACGTGATCCTCGACAGCCCGATTGAGCTCGAGTATTGCCAGGAAGAAGCCGAGCGAGCAGGCACGACCGTGCCGGTGCTGCTGCGAGTGAAGCCGTACCTCGAAGATTTCGAGGTGCCGTCGGACTTCTTCCCGAACCGCACTGTACGCGACATGACGCAGACGGTGAAGTACGGCATCCCGACGGCGGAGATGCTGCCGATGGTGAAGCGGGCCATCGAGCTACCCAACGTGGACCTCGTCGGGGTCCACTCGCACGCCGGCAGGCACAGCAAGAAGCTCGACTTCTGGAGGTCGCTGGTGACCGGCATGGTGCGGATGATCGACAGGATCCGTGACGAGGCGGGAGGCGAGTGGACACCGAGCATCGTCAGCTTCGGGGGCGGCATGGCCGCAATCCTCGACCGGGAGACTCGTGTCGCCGTGACGGACTACGAGAGTCCCTCGATCGACGACTACGCACGTGTCATCACCGACACCTTCCGCACCGAGATGGGTTCACGGGGCTATGACCTCGACGGCATGCTGATCGAGGTCGAGCCTGGCCGCGGGCTGCACAACGAGACCGGTATCCACATCGCGAAGGTGCACGTCGTCAAACACGAGACCGAGCACATCGACAGGTATTGGCTCGAGACCGACACGAGCGAGGTGTTTCTGAGCATCGGTGGCCTGAACGTCGAGCCGCCATTCGACTACCTGTTCGCCAACAAGGCCGATGCCGAGTCGACGAACGTCGCGGACATCGCTGGCATCACCTGCAACTACGAGTGTCTGGTCGAGCAGGCACCCGTGCCCGACATCGAGACAGGAGACATCCTCACCTTCCTCAACACGGGCTCGTATATCGAGCCCTATACCTGCAACTTCAACGCCCTGCCGCGGCCCGGGATGGTGCTCGTGAGCGGTGATTCGGCGGAGTGGATCAAGCGTCCGGAAACCCAGGACGAGGTCTTTGCTCGAGACATCATCCCGGCTCATCTCGAAGCGATCGGAGGAGCGATATGAAGCCCGTTCGATTCGGATTGACACAGACGGCTTGGACCGGAGACCAGGAGTCCATGGTCGAGCAGCAGGCGGATCTCGTGTCTCAGGCCGCCGAGCAGGGAGCGACCCTCGTCCTCCTCCAGGAGTTCTCGATCGGCCCGTACTTCGCCGGCGTGACCGATGACGTCGGGTTCAGTTGGGCCGAGCCGCTGCGAGGTGGACCTTCTGACCTGGCGTTCTCCCGCTTCGCCTCCGATAACGGGATCACCGTCATCGGCAGCATCTACGAGATCGACGAGACCGGCGAGTATTGGGACACGGCGACGGTCCACGGCCCGAGCGGAACGCTCGAGCACTACACGCGGAAGGTGCACATCCCGTCGGGAGAGGGGTACTACGAGACTCACTTCTTCGGTGGCTATGACGAGTATCCCGTCCATGACCTCGGGTCGGTCCAGCTCGCCGCACCGACCTGCTACGACCAGTGGTTCCCCGAGCTCGCCAGGATCTACGCACTCGAAGGAGCCGAGCTCATCTGCTACCCGACCGCCATCGGCGCCGAGCCGACAGATCCCGACATGGACAGCCAGCCGTCCTGGGAGACCGTCATGCGAGGCCATGCGATCGCCAACGGGGTCTTCGTAGCAGCGGCCAACCGAGTCGGCGAGGAGAATGGCATTCCCTTCTACGGCAGCAGCTTCGTTTGCGCCCCCAGCGGCGAGATCCTGGCCCGGGCGTCTCGGACCGAACCGGAGGTCCTCGTCGTCGATCTCGAGCCCTCCGACCTCGACCACTGGCGTGAGCTCTTCCCGCTGCTGCACCAACGGCGCCCGGACACCTACAACCGAATCACCGGCACACCGGTCGGCGATGCGCCCGACCGATGGCAGGGGCAGGACCTGATCAGGAGGACACGATGAGCGATTACTTCGATCTGAAGGACAAGGTGGCGGTCGTCACGGGCGGAACCTCCGGCATCGGACTCGAGGTTGCGAAGCGCTTCCGCGATTGTGGTGCCCATGTCGTGATAGCGGGTCGCCGGGACGGGACAGCGATCGCCGACGAGATCGGTGCGACATTCTGCCAAACCGATGTGTCCGACGAGGGATCCGTTGCGAATCTCATGCAGATGGCGCACGACACCTACGGGCCCATCGACGCCGTCATCAACTGTGCCGGCGTGAATCGCGGCTACGAGACCCTGCTCGAGCAGGACGCAGCGAACTTCGACTTCAACTACTCGATCAACACGATGGGAGTCGTATTCGGCATCAAGCACGGTGTTCCGCTGATGAACGAGGGCGGAGGCAGCATCGTCAACGTCTCGTCGGTCGCCGGCCTCGAGGGGGTCCCCTTTCTAGCCCCGTATGTCGCGTCGAAATGGGCAGCAGTCGGCATCACCAAGACCGCCGCCCTCGAGCTCGGAGGCAAGAACATCCGCGTCAACGCGATCTGCCCGACGTCCGTCGACACGCCGATGGCGCGAGCCAAGGGGGGTGAAGCCCAGCTCGCCATGGAACACATGCAGGTTCCCATGTCCCGCATCGCCCAACCCAGCGAGGTCGCTGCGCTGGTTCACTTCCTCGTCGCCGACGACTGCAGCTTCGTGAACGGCCAGGCGATCGCGGTCGACGGAGGCTTTGGCGCCGGAGTGTCAGTGGATTCGTACGAGGCCCTGGCTGAAGCGGGTGCTTCGCTGGTGCAGCCGCACGTCTGATGGCCGCCTCACCGACCCTTGCTGCAGCTGAGGAGGCGGAGCTCGACCGCCGACTGGCCGACGTGCATCGGTACCCACTTCAACTGAATGCGTACCACTGGAGTCGGCTACGGGAGCTGGCCCGCTCTGGCAATCGACGAGGACAACTCGAGCTGCTCCGACGCGCCGTGCCCGGAGACGCCGTGGCACCAGGTGCGTCTCCCGACGGCAGGCCTGGAGGGATGATCGCGGAGTTGCTCGATCGCGTTCACCAGTTGGAGATGCGATTGGCGGCTGCGGAGCGCCGTATCGAAGAGATGGAATCGCCCGAGGGCGCTACGGAGACGCTCGAGTGAAGCTGGCGGTCCTCCACTCGGGCTCCAAGCGAGCGATCCACGCCTTTGAGGAGATCATGCGACGCTACAAC
>JASJCF010000042.1 GCA_030066265.1 Acidimicrobiia bacterium | reverse complement strand
TCGTGATCCCTAGCTCGTGATCCCCCGGCTCGTGATGCCCCGGCTCGTGGCGTCCGGCCTCGATCAGGCCGGCGGGTAGACGCCTGTCGCCTTCGACTCCTCGGTCTGCCAGAACATTCCGGAGATCTGATCGATGAGCTCGATCATCTCCTGGCTGACGGCGGGGTCCATCGACTTCTTCGCATCCCCCGCCGCCTTGATGGCCGACCAGAACACGTCGTGGAGGTTGGGGAACTGCTCGAGGTGGTGAGGCTTGAAGAAGTCCGTCCACAGGACCGAGAGATGGTGCTTGACCAGCTCCGCGCGTTCCTCCTTGATCATGATGCAGCGATCACGGAAGACGGCATCGTCGGAGTCCTGGTACTTCTGCGCGGCCTTGAGACAGGACATCGCCTCGATCTTGGCCTGGGCAGGGTCGTACACGCCGCAGAACAGGTCGCAGTGTGCATGGGCGTCGTGGCGTGGTGCGAGCAGACGGTGGATGAGGTTCACGGATCCCTCCAGGGTTGCCTTCCCGCCAACCCTACCGACGCCTGTAACCGTGCAGCACGCGACCGTGTCCGAACACGCGAAGAGCGGGGAGGGTCCGTGCGGAGACGAAGGTTGGCTGCGACGGCATCGGTCGGCGTCGTGGCGATCGTGGTGTTGTTCGCTCGAGGGCTCCTTCGCCGTTTCGCGATCCACGAGGCATCGATGGAACCCACCCTGCGAAACGGGGACTGGGTCATCGCCAAACGGCGCACCCGCCCCGTGGAGCGTGGCGACATCGTGGTGTATCACGATCCGACCGGATCCGGGATGAACCTCGTCAAGCGAGTGATCGGGATGCCGGGCGAGCACGTTGCCATCGCTCGCGGGCGTGTCACGATCGGAGGGGCCCTTCTCGCTGACCGGTGGGCTTCGGGGGTCACGCGACCGGACGGAGATTGGGTGATCCCCGACGGGCACGTGTGGCTCCTCGGCGACAACCGCCCGGCCTCCTCGACGGACGGGAGAACCACCGGCCCGATTCCGATCGAAGACGTCCCTTGGATCGTCGTCGCCCGCTACCACCCTCTCGCCGACGCCGGTCTCGTGGGCTGAGCCCCCTCACGCGAGGTGTTTGGTCGCCTCTCGGTACGACAGGCCCGACATCTCATCCGCGTGCTTGGTGCACCATGCGCGGACCCACTCGGGTGCCGTGCGTGCGTAGTCACGCAAGGCCCATCCGATCGCCTTCCTGATGAAGAAGTCCCCATCGGGGAGATTGCCGGCACAGGCGCCGTCCAGCAGCACGATGTCCGTCGCCTCCTTGTGGCCGATCTGGCAGATGATCGAGGTCCGGCGCAGCCAGAGGTCCGGTGAAACGATCCATGGAGTCACAATGGGAGTGACGATCGCCCGTTCCTTGGCGAGGGCCCGACCGACGAGTTTGATCGCCACCTCGTCCACGAGATCCCACCATGCGCCTTCGACGATCAGCGACGCAAACAGCGGAATCGACGTGGCATCGACGTATGCATCGAAGCTCCTCGCATACCCGATCGCCAGGTACTTCTCCTCCCGGTGCGGAAGGCTCCAGAGCGCTTGCACGACGGCCTCATAGTCTGACCGATCATCGGGTGGGCAGGAACGCTTCAACTCCCGCACCACGGGCGTTCTCCCCGCCTTCTGGACACCGTAGAACGCCATGTCGGTCTTGAGGTACGCAGCCATGGGGCCCGCTTTGTCCGGGTCGGCGGCCTCCGTCAGCCCGGCCTGGGCGATCTCGACGGCTCGATCGGCGTTCACGACGACACCGTACAACGGCCGTCGGCCATTACCGTCCCGCCGGTGACCCAAGCGCGCACCACCCGCTCACGTGAGAACGTTGGCACCGCATTCATCGTGATCGCCACCGCCCTCAGCGCAGTGGCGGTTCTGGCCTACCAGGCGCTTGGAGCCCGCACCCTCGGCACCGACGGTTTCGCACCCGTTGCCGTTCTATGGACGCTGATGTTCCTGCTCTACACGGTGCTGATGCTTCCCGCCGAACAGCATCTGACCCGAGCCCTCTCCGTCACTCGGGAGCACGACAGGATCGTGCGCGTGCGGCGGGACATGGCCGGCTCGTTTGCGCTGGCACTCGTGATCGGAGTCGCCTTCACTGCCGTCACCCTCGATCGCTTCTTCGACGGTGACCCGTGGTACATCGTCGTGACGGCCGGAATCGTGATCAGTCGATCGCTCATGGCGACGGCGCGAGGCTCGGTCGCCGGTCACCGCCGTTTCGGAGCGTACGCAGCCACGATCGGCTTGGAGGCAGCGGGGCTCCTCGCCGGCGGGCTGACCATGGCGGCGGTCGGCGCATCGGCGCTGGGGTTCGCCGCCATCATGGCTCTTGCTCCTCTGCTGTCGCTCTTCGTGAACCCGTTCGCCGAGACGGTCGGCAGCAGCGACGTGCCGGAGGTGGAGGCGCAACCTGGCTCGTTCCTCGTCTGGCTCATCCTCGCCACGGCAGCGAGCCAGCTCATCATCGCCGGCGGACCGATCGCCGTGAGCTTCATCGGGGGCACGGCCGCTGCCGTGAGCATCTTCTTCACCTCCTTTGCGCTCCTGCGAGGGCCGGTGACGTCGGCCTACAACCTGGTGGCGCGAGTGCTCCCGGACTTCACAGCACTTGCGCACGGAGACGATCCCCAGAAGCTGTGGCGATGGGGACCGCGGATCTCCGTGGGAGCAATCGGCGTCGGTGTCATCGGCGCTGTGGGAGCAGGCTTGGTCCTGCGTCCCCTCATCGAGCTGATCTATGGGGCCGATTTCGTGCCGCCCCAGTTGGCTGCGACCCTCGGAGGTCTGGGGGTGGGCTTGGGCCTCGGTGCCTTGTTCGCCACGCAGATGTTCTCTGCGGCGGCGAAGGGCTCTGCGCTCGCCTTCGGGTGGTTCGTCGGGCTCGTCAGCGCGCTCGCAGTCCTCATGCTCTCCACGCTCGAGCCGGTCGACCGAGTGGCGCTCGCGTTCGTGTTCGGCGAGGGCACAGGGCTCCTGATGCTCGGGCTCGTGCTGCCGGCGATACCGCGCGTCACCCGGATGCCGGACCTGTCGGGTACACGGAGTTGAAGGGACCGGCCCCTATCCTCGCCCCGATGCGAACCCTTCCCAGGATCTTTGGTGTGCTCGTCGCGTGCGCAACCATCGCTGCCGCATGCAGCTCGTCCGAGCCGGCCGCCACGACCACCACGACAACCACCACACTCGCCCCTGTGACGACCATCGCCACGACGACGACCACGACCACGGCCCCAACCACCACGACGACCACCACCATCCCGGCGGTCGAGGTCAGCGAAGCCATCAACGGTCTCCCCGGCGATGAAGCGACCATCGATCGTCGCGTCGTCTCGGTCAAGATCGACAACCACCCGAATGCTCGACCCCAATCCGGTCTCGACGTCGCCGATGCGGCATTCGAGGTGCTCGTGGAGGCCGGCCTCACGCGGTTCATCGCGCTGTTCCACCAGAGCGACGCGGACTTCGTCGGCCCGAATCGCAGCGGACGCCCGACCGATTCCCAGATCATGTCCGCAATGGCAGGGGGGCCATTCCAGATCTCCGGTGCCCAGGGGTGGGTTCAGCGGATCTTCCGCGAGGACGACATCAACGTTGTCTACGACAACGGGCAGACGACGTGGCGGATGCCCGATCGGCCCCGGCCGCACAACCTCTACACGTCGACCCTGCTCATCAGGGAGTGGGCGGACGAGCGCGGGTGGCCGGACGAGAGTCCCGGCAATCTCTTCGCGTACGGCGAACCCGAGGGCTACGCCGGCGCGGCGACCTCGGTGTCCGTCGCCTTCTCCGACACCTCGTTCTCCAACTGGCTCTGGGACAGTGAGACCGAGCAGTATGTCCACTACCAGGGAGACGAGCTCCACCAGTGGGTGACTGATGACGGTGACGTCGGGCCGGTCGCCTTCGACACCGTCGTCGTCATGAAGATGCGGCGATACATCGCCAGGAACCCCGCTGGATCGGGGACCTCCCTCCCCACGGTCGACACCGTCGGCTCCGGCGAGGCCTTCGTGTTCAGCGAAGGACAGGCCATGACGGGGACCTGGGAGCGCCCCGCCACGACGGACATGTTCCGGCTGGTCGACGAGGGCGGGGATGAGATCGTGATGCCTCCAGGACGCGTGTGGATCTGCCTGATTCCCGACACCGAGACGGTCACGTGGGAGACCGAGGCGGCCGCACAGGAGACCGACTCGGATCTGTGGGATTGAGCTGATGCGTCCTGCGGTCGAGATCGCAGAGCGCATCCGAACAGGGCGCGACTCGGCGGTGTCCACCATCACCGCCGCTCTCGAGCGCGCAGAGGCCGCCCACCGCGACCTCAACGCCTTCACCCTCATCGACGTCGGCGGGGCCCTGGCACGAGCCGAGGCGATCGACCGGCTGGTGCAATCGGGCACGGATCCCGGACCGTTGGCCGGTGTCCCCATCGCTCTCAAGGATCTGATCGACGACGCCGGAATGCCGAACACGCTCGGCTCTGCGTTCCCGCCACGCATCGCCGAGTCGTCCGCCACCGTCGTGCGGCGGCTGGGTGCTGCCGGCGGCATCATCATCGGTCGTACGGGACTCCACGAGTTCGCATTCGGATTCACGTCGGAGAACCCATGGTTCGGCCCGGTTCGGAACCCCTGGGACCGGGCAACCTCGACCGGCGGATCCTCCGGGGGATCCGCTGCGGCCGTCGCCTCCGGTGTGGTCCCGATCGCCGTGGGAACCGACACCGGCGGCTCGGTGCGGGTGCCCGCTGCGCTCTGTGGGGTCGTCGGCCTGAAGACCACCCACGGACGCATCCCACTCACCGGGGTGTATCCACTCGTTCCGTCGCTCGACACCGTCGGCCCGATCGCAAGGAACGTCGGCGATCTCGCGCTGAGTTACGCCGTCATGGCGGGAGACGACGAGAAGGACCCGTGGAGCGTGCCGATGCCGGTGGATCAGCCACAGGCGAGCACGCTCGAAGGACTCTCGATCGGGGTGGTGGAGCAATGGATGGCGCCGCCGCACTCCCGCGACGTGGCCGACGGCTTGGAGGCGTTCACGCGGCGATGCGCCGAGGTGGGCATCGACGTCGAACGGATCGATGCACCGGAGCTGCAGCCGCCCCGGGAGGTCGCGCGAGCGATCGGGCCGGAGATCCTCGACGTCCACGCAGACCGCTTCGCACGCGATCCCGACCGCTACGGACCTGATGTTGCAGAACGCATCGAGAAGGCGACCGAGGCGACCGTCGACGATCTCCTGGTTGCCCTTCGATGGGCATCGGCTGCCCGAGCATCGGTCGAACGGCTGACGCAAGCCGGGTACGCAGCGCTCGTGGCTCCCACGGTCGGTGCGATGTCCAAGACCATCGGGCGCGACGAGATCACCATCGATGGCGAATCCGTATTCCACCGGGAGGCCCTTGCGCGTTTCACCTCTCCGATCAACCGCATCGGGCTCCCTGCCGTAGCCCTGCCCGTCGCCGACACGACGACCCCCGGCGTATCGGTCCAGTTGATCGGGTCGATGTGGTCGGAAGCGCGCCTGCTGGGGCTCGCCCTCGGCCTCGAGCGAGAAGGCGTCGTGGCAACTGCCGAACCGCCCATATTCTTCGGAGAGGACCCCACATAACCCGTTCGATGCGAACGCATCGGAATATGCTCTGGCCATCGCCACCCCGGATGGAGCACGCCTGGCGAGCGGCGAACCCAGACCCGACATACCCACGACGAGGAGCTGAGCTTCCGTGTCCGACGAGACCCTCACCAGAGAGCGACCCACACCTGAACAAATCGAGGACGTGGTGATTCGATTCGCCGGCGACTCCGGCGATGGAATGCAGCTCGCAGGCACCCAGTTCACCGCTTCCTCCGCCTTGTTCGGCAACGACCTCGCCACGCTCCCCAACTTCCCTGCGGAGATCCGCGCTCCCCAGGGGACGATCGGAGGGGTGTCGTCGTTCCAGGTCCACATCGCCGATTGGGACATCCTGACCCCCGGCGACAGCCCGGATTGCCTCGTGGCCATGAATCCGGCGGCGCTCAAGGCCAACCTCCACGATCTCGTCAAGGGCGGGCTGCTGATCGTCAACACCGATGCCTTCGAGGAGCGCAACTTCGCAAAGGCCGGGTACGACACCAATCCCCTCGAGGACGGCTCGCTGGATGCGTACCAAGTCGTGGGCGCACCGATGGAGGAGCTGACCAAGGAGGCCGTCAAAGGCTCGGGTGTCACCGGAAGGGCGGTCCTCCGCTCGAAGAACTTCTTCGCCCTCGGGCTGATGTCGTGGATCTACACGCGACCACTCGATCCGGTGGTGGAGTGGATCACGACCAAGTTCGGCGCCGACTCGCCCCTCACGAAGGCGAACGAATCGGCGCTCAAGGCGGGATACAACTACGGGATCACGATCGAGGCGCTTCACCACACGTACGAGATCCAGCCCGCCAAGCTGCCGCCAGGCGAATACACCAACGTCGTCGGGAACACAGCGACCGCCTGGGGTCTCGTCGCAGCCTCCGAGAAGGCCTCGATCCCGCTCTTCCTGGGCTCGTATCCGATCACCCCGGCCTCGACGATTCTCGAGGAGCTCGCACGCCACAAGAACTTCGGTGTCAAGACGCTTCAGGCGGAAGACGAGATCGCCGGCATCGGGGCCGCCGTCGGGGCCGCCTTCACCGGTCGCTTGGCCGTCACCAGCACATCGGGGCCGGGTCTCGCGCTGAAGTCCGAAACGCTCTCGCTCGCCCTCATCATGGAGCTGCCGCTGATCGTCATCGACATCCAACGCGGCGGGCCCTCGACGGGCCTGCCGACCAAGGTCGAGCAATCAGACCTCTTGTTTGCGATGTACGGCCGCCACGGCGAATCTCCGCTGCCCATCGTGTCGACCTCGTCCCCGTCGGATGCGTTCGACTCGGCCTTCGAGGCGGCGCGCATCGCCATCAAGTACATGACGCCGGTGATCCTGCTCACCGATGGCTACATCGCCACGTCCTCAGAGCCATGGCGGCTGCCCGACGTCGACGCCCTCCCGGACATCTCCCGGCCGTTTGCCAGCATCGAGCCAGGCGAGACGTTCCTTCCGTATCTGAGGGACGAGACGACGATGTCGCGTCCGTGGGCGATTCCCGGCCAGCCGGGGCTCGAGCATCGCATCGGGGGGCTGGAGAAGGACGCCACCACGGGGAACGTCTCCTACGACCCCGACAATCACGAGACGATGACCCACGTCCGGGCACGGAAGATCCAGGGGATCGCCAATGACATCCCCGAGGTCGAGGTCTACGGGGAAGGCGCGAACTTGCTGGTACTGGGCTGGGGCTCCACGTACGGCGCCATCAGGACGGCTGTCAACCGAGTGAGGAAGGCCGGGCGCGAGGTGGCTCACGTGCACCTGCGCCACCTCAACCCGTTCCCACCCAACCTCGGTGAGGTGCTGGCCGGATTCGACACGATCCTCATCCCGGAGATCAACACGGGTCAGCTGTCCCACCTGATCCGAGCCGAGTACCTGCTCCCCACCGTCGGCTACAACCGGGTGCAGGGACTACCCATCAAAGCGAGAGACATCGAGACGAAGATCCACGAGATCCTCGACGGAGAGGTGACCGAATGACGGACACAGCCAGATACGAGCGGTCCGACTTCCAGACGGACCAGGAAGTCCGGTGGTGTCCGGGCTGTGGCGACTACACCATCCTTGCGTCCGTCCAGATGTTCCTCGCCTCGCTCGACATCGATCGAGAGAAGCACGTCTTCGTTTCGGGGATCGGCTGTTCGAGCCGCTTCCCGTACTACATGAACACGTACGGGATGCACACCGTCCATGGACGCGCCCCCGCCATCGCCACGGGCGTCGCCACGGCGAACCCGGACTTGACGGTCTGGGTCATCACCGGAGATGGAGACGGCCTGTCGATCGGGGGCAACCACCTGATCCACGCCCTGCGCAGGAACGTCAACCTGAACATCATCCTGTTCAACAACCAGATCTACGGCCTCACCAAGGGCCAGTACTCGCCGACGTCCGAAGTCGGGAAGACGACCAAGACGAGCCCGATGGGCTCCATCGACCGGCCGTTCAACCCCGTGAGCCTCGCCATCGGCTCCGAGGCGTCGTTCGTTGCTCGGACGATCGACATGGACAGGAATCACACGATCGAGATGCTCTCCGCCATGCACGAAAACGTCGGGGCGGGCTTCCTCGAGATCTACCAGAACTGCAACGTGTTCAACGACAAGGCGTTCCTCGACCTCACCGGGAAGGAGACCCGGGATCAAAACCGGATCTGGCTCCAGCACGGTGAGCCGATCATCTTCGGGGAGAACGACGAATACGGTGTCCAGGTCGATGCGGCCGGTGCTCGGATCGTCGAGGTCGCGGAGGTGGGACGCCACAACCTCCACGTGCATGACGCCTTCGCCCCGAACCCGTCTGCGGCGTTCGCGCTGAGTCGCATCTCGCAGGGCCCGTACGGTCCGACGCCGTTGGGGGTCTTCCGGGATGTGTCATCGCCGGATTACGGGCACATGCTCGAGCGCCAGGTCGCTGCGGCACAGGAACAGCGGGGTTCGGGTGACCTGGCGAAGCTGATTCGGTCTCGAGGCACCTGGACCGTCGACGCCTGAGCATGATCTCGCATCCGCACGTATCCATCGTGATGCCGGTGCGAGACGAAGCCGACAACCTCCGCGCAACGCTCGACGCCTGCCTCGAACAGCGGTACGAGGGTCCGCTCGAGATCATCGTCGCCTACGCCGAGAGCGACGACGCCACTCGGGACATCCTGGCCGTCTACGAGCGCTCCAGCGGGATCCGTGTGGTCGACAACCCGCAGGGAACGACCCCGGCAGGGTTGAACGCAGCGATCGATGCAGCACGAGGTGACATCATCGTCCGGTGCGACGGCCACGCCGTGCTCCCAGCCGATTACGTCGAGACGGCGGCCGCAACGCTCGCAGAGACGGGCGCCGGCAACGTCGGTGGCGTTCAGCGAGCCGTGGGCTCAGCCCCGATGCAACGTGCGATTGCACGGGCCATGACCAACCCGATCGGAGTCGGCGATGCGCGATTCCACCGTGGTGGGCCGCCCGGGCCCACCGACACCGTGTACCTGGGCGTCTTCCGGAGGGAGGCCCTCGACGACGTCGGCGGATATGACGAGTCTCTGGTTCGCAATCAGGACTACGAGCTCAACGTGCGACTGCGCGAAGCCGGGTGGACGGTGTGGTTCGACCCTGCCCTCGAAGTGGTGTACACGCCGCGAGGCACGCTCAGCGGGCTCTGGAGCCAGTACCGCCAGTACGGCTCCTGGAAGCGGAAGGTGATCGCCCTCCACCCCGGATCCATCAAGGCACGCCAGCTCGGGCCCCCGCTGCTGGTGGCGGGCCTGGCGGTGGGGTTGGTCTCGCTTCCCACGCGCATGCGGCCCCTCGGCATGACCGCACTGGGCGGCTACGCCGGCGTGCTTGCCGGCGTCGGGCTGTACGAGGCATGGCGCACGCGAGATCCTGCGACCTTGCTGACCGGCGCCGCCGTCGGGGTGATGCATGTGTCCTGGGGAACCGGTTTCCTCACTGGCCGGACGTGAGCAATGTGGCGTAGAAGTCGGCAAAGGCCTTGTCGTCCCACCGGCTTCGTTCCCTGACTCCTGCCGCTTCGGCAAGCGCCGCCTCATGGCGGCGCGGATCTCCAAGGGCTTGATCCAGAGCATCGGAGAGGGAGGAGACATCTCCCGCCGGGAACACCAACGCTGCGTCGCTTCCCTCGACCGCTTCGACGCTCCGGGGAAGATCCGACGTCACCACGACCAGGCCGACCGACCGGTATTCATCGATCTTGGTCGGCAACGACCAGCGGTAGTTGGGGAGATCGAGCAGCGGGCTGACGCCGACCAGATGCCGGGAGGCGGCCTGCCACGCCTCGTCATATGGGAGAAAGCCGGGCATCTCGAGCGAGACATCCTCGTGTCCGGCCAGGGATCGAAGCTCCTCCTCGAGCGATGGCGCACACCGCCCGATCAGCGTGAGCGAGCGATCACGGCTGCGACCCGTGGCACGGATGAGCAGGGGGATCCCTCGAGCCTCCGTGATGTCACCCACGTAGACGATCCCACGTGCGTCTTCCGCACGCACCGGCAGGGATCCGACCAACGGGCGGTTCTCGAAGACCGGGTGATCCTGGTGGAACATCCAGCCGTAGTTCGGCTCTGCGAGGGTGAGCGTCAGGGTGCGCTCGGCGAGCCGCAGCAGCGAGAGCACACCCGCGGCGCTCAGCCTGCGCAGCGGCCCGGGTGTTCGTGTCCTCGTCATGAGTTGACGGGGGATGTCTTCGTGCACGTCGAAGACCACACGCTCCTTGCCTCTGCGCATCCCTGCCACGATGGCGGCCGGGAGGAGCTCCGGGTCGTGGACGATGGTGACGTCGTCGTCAGCACTGAGGATGCGCCGACCGGCGGCTGCCGAGCGCTGGGCCCTCGTGCCTTCCAATGGGTCGCTTCGCGCACCGCGAGGATCGCTCGGTCCCGGCGCAGGGCTCAGATAGGTGACATCCCATCCGGCCGCAAAGAGGGACCCGACGGTCTTGTGGAGGATGCGGGGATCGTCGGGAGGGTGCACCGACGTGACGACCGTGACCTTCGGCTTCACATCACCACGACGTTGTCGGCGTCGATCGCACGCTTGCGATAGGCCGCCCGCGCATCGAACACCAGGTCTGCCTGCTTTGCGATGTCGGCCAGATCGAGCACATCGTGGTCGGTGAGCACGACAGCGACGTCGTAGCGGGAACCGGGGGTCGCGGGCACGAAGCCCGCCGCAGTCACGCCCTCATCTCCGACGACGGGATCGAGGACTTCGAGGTGGGCGCCGCGACCGTCGAGGATCCGCAACACCTCGATCGAGGCAGACTCGCGGTCATCGGCGATGTTGGGTTTGTAGGCGATGCCCAGCCCCAGGATCCGAGCCCCGCGAACGGAGAGGCCCCGATCGTTGAGCGCCTCGCCGATGCGGTTGGCGGTGTACGTCGGCATGTGGAGGTTGACCTGCTCCGCCAGGTCGATGAAACGCGGTGCAAACCGCTTCTCGCGCGCCCGCCAAGCGAGGAACTGCGGATCGAGTGGGATGCAGTGGCCGCCGACCCCGGGGCCCGGATAGAACGCCTGGAAGCCGAAGGGCTTCGTGGCAGCCGCATCGATCACTTCCCAGATGTCGACGTCGAGTTCGTGCGCCATCTGCGCCATCTCGTTGGCCAACGCGATGTTGACGGCGCGATAGGTGTTCTCGAGGAGCTTTGCCATCTCCGCAATCGCTGCATCGCTCACGGGGTGCACGGAACTGACGAGCTGGTCATACGCCTTGGCGGCGATCCTCGTGGAATCGGGCGTCACTCCTCCCACCACCTTCGGGATGTCTGCCGTCTTCATCACATCGCCCGGGGACACGCGTTCGGGCGAGAATGCGACCCAGACGTCGTGATCGAGTTCGAGCCCGGCCGCAGTGACGGCGGGAATCATGATGTCGTGCGTGGTGCCCGGGTACGTCGTCGACTCCAACGACACGAGGGTCTGGGGAGTGATCACCTTGGTCACGGTGTCCGCAGCCGACCGGATGTACGACA
The DNA here is from genome assembly GCA_030066265.1 of Acidimicrobiia bacterium. Classification (GTDB taxonomy): domain Bacteria; phylum Actinomycetota; class Acidimicrobiia; order Spongiisociales; family UBA5794; genus SZUA-442. Next base: position 7,120 of record JASJCF010000042.1, on the reverse strand, counting down.
TGTCGGGTTCTCGGTGCGCACCGAGGGGGCTGGGAACACACACCACCAGCATGTCCGCATCGCTCAGATCCGCTGCGTCGTGCGTCAGACGGAAACCGGCTGTCGACGCCGCCTGGAGATCCTCATCGGTGACATCTTCGATCGACGAGAACCCGCGCCGGAGGCGATCGACGTACTCGACGTCGATGTCGTATCCGATCGCGCCGATGCCCGCCTTGGTGGCAGCAACAGCCAGTGGGAGCCCCACGTATCCCAGACCGATGACGCCGATGGTCCAGTCGCCGGATTCGATTCGTTGCTCGAGTTCAGACATGGGCCTCCGCCCCGCGCGGTCCTGCGCCATCCTACGGGGCACCGAGGTCCCGAAGCGCCCGTGCGAGGAATGAGCTCATGTGTGCTCGAGTCAGCTTCGTGTTCGGGCAGTAGCGGTCGTTCGCCGGCGGGTTGCACCCCAAGGTGATGCGCGCCGTCGCGATGCGGTCGATGTCGCGCTCGAACACCGACTCGTCATCGTCGACGAACCAATCGCCGGGTCCCGGATCGGTGAGCGACCAGGCTCGCACGAGAAACGCCGCGCTCTGGCCCCTCGTCACCGTGTTGTCCGGGCAGAATCGATCGTTGTCCGGCGGATTGCAGCCCCTCGTGATGCCCGCCTGCATCAGGGCGTTGATGTCGTCTTCGAACTCGTAGCCATCGTCGTCCACGAAGTAGTCCGTGGTAGACGGTGGAAGCTCCAGGGCTCGAACCATGAAGGCAGCCAGGTCCTCACGGCGCATGGGGTCCTCAGGGCAGAAGCTCGTCGGGCCGTCGTCGCACGGCAGAGCCGCTCCGATCTGGTTGAGGTACTCGATGTTGTCGGCGTGGATGTTGCCCTCGAGATCGATGAAGGGGATCGGGCCCAGCGCCTCATCGTCCACGGCGAAGTACCAGCTGTAGAGCCCGAACCACGACGCCACCACCTGGCTCGACACGTCCTTCGTGCTGAGTGCACCGCTGTTGGACGACCCGATGAAGCGAACCGTCTTCGCCGAACCCGACGTGTTGGTGGCGATCACCTCGGCGGAGACGAGGTCGAGCGTCGAGCTCGTTCCCCAGACGCGGTCGACGACCTCGTCGGCCGGCTCCGTGAACGTCCACGAAGCCCGGGGGTTGGCCGAGACCAATGAGAGCGGATCGGGTACCGACACCAGATACGGGAAGCTCGACCCCCACTTCTCCGCGCTCGCCTCGGACGCACCGCCGTTCGACGACGAGTAGTAGGCACGGACGATGTCACTCGTCGGCGCTACGGGGTGCGTAACGACTTGGCCGCTCGTCGAGAGAGCCGCTGCATCCCAACTCGTCCATGCCGTCCGATTGCCGACCCAGCCTGCGAATACCTGCCATGAGGCATCGTTCTTGACGTCGCAGAAGCAGCCCTCGTCACGATGGTCGTCGAGGGCGAAGGACGCCGCGTACGATCTGGCTGCGATCGCCTGCGCCTTCAATGCCTCTGTCGGCCATGTGAACGGCACTTCGGCGATCCCCCGCACGTATTCGTCGAAGGTGAGTTCCACCACGATGTCGAAACCTGGATACTCCGGGCATCCGGTGCATTGGCCACCGACCTTGTCGGGAACGGTGCGCTGCGCGCTCCCGTTGTCGACCAGCCCGACTCGGGTACCCCAGCCGTAGGTGCAGCTGCTGATGCGGCAGTTGCTCACATCGACGAGGTGGTCCGGTTGTCCGGCATCACCTGAGAGCAGGGAAACCGAGACATCGCAGTCCCCTGCCGTTGCAGGCTCACTCACGCCCCACACCGTCTCGGCACCACCGATGGTCAACGTCACCGTGCACCCTCCCGGTGCGCCCTCCCCTGGCGTGGTGTCGACGACGACGGCCGTGTCACCCGTGAACAGGGTTGCGGTCTGTGCGGGCTCTGCTCCGTTGAGGCGACTGATCTCGACCCCGGATGCGCCCGACCCCGGACCATCGATGATGGTGATCGTGGTCGCGGTCTTGTCGGACGCGACGTTCACGAACAGCGGGTCGACCGCAGGGACGTCGACACCGAGCTGTCCGATGGACGAGCCCTGGTAGTACTCGGTGAGGATCTGCTCCGCTGACTGCCCCTCGACCGCGCGCCCATACGCCCCGTATTGACTCAAGCCCACACCGTGACCCCAGCCTGCTCCGTCGAACTCGATCTCTCCGCCGGCCGCCCCCGCGGGCGTCGGGAGGGCGAGGATCACGGCTGCGGTGGCGATGGCGACCAACACGAGGAGTGGTCGTTTGGTGCGCTGGGTCTTCACGATCTCACCTACCGGTTCGACGGCGGCTCCGGCCACCCGAATCGGGAAGCCTATGTGGGGAGACGCTCTACGGGTTCATCAAGTCCACGGCCCGGACCATGAAGCTCGCCATCTCGGCACGACTCACGTCACGGCCGGGACAGAAGCGATCATTCGCAGGAGGGTTGCATCCCCGGGTCACTCCGACGGCGGCGATGGCGTTGATGTCGTCCTCGTGTGACCATCCTTCATCGTCGACGAAGGCGTCGACATCCGAGGGTGCGTAGCCGAAGGCGGCCACCAGGAACTGGGCCATCACATCACGTGTCACGACGTCGTCCGGGCAGAAGCGGTCCGCCCCGCACGGAATCTTCACCCCGGCGGCAACGAGACTCTCGATGTCGCCCTCGAAGATCGATTCGTCGTCATCGACGAAGGTGTCACCCTCTGCGGCCGGGAGGGACAGCGCGCGGCGAAGGAACGCAGCCAGCTCTCCTCGGGTGATGTTGCGGTCGGGGCAGAATCGATCACGCAGAGGCGGGTTGCAGCCGCGGGTGATGTCGAGCTGCTGGATCTCGTCGATCATGTACCGATGGACCGATCCGTCGTCATCGCGGAACGTGCCCTCGTACGGGTAGGGCAACGACGTGGATGCGCATCGATAGCTCGGGAACTCGAACCACGACGTGACCCGCACACCCGAGAGTCGGCTGTTGCCGGCGTACACGCGGATGCCGTCTTCTTCGAGCACGACCAGGTCGTGACGGCCGTCACCGTCGTAGTCGGACCCGGCGACGTCCGTCGGTGTCCCGGAGACACCCGAGAGGGGCTCGACCGAGACGAAGGACGAGGCGCCGTCGGCGATGAACGACCCACCTCGTCCGACACCGAACAGGTCGGGTACCTGGTCCCGATCGCGGTCCACCGCAGTGAACACCATGTCGGAACCACCGGTGAGTGATCCCGTGGCGAGCACGGTCTGGAATCGATCTGCGCCACTGCGGACCTCGACCGTCCAGCCGCCGTCGTACCGAAGGATGTAGAGGTCACCCCAGCCATCGACATCGTGATCGGCTGAGAGGTAGGCGTCGCCCGACGACGTGGGAACGGACGCCGTGTCGGTCTCGGCGAAGTCGCCGAACCGCAGGTATGCCGTGATCTCCACCCCGTCCTCGTCGTCGATGATCCACAGATCCTGAGCTCCGTCTCGGTCCCAATCCCCGTTGATGGCGATGTCACCGGAGGCGAGACCCGGAGCGGAGTATCGGGAGACCGCGCAGCCGTGGTAGCCGGCCGAGGCGCGGGCGACATCGATGATCGTGCCGAGCGGCGTCTGGGAGACGTTGACCACGTCGATGGCGCCGTCGTTGTCGCCATCCATGAGGAGGCGGTGTTGCGTGCCGCTCAACACACCGGGCACGGCATCGGTGTGCATCGTGCGCGTGAAGTTCTCAGTGCTGGTCGTGGGTGGATACGACGCCGGCAGCTCCGTGATGCCCGGAGTGAACAACGGTCCCCGCCAGTTGTAGTGCATGGCGTCTTTGACACTGATCCAATAGCCGCCCCAGCAGAAACCTCCGTCGGACCACGCGTCGACGAACCAGCTCGGCATGTCGGTCTTGAGGGGGCCCGTCGTGTACGGGTTCCTGACCGAGTTCATGTCGATGGCGTTGCCGAGGCCGTGCTGGGAGATGCGGTACGACCCGCCCACGGTGCGGGCCGCGTACCCGAACGTGTAGCGATCGATGATCCGGTAGACGTTCCCTGCCGCCTCGTCGGTCTCGAGGCGGCCGCCGACGTACGCGAGGGCCGGTCGCAGCCGCTCGTGCATCCGCAGCCGTTCCCCGTTGGACATCGGCACGTCCCACCAGAAGAGCGAGTCCCAGACCTGCTGGATCGAGCGCCCGAAGTAGTCCGCATGCGGGCCACGCAGCACCGTCCCGGAAGGAAGCCATCCGCTCCGCTCGACCTTCGGGCCTCGCATCCACGGCGACCCACAGCCGTCCGACTCGTTGAAGGACGGCCAGCCCTGGCCTTCACCGCCGACGGCGTGAGCAGGCGTGGCGGGCAGCGCCACCAAGGAGGTGACGAGGAGGAAGAAGACGAACGACGCGCCGGTCACGAGCCGCAATTTGGCCATAGAGCCCGATGCTATGGACATGCATCTGACTTTCGGCGGATTTGGCCGGGACCATGAGCCACTTTACGCGGAGTTCATGAAACGCCACGGAGCGTGTTCATGATCCGGTTCGCGTGGCCACGCTGCGTGGCGACCAGCGTCGAAACCGCGGCGTCGAGATGCGCGCGGATCGCCGGGTCGTCTTCCAGGGCGGCGTCGACCACGGCGGGCATCGTCGCCGTTTCGTCGGTCCTGACCGTCCATCGTTCGGCATCGATGGACCGGGCGAAGTCGAGCGTCTTGGGGCGGTAGGCGATGGCGACGAACGGGGTCCGGGTCGCTGCTGCGAGGATGTTGGCGTGCATCCGCTCGCCGATGACGAGATCTGCAGATCCGATCCTGCGCATGGTCGCATCGAGATCGTCGTAGCCGCAGAAGTACCCCACCGGGGACCCGATGGCACGCTCGAGTTCGAGGATCCACCGGTCGTCCTCGGGGAATGAAGCCATCAGGGTCACGGGGCGACCCGATGCGACGAGCCGATCCGCCTCGGCAGCCAGAGCGCCCAGCACGGCGTCGTCGTCCTCGCCGTAGAGATTCCCGCCGGTGTGGAGGGGGGCGACGATGACCTCGCCACTCTTGACGATCTCGGGAGGCGCCTCGAGCGACAGCGCGGGATCCCCGATGATCTCGATGTCGCCTCTCCACCCGAGCACGCGAAGGTGTTCGGCCGAGTCCGGCCCGCGCACGGTCACGGGCTCGGCATCTCGGAAGAACGAGAACCAGTCGTCCATGTTCTCGGTGATGCCCCAGAACGCAGGGTCGCGCACGCCTGGAGCGAACACGAACCTGGCGATTCCCGGGCGGTCCTCTCGGAGCACCCTCGTGAGGTAGTACCCCTTGGCGTTGACGATCGTGCCCCCGCCCACCATCAGGGCTTCCGGATCCGAGTGCTCCCGGCGGAGTTCGAGCTGGGGAAGGAGGCTGGAGACCGCTGCCATGATCGCCTCGTCACCGAGGTTTCTGCGGCCGGTGAAGCCGATGTAGGAGACACCGATGCGCTCCGTTCGCGGATCCGGCGTCTCCTGCCCAGGTTGAGAACGCGACGCTGATCGCGAAGGCATCACTCGGTGGGAGACGGACCGGGCGATCTCCGCCGGTCCGAGCGCCACGGCGGTCGCCGGGTCGAGCCGCGACGCCGACGTCAACGTGGCCTCCACGCGGACTTTGGGATTGCTCACCAGTGCGACACGTTCCGTCTGCGTCGCTTCCGCTACGGCACCCACGACGCTGATCGTGCGTTCGTGCTTGGCGAGCGAACGGCGGCGGGCGATGGCGAACGCCGGGAACCCGCGTGCGCTGTCGTACGCCTCCAGGTCGCCGATGCGTCGTGCCGTCGCCCCCTCTGCATCGACGTAGGGGGCTCGGACGACGGCCAGCCGGCGATCGCTCTCCATTCGCTTCATGGCGCGTGCGGGAAGCGACCGATCGGCCGACCTCATCGCACCGAGGAAGGCGATGTACTCGCCACGGATCTGGCCGAGAACGTCACCGGTGGTGATGGGCTCGACGGTTTCGACCAGCCGGAAGCGATCGGACGCGCGGGCTCGCGAACGCCATCGCTCCACAGCGTCGGGTGGGCCCACGACGACGACCTCGTTGTCGAGCCACGCCACGTCGTCGATCCACCGCAGCTGTCGATCGACCGTCTCGGTGTCCGATCCATGGACGAGCCACGAGAGCTGGGGAACCGTGTACGTGGATGCCGGCACGCGCCGATAGCGATGGTTGGGAATCGAATCGGCGAGCAGCGGGAGATTCATGCTTCTTGCTCGCTCGCGATGGGTGCGGCGTGCCTGCGGGTCGTCGTGCTGGATCTGGTGGTAGACGACGGCCCCCTCGTCGGGAACGACGAAGTTCCCATCCTGGAAGAGGCGCCATCCGAATTCGGTGTCCTCACTGCCCCAGTCGACGAACAGGGAGGAGAACCCGCCGGCCGACGTGAACGTGGCCCTCGTCATGCTGAGGTTGTTGGAGAGGGCGGCGCGGAACGCCGTGTCGTCGATGACGAGTCTCCGATTCGATCGGAAGAAGGCAGGGCGCCAATCGCTGCTCTCGACTTCGTCCCACGCGTTCGTGCTGGCACCCATCTGTTGTGGCGCAATGCCCTCGGAGAGGACCTCTGCGGCCGACAGGCTCGAAGCATCGACGTCGACGCGGGACCCGGCGACCACGGCGTTGCTCACCCTCCGGTGCCACCGGAGGTGGGTGGCCACCAGCGACGGATCGGGAATGCAGTCCGAGTCGAGGAACAGCACGATGTCCGCCGTCGACCGGTCGACGCCGAGGTTCCGGGCCGGACCGGCACCGAAGCCCTCGAAGCGAGTTCGCACGTAGGACACCGGGAGCTGCTCGGCGAACGAACCGACCACGTCGCCGAGGGGATCCGGCGAGTCGTCGTCCACCACGACGACTTCGCGGATGCTGACGTCGCGTTGGGCGACGAGGCCGGCGAGCGTTCGCTCGAGCACGTCCGGGCGCTGATGCGCCGGGATGATGACGGCGACGGTTGGATCTGCACCCGAGGGGAGATCGAGGATGCCCCGATAGTCGTTCTCGGGGCCGGTCCAACGTGGCTGCATCACCGTCACCTGAGGGGATGGTCGTTCGGCCTGACACGGTAGCCACCGGCCGTTGCGTCGAAGCGCCACCACCCATCGACCTCGGACGC
>JASJCF010000007.1 GCA_030066265.1 Acidimicrobiia bacterium | reverse complement strand
CACGAGATCACCGGATGGGCTCTCGAGCGCGGGATCGAGCTCGTGGACCTCACGATCACCCGGCCGTCCCTCGAGGACGTCTACCTCGAACTGACCGGGGAGGACGCCGATGGCTGACCATCCCTCGAGCCTTGCTCTCCTCCGGGGGCAGACGAGGTATCAGAACCTCATCTTCTTCCGAAGCCCCGCTGCTGCGTTCTTCACGTTGATCTTTCCCTTGTTCATCTTCGTCGTGTTCTCGCTCATCTTCGGGAACGAGTTCATCGACGAGCTCGGGGTGAACCTCGCCCAGTACTTCGGCCCGGCGATGGCAGTGTTCGCCGCCGTGTCGGCCTCGTACACAAACATCGCCGTCACCACCGCCTACCAGCGGGACGAAGGCATCCTCAAGAGGGTCCGCGGAACTCCGTTGCCGGCGGGGATCTACCTCGGAGGGAAGATCGTGAGTGCGCTGATCATCGCCGTCATCTCGGTGTCGGCCATGATGGCGGTCGGCGTGGCCTTCTACGGGATCCAGGTCTATGCCGCCACGCTCCCCGCAGCCATCGTGACGTTCCTCGTCGGCGTGGCCTGCTTCGCCGCCCTCGGTCTCCTGGTTGCAGGTCTGGTGAACAGCGGCGAGGCCGCAACGGCCGTCACGAATGCCACCTTGCTCCCCTTGGCGTTCATCAGCGGCATCTTCCTCGTCCCGTCGGAGAACGCACCCGATTGGCTCGACGCCGTTGCGAACTTCTTCCCCCTCAAGCACTTCGTGGTCCCGTTCACCGATGCCTTCAATCCCACCTACACCGGGTCACCCTGGCAGTGGGATCATCTCGCCTACATGGCGCTGTGGGGCGCCGTGGCGCTGGTCCTGGGCATCCGCTTCTTCAAGTGGGAACCCACGGCCGGCGGTCAGGGGAGGCGTCGGCGCGGCCGCCAGAAGGAGACGGCTGACGCGTGAGCGAGGGGCTCATCCGTCCTGCCGTCGCAGACGACGTGCCCGCTATGAATGCGATCTACAACGAGTACATCGTCGATTCTCACGTGTCATTCGACACCGAACCATGGACCGACGACGAGCGGCACGCCTGGTTCCGGCGGAGAATCGACGCAGGCTTCCCGATCCTGGTCGCAGAGGTCGACGGCAAGGTCGTCGGCGTGGCGTGGTCCGGGCCGTGGCGAGACAAGGCGGCCTACCGTGGCTCGGCCGAGACCACGGTCGTCCTGGCTCCCGACGCCACGGGGGTGGGGATCGGCACTCGGCTGCTCGATGCCCTGCTCGAGCACCTCGGCGCCTCCGGATTCCACGTGGCCATTGCGATCATCGCCCTCCCCAACGACCCGTCGATCGCCGCGCACCGCAAGCTCGGCTACCGAGAGGTGGGCGTGCTCCACGAGATCGGCTTCAAGGACGGCTCCTTCCACGACACGATGATCATGGAACGGCAGCTGAGGAGCTGAGGAGCTCCGAGTCTCGAGTCTCGAGTCTCGAGTCCGAAGTGGGCGCGTTGCGCGCGTTCTCTCCCGTGGGGAGAGATGGCGGCAGCCAGAGAGGGGCGCAGATGACCTCGGTCTGAAGCGAACTGCGCTGCCCCCTCTGTCCGCTTCGCGGACATCTCCCCCACAGGGGGAGAGCGCTCATGGCTGAGAGCTGATAGCTGAGAGCTCGGACCTCGAGGCTCCTTGGCTCCTCAGCTCCTCGGCTCCTTGGCTCCGAGCGGAACGCTCGCTCACGCCTCGCTTGCCACTCCGAGGAGACGCTCGCGCTTGATGCTCTTGGCGCCTGAAGCGAGGAGGAGGAAGGCGATGATCCACGCGATCAGCCCGGCGCCGAAGGCGGACAGGACGGGGCTGTAGAGGAGCCCGCTGGCCACGCCGTAACTCATGAGGATGACCGGCAGGGTGACGAGGCTCGAAGCCTGGTGGGCCGAGGCGGCGGACCGGACCCGCGCGGACAAGCGAAGGATCAGGGCGAGGGCGATGGCGATGAAGGGTGGCACCACCCACAGCACCAGCAGCATCCAACCGGTGGTCGGGAAGAACCATCCACCGATCTGGGATCCGACGATCACGTTGACCACGATGGAGTAGAGCCCGAACCCCACGATGCCTGCGCCGTAGCCCGGCAGCAGGGAAGCCAGGAGCTTGCCGAGGTAGATCTCACGGACCGTCAGCGGGCTGTGTGCGAGGAACTCGCCGGTTCCCCGCTCTCGTTCCCCGACGATGGAGTTCGCACCGACAGCGGACGAGATGGTCAGGGGCACGACGATGGCGATCGGTGCCAAGAGGTACACCGCAAAGGCATACGACGCCCTCGTGGATGGGTTGTTCCCCTCGATGTTGCGCTGGATCGCATCGGGGAGGGTTCCGACGATCTCTCCGATCTGTGCCGCGACCCCGCCCTGGCGAACGAGCGACATCGACCCGAGCAGGATCGCCGGCAGGACCACGAAGAACATCCCGCCGAGGATGAGCAACGGAATCCAGTAGTCCCGCGTCTTGAGCAGGCGATAAAGGTCCGCCTTCATGACGGCGAAGACCATCGACCATCTCATACGGACTCCCGGTGGGCGCGCTGCATCTCGAAGTACAGGTCCTCGAGCGTCGGCGTCAACGGCTCGATCCGAGTGGGTCGAACGCCTCGCTTGACGAGCTCGATCACGAGGTCCGGCACGCGGTCTTCACGGTCGATGACGACGTGGAGCCCGCCGTCCCAGCGGCTTCCCAGAACCCCGTCGAGCTCGTCGACGAACCCGAGGCTCGCCCTGTCCTCGGCGTCGATGATCACGATCGGGTCGGCCATGTACTTGCGTGCGAGGCTCGACGGCTCTCCCGCCGCTCGCACCGTTCCCTCATCCATGAGAACCACCTGATCGGCGATTCCCTCGGCCTCGTGGAGGAGATGGGTGCACATCACGATGGTGCGGCCCTTCCCTGCCATCTCCCGGATCAGCTCGAGGACGGCACGTGCCGACTCGGGATCCAGGCCCGCCGTCGGCTCGTCGAGCATCAACACCTCTGGGTCGTGAATCACCGCTCGTGCGAGCGCCAACCGAGTTCGCATGCCCGTCGAGTAGCCGCCGACCTCCTGATTGAGTGCGTGATCGATTCCGAAGCGCTCGGCGGCAGATCGGGCGTGGACATCATCCGATTCGAAGATGGTCGCGGCGAACTGGAGGTTCTCCCACCCGGTGAGCTGGTCGTAGAACGCGGGCTTCGGGGGAACGACCCCGACACGGGATCGGATCTCGTCCCCTTTGGTCAGCGGATTGAGTCCGAGCACCTGGATCGCCCCGAAATCGCACAACATGGCACCGGTGGTCAGCCGAACGGTGGTCGTCTTCCCCGCACCGTTCGGCCCGAGCAGCACCGTCACCGAACCGGTCGGCGCGTCGAAGCTGACGTCATCGAGGGCGCGAACGTCGCCGAACGACTTCGATACGTGTTGGAAGATGATCGCTGAGGTCATCGGATCAACCATCGGCCGGAACGCTACGTGGCTTAATGGGGAACGCCGACGATGCCGCAGGCCCCAGCGAGCGCCAAGCCGAACGCAGGATGCGACAATGGGAGCATGTGCGGGAGGTTCGTCCAGGTCGAGAAGCCCGAGTTCTACGCCGAGCACTTCGGAGCGGAGTTCGTCCGCACGGAGACTCTGAAGCAGAACTACAACGTGGCCCCGACCAATGAGGTGTATGCCGTCGCCGAGCATGACGGTGACCGGGTCCTGACATCATTTCGTTGGGGGCTCGTCCCGTTCTGGGCGAAGGACGTCAAGATCGGCGCGAAGTCCATCAACGCCCGAGTGGAGACCGCCGCGACCAAGCCGACGTTCCGCGACTCGTTTGCGAAGCGGCGGTGCCTCGTCCCGGTCGATGGCTTCTACGAGTGGCAGCGCAAGGACAAGGGCAAGCTCCCGCACTACATCCATGGGGCCGACGACAAGCCGCTCGCCCTCGCCGGCCTGTGGTCGTCGTGGACGGATCCCGAGACCGACGAACGGCTGTTGACCTGCACGGTGATCACCGGCACTCCGAACGAGCTGGTGGAGCCGATCCACGACCGGATGCCGATGATCCTGCCGCCGGAGCGGTGGGCAGGCTGGCTCGACCGCGAGAACCGCGACGTCGACGATCTCCAGGCGATGCTCACGACGTATCCGTCCGAGCTCATGGCGGAACATCCTGTGTCGACCCTCGTCAACAAGGTCGCGAACAACACCCCCGACCTCATCGAACCGCTCGAAACCCCCGCGGTCGACGCATCGTGACGCATCCGAGCGCGTGACCAGTCCGAGCCGCCTCATCGAGTCGTTCGAGCACCAGGCCGAGGCGTGCCGCAGGCTCGAGTCCCCGATGTACGGAGCGATGCTCGACGCCGCAACCGAGGATCTCTCGGACGGTGGTCCGGTGGCAACGATCGTCGAGGGCTTCGATGAAGACCCCGTTTCCGCCGCGCTGCCGTTGCGACTCATGGGTGGCGTCCATCGGCTCGTCCTCATGGGGCTCGCTGAGCGGTTGGCCCGTCACTACCCGACGGTGGGCGGATCCCCGGATCTCGACTCCATAGGTCGAGACTTCCTGGCAACGGTCCGTGACCATCCCGGGTACCTTCGCAGTGGCCTGGCCGTTGCGCCGCAGACGAACGACATCGGACGGTCGGCACCCTTGCTCGCAGGCCTCTGGGCCGTCGCCGGCAACGCCAAACGCATCCGGCTCCTCGAGATCGGATCGGCCGGAGGTCTGAATCTCCTGCTCGACCGCTATCGCTACGAGACTTCGGCATGGCGCTGGGGCAATCCCGCGTCGCCAGCTGTCATCGAGGTCGACTGGTCAGGACCTGCGCCTCAGATGAACTCCCGGATGTCCATCACCTCTCGTCGCGGCTGCGACGTCTCGCCACTGGATGTGACCGACCCGGAGCAGCAGCTTCGTCTCCTGTCGTTCATCTGGCCGGACCAGCTCGCCCGGTTCGAGCGGACGCAGGGGGCTCTTGCGATCGCCGGCGACGAGCCCCCGGTCGTCGACCGTTCGGGTGCCCCGGCCTGGCTGGAGGCGGCCCTCGGCGAGCCCGTCGAGCGCAGGACCATCACCGTCGTCCAGCAGTCTGTCATGTGGCAGTACCTCGACGACGCTTCCAAACGGTCCGTGGACGCACTCATCGAGTCCGCGGGCGAACGGGCGACCCGCAGCCGTCCCCTCGCTCGCGTCAGCTTCGAGCCCGCGCCTGCGGGATATGGCGGGCGGGGCATGATGCTGCGAACCGTGACGTGGCCGGGTGGCGAGGATCGCGTCCTCGGCCGCGGGCATCCGCATGGGGCGTGGTTCGAATGGGAACCCGAAGTTCGGTGAGCGCTGTGCCATCATCTCGCCCATGACGAGCGACCTTCCCGTATGTGTCATCGGCGCAGGAGCGAGTGGCATGGCGGCCGCCAAGCACCTGGCTGATCGGGGCATCGACTTCGAGTGGTTCGAGATCGGCACCTCGATCGGCGGCAATTGGCGATACGACAACGACAACGGCCGGTCTGCGGCTTATGCCTCGCTGCACATCGACACGTCGAAGGATCGGTTCGCCTTTGCGGACTTGCCGATGCCGAAGGGTTGGCCCGCGTACCTGCATCACACGCAGGTCCTCGAGTACCTCGAGCGGTTTGCGGACGTGTTCGACCTGAACGACCGCGTGACCACCCGCCATCAGGTCCTGCACGTCGAACCCGATGGCGAGGCGTGGTCGGTCACCGTCCGAGACCTCGAGGATGGCTCCGAACGCACATCTTCGTTCCGCGCCGTCGTCGTTGCCAACGGCCATCACTGGTCGGCCAACACCCCCGACACCGATCCGGCGTTCAACGGCGACGTGCTCCACGCCCAGCAATACCGCACGCCCGAGCCCTTCATCGGCCGAGACGTGGTGGTGGTGGGGGTGGGCAACACCGGGGTCGACATCGCGTCCGAGCTCACCTGGCATGCGTCGTCGGTGACGTTGTCCGCTCGGTCCGGTGCCCACGTCCTCCCCCGATACGTGCTTGGCCGACCCCTCGACACCTGGTCGACCCGCCAGTCGTCGAAGTTGCCGCTGTCCGTCCAACGGGCTGCCTATCGAGCCCTCCTCCTCGCCGCGCGGGGCCGGCAACAGACGTACGGATTCCCCGAGCCCGATGGTCCGCTCCTGTCCCAGCACCCGACGGTGAGCCAGGACATCCTCCAGCTCGTGAAGGACGGCCAGGTCAAGGTCACGACGGCCATTTCGCGGGCGAGCGGTGATGAGGTGGTCTTCACCGACGGCACCACCGTGCCGTGCGACACGATCATCTACGCCACCGGCTATCGGATCTCGTTTCCGTTCCTCGACGACGACCTCGTTCCCGTGGACGACAACCACATCGCCCTCTACCGCCGCGTCGTGCCCCCGGATCTCCCCGGCCTGTACTTCGTCGGACTCATCCAACCGGTCGGGGCGCTCCCGCCACTGGCTGAGCAGCAGGCCCGGTGGGTCGCCCAGCTCATCGACGGCGCGTCACTCCCAACGGTGGCGGCGATGAAGGCCGAATGTGAGCGGTATCGACAGCATGTCGCCGCCCAATACGAAGAGCGGCCGAGGCACACGATCCAGGTCGACTACTGGCCGTATCTCGATGAGATGCGTGCGTTGTGCGACCAGAACGACCAGCTGAGCGCTCCGGCCGACGCTTCGTCCGGCGCCTGACCCTGTCCGCCGGCCGGCACCGGTATCGTCAGGGGTTCGAGGGGGTCCGTCTTGACGGAACAGCAGCAGGATGCGCCCAGCCGGGCAGACCAATGGAAGAAGATCGCATTGCGGCTCTTCTTCTTGGGAGTCGCCGTCGTGATCCTGTACTTCTTCCTCCCGACGGTCGTCGACTTCCTCTCCAAGACGCCGCAGCTGGCGAGTGTCCAGTGGTGGTGGTACGTCATCATGGGTGCGCTGATGACGGGCGCCTTCATGGCGGCGTGGGAGCTCACGCACATCGCCGTTCCGGGGATCTCTCGGTTCGTTGCTGCCTGTTCCCAGCTCGTCTCCAACGCCATGGCCAAGGTGATTCCCGGCGGCGCAGTCGCCGCCGGTGCGACGTACTTCCAGATGCTGTCGGTGTCGGGTGTTCCCACGGCCAAAGCTGCCGCAGCGCTTGCAGCCGTGTCGTTCATCTCCAATCTCGTTCTCTTCTCCCTCCCTGGCGTCGCCGTGGTCATCGCCGCAGTCTCGGCACCGATCCCTGATGGCTTGCTTCCGGTGGCTGTCGCCGGGACGGTGCTGTTCATCCTCCTGTTCACGGCTGTCGTGATCGTCGTGAAGTTCGACAAGCCCCTGCTGTGGATCGGACGCATCGTGGAGAACGTGGTCGGCTGGTTCGCGGAGCGTCTGCATCGCGACTGGAGCCCCACAGCGCAGGGATTCCTCGATCAGCGCAACGAGGTCGTTGCTGCCCTCGGGAAACGCTGGTGGCGGGCGCTCATCGCTGCGGTGCTGAATTGGACGCTCGACTACCTGGTGCTCGTGACTGCCCTCGTCGCCGTGGGTGCCGAGCCTCGCGCTTCGCTCGTGCTGTTGGCCTTCGCCGGCTCTGCGGTCCTCGGCATGATCCCCATCACTCCCGGCGGGCTGGGGTTCGTCGAGGTCGGCCTGGTCGCCATGCTCACCCTCGCTGGCATCCCGGGACCCGACGCCACCCTGGCAACGCTCGCATATCGCCTCTTCCAGTTCTGGCTCCCGATTCCGGCAGGCGCCGTCGCCTACGTGGTGTTCAAGCGTCGATACGGACGGCCCGGCGAGCTCCAGGAAGCCGCCGCCTGAACCATTCTTGCGTCCGTCCGTCCCGGATCTGGGACGGAGGGACGCAAGAATCGTCGAATCCCGGCCCGCAGCTCGATCACCGTGTAGCTTCGAGCGCAGACGAAGCGGAGGAGAGACGATGACGATGGACAACACATCAACCGGCGGAAACCTGACCGTCATGAACGTGATGAAGCCCCTGAGCGACGCCGCAGGGTGGATGAAGCTGCTTGCGGTGCTCTCGATCATCAGCGGCATCTTCATCGCGCTGACGATCATCGGCCTGTTGATCGCCTGGCTGCCCATCTGGATCGGTGTGCTGCTCCTGCGGGCTGCCAACGACTCCCAGAACGCAGTCCGGACCGGCAGCGAGGTCGAAGCGGTCAGTGCGACCGGCAACCTCTCGACGATCTTCAAGATCTACGGCATCATCACGGCGATCTATCTCGGACTCATTGCGCTTGCTTTCGTGATCGGCATCATCGCTGCGGTCTCGAACGGCTCCTAGCCGAAGCAACGAGTCGAAGCGAGTAGTCGGAGCGGATAGTCGGACGGGATCGTCGGAGCGAATTCGGATTCCGCGACGCCGGGGCGTCTGCTGCGGTACGATTGCCGTGCTGACGACGTCCTGCGGGAGAGCCGTCATGCGGCGCCGAAGGAGCAACCGCCCCGGGAATCTCTCAGGCACCAGGACCGCAGGAACCAGGCACCTCTGGAAAGAAGGGCTCGTGCCCTCACCGAAGGGGAAAGCCGCATCGATGCGGTGAAACTCTCAGGTCATGCGACAGAGGGGGCACGAAGACTGCGCCTGAGCGAGGAGTCAGCTGATGTCAGACCCAACCCCTGTCGGCCCGTTCGCTGCACGACACATCGGACCGTCGGGCGCTGACGTCGATGAGATGCTCGACACGGTGGGCGTCGGGTCCGTCACCGAGCTCATCGACCGCGCAGTGCCGGAAGAGATCCGCACGCATCGTCGGCCCGACGTGCCGGGCCCCCTCACCGAGGGCGAAGCACTCGAGGCACTGCGTCGTCGAGCGGACCAGAACCAGATCTTCCGATCCTTCATCGGGATGGGTTACTACGGAACCGAGACACCGAGCGTCATCCGCAGGAACGTGTTCGAGAACCCCGGCTGGTACACCGCGTACACCCCGTATCAGCCCGAGATCTCGCAGGGGCGCCTCGAGGCGCTCATCAACTACCAGACGATGGTGAGCGACCTCACGGGCCTCGAGATCGCCAACGCCTCGCTCCTCGATGAGGCAACCGCCGCTGCGGAGGCGATGATGCTCATGAAGCGGGTCGGCAAGCATCCCGGAACGACGCTGTTCGTGGACGAGGGAACGCATCCCCAGACGATCGAGGTGGTGCGCACCCGGGCGACCCCGCTCGGCTACGACATCGTCGTCGGTGACCCGACGAAGGACCTCGAAGCCGACGGGGTGTTCGGTGTGCTCCTGCAATACCCCTCGACCTCCGGGTCCATCACCGATCTTCGCCCGATCATCGAAGCGGTGCACGAACACGGAGGGCTCGTCACCGTCGCCACCGACCTGCTCGCTTGCGCGTTGTTGACCCCACCCGGAGAGCTCGGTGCCGATGTCGCCGTCGGGAGCGCACAGCGCTTCGGCGTCCCGCTGATGTTCGGGGGACCACATGCCGGCTTCATGGCGACCCGTGAGGACTACCGCCGATCACTCCCGGGGCGGCTGGTTGGGGTGTCCGTGGATGCATCGGGCCGCCAGGCGTATCGCCTCACGCTGCAGACGAGGGAGCAGCACATCCGGCGAGACAAGGCCACGTCGAACATCTGCACGGCCCAGGTGCTGCTCGCCGTCATGGCGGGCCTCTATGCGGTCTACCACGGTCCGGCGGGGATCACGGAGATCGCACACCGAGTCCACGCGCTCACAAACGAGCTCGTCGGCCGACTCCGAGCAGCGTCGATCGACGTCGTCAACGACACGTGGTTCGACACGATCTGGCTACGTGTCCCGGACGCCGACGAGATCGTGGCGGCCGCCCGTGACCGCAAGATGAACCTGCGCCGCGTGAACATGACGACGGTGGGGATCTCGCTCGACGAGACGACCACCCCTGAGTACCTCGATGCCCTGTGTGAGGTGCTCGGCGGTGCGGAGGCACCGACTGCGCTCGACGAGGGCATCCCATCGGCGCTTCGGCGGACGACCTCCTTCCTCGAGCACTCGACGTTCCATCGGTACCACTCCGAGACGGAGATGCTGCGGTACCTCCGGCGTCTCCAGGACAAGGACATCGCCCTCGATCGCTCCATGATCCCGCTCGGCTCGTGCACGATGAAGCTCAACGCCACCACCGAGATGGAGCCCGTGGCGTGGCCGGAGTTCGCCGACATTCATCCCTTCGCGCCCTTCGACCAGGCCGAGGGGTACCTCGAGATGATCGATGAGCTCGAGACGTGGCTCGCGTCGATCACCGGCTACGACGCCGTCTCGGTCCAGCCCAACTCGGGAGCACAGGGGGAGTTCGCCGGCTTGCTCGCCATTCGCGGCTACCACCAGGCGAACGGGGAAGGTCATCGCGACGTCTGCCTGATTCCCTCGTCGGCTCACGGCACGAACCCGGCATCCGCCGTCATGGCGGGCATGCGCGTGGTGGTGGTGAAGTGCGACGAGGACGGCAACATCGACGTCACCGACTTGGAGAACAAGGTCGCCGAGCATGCCGACGAGCTCGCCGCGATCATGGTCACCTATCCGTCGACACACGGAGTCTTCGAGACGGCCATCGCCGAGATCTGCGACATCGTGCACGAGGCCGGTGGGCAGGTGTACCTCGACGGCGCCAACCTCAACGCCATGGTGGCGATCGCCGAGCCGGGTGCGTTCGGCTCGGACGTGTCGCACCTCAACCTCCACAAGACCTTCGCGATCCCGCACGGCGGGGGTGGACCTGGCGTCGGGCCCATCGGTGTGAAGTCGCATCTGACGCCGTACCTCCCTGGCCACGGGCTCGTGCCGGATCTGCCCGGCCACGAGGACGGAACCGGAGCGGTGGCTGCGGCCCCGTGGGGATCGGCGGGTGTCCTCCCCATCTCGTGGATGTACATCGTGATGCTCGGGCCCGAGGGCCTGCGCAAGGCGACCGAGGTGGCGATCCTGAACGCCAACTACCTCGCCGCGAAGCTGAAGGACCACTACCCGGTGCTCTACACGGGGCCGGGCGGCTTCGTCGCCCACGAGTGCATCCTCGACATCCGCCAGATCCAGCACGACACGGGGATCACGAACGAGGACATCGCCAAGCGGCTCATCGACTACGGCTTCCACGCTCCGACGATGTCGTTCCCGGTTGCCGGGACGCTGATGATCGAACCGACGGAGTCGGAATCCAAGTACGAGCTCGACCGGTTCGTGGACGCCATGGTCGCCATCAAGGCGGAGATCGATGCGCTCGACCTGGACGCCGTCGACACGTCGATCCTTCGCATGGCCCCGCACCCCGCCGTCGATGTGACATCGGACAGCTGGGATCGCCCCTACTCGCGGGAGCAGGCGGCGTATCCCGTGCCCGGCCTGCGCCACGACAAGTACTGGGTCCCGGTGTCGAGAATCGACAATGCCTACGGCGATCGCCACGTCTTCTGCTCCTGCCCTCCGGTCGAATCGTTCACATGAGCGAGTACCGGGCAAAGCCGACCGGGCTCAAGAAGTGGTTCATGCACGCACCTGCGTACCTGTATCGCGCTGGTCTCGGCTTCGTCTTCGGCAAACGCTTCCTCATGGTGGAGCACACCGGACGCACGAGCGGCAAGCGCTACGAGACCGTGCTCGAAGTGGCCGGCCGCAACGAGGATCGCAACGAGTGGATCTCCACTGCGGGCCGCGGGCCGACATCCGATTGGTACCGCAACCTGGAGGAGAACGGGGCAGATGCCGTGTGGATCGGCCGAACGCGGTATCCGGAGCCGTCCGTCCGCTTCCTGGAACCGGAGGAGTCAGCAGCGGTGTTCGCCCGTTACGAGGCCTCCTATCCCCGGACGGCTGAGAAGCTCCTCTCGGTGATGGGAGTGAGCTACGACGGAACCAACGAGGGTCGTGTCGCCATGATGCGCCTCATCCCCATGGTGGCGTTCCGACCTGCGGCCTGACGGGACCTACGGCGCCACTCGTGACGCCATCTCCGGGGCCACCTCTCAGTCGAAGGGCCGCGCCACTCCCGGTGATACGATCGCTCCATGGTCTCGTTCGTGGTCTTCGGCGGCCTCATCCTGTTCGCCGTGTACGCCATGGTGCACTTCCTCCACGAGTGGCGCGAGGCGCGCCATCGCCATGAGGAGCAGGGGCGCGCCGAACCGCCGGAAGAGACCTGACCGAAGCCCCTCCGATCAGACGTCTGCGGCCTTCCGCCAATCCCGGTGCCGGAAGGTCTCGCCCGCTTCGGCGTGGTCCTTGAGGATCTGGGCTGGGGCGAAGCGCTCTCCGTGGAGCGCCTCGAGCGCCTCGAGACGCTCCACCACCGTTGCCATGCCCATCTCGTCGATGGTGAGGAACGGGCCGCCACGGAAGGGGGGATAGCCCACCCCGAACACCGCCCCGATGTCGCCGTCCCTGGGACTCCTCAGCACACCGTCCTCGAGGCACCTGGCCGCCTCGTTGATGAAGGCGAGCACGATCCGCTCCTGGATCTCGTCCTTCGGGATGGTCGACCGCTCGCCGAGCCCCATCACCTCGTAGACGCTGTCGTCGACGCCGCCACGCTCGCCGTTCTCGTAGAGGTAGAAGCCGCGACCGTTCTTCCGGCCCTTCCTCCCATCTTCGACGAGCGCCTCCATGATGTCGGGCCCGGTGAGGCGGGGGCCGAAGGCGTCCCGCATGATGTGGGCGACGTGCGCAGCCACATCGAGGCCGACTTCATCTCCGAGGAGCAGCGGACCGACCGGGAATCCCCAGTCGGTGATGGCCGTGTCGATGGCCTCGACGCTTGCGCCTTCCTCCAGCAGATAGCCCGCCTCCACCGAGAACGGGGCGAGGACGCGGCTCGTGTAGAACCCCGGCCCGTCGTGGACGACGATGACGGTCTTTCCCTGCTCCTTGCCGACCTGCACGGCGGTGGCCGTGACCCAGTCGGCCGTGTCGTCGGTGACGATCACCTCGAGCAGCGGCATCTTCTCGACCGGGGAGAAGTAGTGCATGCCGACGACGGTGTGGGGGCGCGAACTGGCTGCGGCGATGTCCGCGATCGGGATCGATGACGTGTTCGACGCAAAGATCGTGTCGTCATCCGTCATCGCCTCGACTTCCTTGAGGAGCGACTGCTTCAACTCGAGGTTCTCGAACACGGCCTCGATGACCAGGTCGGTGTTCTCGAAGCCGTCCCAGGTGGTCGAGCCCGTGAAGCGATATCGCACCTGGTCGACCTCGAAGTCCGACATACGGCGGCGCTTGGCGCGCTTTGCGATCAGCTTGTTCGCATGCGCAAGGCCTCGTCCGACACCGGCGTTGTCGACTTCCTTGATGCGGACGTTCTTGCCTGCGTTGATGCCGGTCACGGCTGCGATGCCCCCGCCCATCAGCCCGCCGCCGAGCACGGCGACGCGGTCGACGTCCTTGGCGCGTGCGCGTGAGTCGACGCCGGTGTCGGCCTTGAGCTCCTGGGTTGCGAAGAAGATCGAACGCAGGGCATGGGACTCGGTCGTGAACACCAACTCGGCGAAGAACCTGATCTCGGCGGCCACACCCGCTTCGCGTCCCTGGTCGACACCGATCTGGACCGCTTCGATGGCCCGCTTGGGTGCGGGGTAGTGGCCCTTGGTCTCCTTCATCATGGTGTCCCACGCCTTCTTGAACAGCACCTTGCGTCCGGCGGGGTTCTTCTCCAAGGCGAGGCGTTGGAGGTTCGACGTGGACACGTTGAGCGCGATCACGCGGTCCGATGGCGCTGCATCGATGGCCTCGATTGCTCTCCGCTTGGCGACCTCGAGCAGCACCTCCGGGGGCACAACCTCGTCCACGAGGCCGATCTTGCGTGCCTTGCGATGGCGGGCCGGCCGGCCGCCGACCACCATCTCGAGGCCGGCGGCGAGACCCACGAGTGCGGGGAGTCGCTGGGTTCCACCCGCTCCGGGGATGAGGCCCAGCTGGACTTCGGGTTGACCGAGCTGGGTCTTGGCACTCGACGTGCAGACCCGCATCGATCCGGTGAGGGCGAGTTCGAGCCCGCCGCCAAGGCAGGCACCGTGGATCGCCATCACCACCGGCTTCCCGGCTTCGGCAGACAGGGCTTCGATCCGGTTGAAGATGCGGTGGATCTCCTGGAGGCCCGTGATCGCATCGTCGGGAGTTTTGAAGTCGGCGAACATCCTGATGTCGGCACCCGCGAGGAAGTCCTTCTTGGCGGACCCGAGCACCACGGCACGGACGTCGTCCGCCTCGAGCCGATCGATGACGGTGTCCAGTTCCTGCAGGAGCTCGACGCCGAGCGTGTTCATCGACTCGCCCCGGCGATCCATCAGGACGGTCGCGACGCCGGACTCGTCGATGTCGACGTGGAAGTTGTCGTAGGTCATGTTCACTTCTCCAAGACGACGGCGGCGCCTAGCCCGCCTGCTGCACATTGCGTGACGAGGGCCGTTCCGCCCCCGCGGCGGTCGAGCTCGTTGGCCATGGTGGTGATCTGCCGTGCGCCGGTGGCGCCGAAGGGGTGGCCGAGGCTGATCGATCCCCCGTAGATGTTGAAGCGGTCGAAGTCGATCTCGCCGATGGCCTCGGACCTGCCGAGGCGCTCCTGGGCGAACTCCTTGGAGGCGAATGCCTGGACGTTCGACAGCACCTGGGCGGCGAATGCTTCGTGCATGTCCACGATGTCGATGTCGTCGAGCTTCATCCCGGCCCGGTCGAGGGCGATGGGGGTCGCAAAGGCGGGGCCCATCAGGAGCTGCCAATTCGGGTCGAGGGCGGCGAAGGCATACGAGCGGATGAACGCGAGCGGCTCCAATCCGAGGGCCGAGGCCGCCTCCTCGGACATGAGGACCGTGGCCGACGCCCCATCCGTGAGCGGCGACGAGTTCGCCGCCGTGACGGATCCGTACTTGCGGTCGAAGACGGGCTTGAGGGTGGACAGCTTCTCCATCGTGGAGTCGCCGCGTGGGATCGTGTCGCGCTCGACGGTCTCGCTGAACTTCGGCGGCACCGGGTACGCCATCACCTCACCCTCAAAGACGCCGCCGTCCCATGCCGCCGTCGCCTTCTCATGGGAGCGGATCGCAAAGGCATCCTGGTCTTCGCGTGCGATGCCGTTCTGCTTGGCCATGCTCTCGGCCGAGTCACCCATCGTCTCGCCGGTCGATCGTTCGGCGATTGCGGGCGGCACCGGTGCGAGGTCCCGGGGCCTGACCTTGCTGAAGGCACGGGCCTTCGATGGCAGGTCCTTGGCTGCGTTGGCAGCCATGAGGGCGTCGACGAACCCGTCGGAGTATGTGATTGGAGGCTTCGAGAGGGAGTCCGCGCCTCCGGCGATGACCACATCCACCTCGCCCGCGGCAATGGACTGGGCTCCTGTGACGACGGATTGAGTGGATGTCGCACACGCCCGTGTCACCGAGAAGGCATCAACCGATTCGGGGAAGGGCCCGGCGAGCACGATCTCGCGTGCGATGTTCGGTGCTGCAACGTCCTGGACCACCGAGCCGTAGACGATGCGGTCCACCTGGGATCCGTCGAGTCCGGTGCGGGCGAGCAGCTCGGATACCACCCGATTGGAGAGCTCGAGGGTCGATTGGTCGCGGAACGCCGTTCCCGACTTGGCGAACGGGGTACGCAAACCGGCGACGATCGCAACCCGCCGGTCGGTCTTGTTCGTGGGCATGGCTCACTACTCGATTCTTGAGCGGACGCTCAAGATGCTACCCGCGGTTCATCGCCTCGGGCGGGGGAGGGGTTCCGACGCGACGATGCCGCCGTGGAGGCGGCATCGTGATGGATCGCGTTGTCGTGTGAGCGCTTGCTGAAGGCCTAGAAGTCGGCTTCCTGACGCAGGCCGAAGGCCGGGTGGCGCAGCCGGGAGAGTGCTTGCTTTTCGAGCGAGCGAACCCGGGTGGGGCCGAGCTCGAGATGCTTGCCGATCTCTTCGTGGGTGCGCGGCATGCCGTCATCGAATCCGACGCGCTTGGAGAGGATGTACGCCTCACGCTCGGGGAGCCGGTCAATGGCCTCACGGAGCGCTTCGATGGTGGAGATGCGCTCGGTCTCTCGGACTGGGTCGTCCTCGTCGTCGTGTGCGACGAAGTCACCGAGCACGGCACCATCTTCACCGACGGGAGATTCGAGGGAGACGGAGTCTGCAACCAGCTGCGCTTCGAGCACCTGGTCGAGCCGGAGCCCGGACTCGTCGGCGAGTTCCTCTGACGTCGGCTCGCGGCCCAGCTCCGACAGGAGGCGGTTCCGGGTGCCGTTCAGTGTGAGCAGCGTGTCGTGGAGCGAGTTCGGAAGGCGCACGGTGCGCGACTTCTCGGCGACCGCTCGCTGCATCGCCTGGCGGATCCACCAGGTGGCGTAGGTGGAGAACTTGAAGCCCTTGCGCCAGTCGAACTTCTCGACGGCGCGGATGAGCCCGAGGTTGCCCTCTTGGATCAGGTCGACGAACTCGATGCCGTACTGGCTGCGGTAGCGCTTGGCCTGGGAGACCACGAGCCGGAGGTTCGCCTGGGCAAACCGGTCCTTGGCTTCCTTGCCTCGCCTGGCGGTGCGCTGGAGCTTGACCTTCTCGGCGCCACGGACGCCGCCGGCCTCGAGCCGTTCCTCGGCGTCGCGCCCAGACTCGATCGCCTGCGCCAGCTCGACTTCGTCGTCGGCCGTGAGGAGTTCATGGTTGGCAATGTCGGCCAGGTAGGTGGTGAGGCTGTCACCGACCTCCGTTGGCGTCATCTGCTGTCGTGCTGTCATGTTGTGAATTCCTTCACATGTTTTTCGGTGCGCACACCGGTCCTGGACGGGTGCGTTCAGCCGTGTGGGGGTTCTTGTTGGACGGACACGTATGAGACGTCGTGGCTCTTGTGAGAGTTCCCGATTCTCGGGCAGTCGAGGTAGCTCGACCCATGGCCCTGTCTACGAATCCGGCTGCATCGTATAACAATGATCCCCTCGTGCCTAGTCCCATTCCGTGAGAAATACCTAAGCGGGTCAGGCACCCCTCTCCGAGGGTCGCAGCCTGGCAGGAAACGGCCGAATCCCGGGGAATTCAGCGGGTTGTGGGCTCTTAACCCTGCAACTGCCCCGGTCAGGAGAGACCCGCTCGAGAGCCTTCGATGAGCCGGCCCCGGTGCACCACCAGGGCGGGATGCTGGAGTGTCTCGATGCGGTCGTAGGGGTTCTGATCGAAGAACACGGCGCTCGCAGGCGAGCCGGCCGACAGCCGATCGGTCCTCCCGGTGTATCGATACGCATTCGTGCTGGCTGCATCGGTGGCCGCTGCGGACGTCAAACCGTATGCGTGCAGTCGTTCCGCCTCGATCGAGACCGTTCCATGCGGGATGGCGAGGTCCGTTCCGGCCAAGACCGTGACGCCCGCATCCTCGGCGAGCGGGAGATTCTCACGCACTCGGTTGAGGCCCTCGGTGAACATCCTGCCCCCCGAAGAGTCCGGGCCCAGCATCTCTCGGACGCTCTCCATGTTGGCGATCGTCGGCACCCAGGCGCCGTTGCGCGCACCGAGCGACACCAAATCGTCCTGCGTGAGGAACGGACCGTGTTCGATCGAGTCGACCCCCGCGGCAACGGCATCGGATGCCGCAAACGCCATCGTGTGGACGGCGACCCTCGCTCCCGCGGCGTGGACGATCTCGACGGCTTCGGCCAGTTGCTCGAGCGAGTAGTTGCTGACGGGGCCCTGCCCTCTGCGCGGCCAGTCTCCGATGATCTTGACCCAACCGCCGGCTTTCGACGCCTTCGTGCGAACGTGCTCGGAGAGCTCGTTCGGAGATACCTCGGCGCCGAACCCCGGCATGTATCCGCCCGCGGGACGGATCAGGGCTCCGGCGACCTCGGCTTCGGGTCTGAGGTCTTCGTCGTGGTGCAACGTGATGAGACTGAGATCGCTGCCGGCCCCCTTGTCGAGAATGAGCAGCACGCCGCGTTCCACGTGCGCCCACGACGTTGCGGGGATGTTGCGGATCATCGTCTCGTCCGACAGGCCGCCGATGTCGGAGGGGTTCGTCATCGTGAGGTGGGCATGCGCATCGGCGAGGCCCGGCAGGGCCCACAGTTCCGACGTTGCGAATTCGCGGTCGATGTCGACCGTGTCGGGATCGACGAACCGATCACCGGCGATGGCGAGCACCCATCGTTCGCCGGCCGGAGTGCGGATCGTGACGAGCGTCGCCATGAGGCGAATCTACCGTGTGCGCACCCGGCGATCAGATGCGACCTCTCCGTGAGCCTCGGCGATCCTGGGGGCTCCATCCCGCCAGCTCGGAACACTGCCGGGGGATCGTGGCTATCGACCATGTCGGCGCTGCTTGAGATACTGGGTTCATGATCTACGTTGCGGTCGCCCTCGCTGTGGTGACGCTGGTCACGGTCGTGGCGCTCGTCGGGCTCCTGGCTTCACGCGACGATCCGATGGGGGTCGCCAAGACGAATCAACGAGCCTTCACCCGAGGTCTCGGGACGATCTTCGGAGAGCGCCGATCCTCGTGATCGGTTGACCTTCCGGTCTCGGGTGGTGCCGAGGGCTGATCGACAGCCGTGCGCATCCGTGGACCGGAGCCTGCCGGCAGATTTCGGTTTCTCGCTCGGAGCATCCCCTCAGCCCACGATGGCCCGCAGCGACGAATCGGCGGGGAGTGGGTCGGGCTCGGTGAGTTGCTCGATCGAGCACGACTCGGCGTCGCGATCGGGGCGCCAGCGGAGCATCTTGGTCGTCCCGCGGAACCTGCCGGCGGTGGTCCAGGTGTACTGGACCTCGACCACCCGATCGGGTGACAACGGGATCCATGAGTGGTCTCGTCCGGATGCGCCGCTCCAGCGGTTGGGTGCACCCGGCATCGTGCCGTCCGCATTGGCCTCGGCATCCATCCAAGCGGCCCAGGGATGATCGGCCAGGTCGTCCAGCACGAGCGGGGCCACCTCGTCCAGCAGCTCGACCCGACGTTTCGCCGTGAAGCTCGCAGCCACGCCGACATGTCGGAGATCACCCTCGGGCGTGTAGAGGCCCAGCACGAGCGAACCGACCCCGTCCCCAGACTTGTGCATCCGGTACCCGGCGACCACGCAATCGGCGCTTCGCACGTGCTTCAGCTTGAACTGCGTTCGCTTGTTGAAGGCGTAGGGGTCCCCATTCGGCTTGATGATCAGGCCATCGAGGCCCGCTCCCTCGAACTCGTCGAACCACGTCATCGCGAGTTCGGGGTCCGTCGTCGTGGGTGCGAGGTGGACCGGCGGATCGAAAGCGCCGGCGATGCCCTCGAGGGCTGCACGCCGTTCGATGAACGGCTGGTCGACGTAGGACGCGTCACCGATCGCTAGGACGTCGAACGCCACGAAGTCCGCTGGTGTCTGCTCCGCCAGCATCTGCACGCGGGACTCTGCGGGATGGATCCGCTGGCCGAGGGCGTCGAAGTCGAGCTTGCCATCGATCGCAACGAAGATCTCGCCGTCGACGACGCACCGGTCCGGGAGGCTCTCCTTGAACGGCTCGAGCATCTCCGGGAAGTAGCGATTGAGTGGGCGTTCGTTGCGTGATCCCAACACGACCTCGTCGCCGTCCCGAAAGACGATGCACCGGAAGCCGTCCCACTTCGGTTCGTACGAGACGTCCCCCTCGGGGAGCTTCGCCATCGGCTTGGCGAGCATCGGCCTGATCGGGGGCATCACGGGGAGATCCATGCCGTCAGCCTATCGGCACGCACCCCGCGGGCCGGCGTCGGTGGACCACGCTCGAGCTATCGCCCCCTGGGCTTCGGGCGTTTCGCTCGGAATTGCTTCCGGGGCGTCGGCTTCGGCGTGCCGTCGTGGTCCTCGGGGTAGTGGTAGGGCTCGAGCGCCCGCTCGATCTTGAGCGGGTCGTACTCTCGCTTCTTGCGAAACCACGCCATGTCACGATCCTCCCACTGATTCGGCGGTTGCGCCACCGTCCGTTTCCGCGAACCTTCGACGTCGTCGATTCCAACGATCGGGATACGCCCCCACCATCCCGGCTGCGAGCGCCGCCAGGACGGTGATCCAACCGTTGACCGAAGCGTCCTCGTTGACGAGATAGACGAACGATGTGGCACCGAGAGCCACGATCGTGGCGACCATCCCCGCAAGGACGACGGGCATGGGTCGATCGTGGGCCGACGTGTCGATGTCGCGTTCGAAGACGGCGAATGCAGCCACGAGCACTGCCGTGACGACGACGAGGACGGCGAAGAAGAGCGGTCGCGTCACCCACCACGCGACGGTGCCCGGCTCGGGTGTGAACGCGAACCCGTCGAACGTGAAGGCGCCCAGGGCGATCGTGAGACTCAGCGAGGTCAGATGCCACACGTAGACCGTCATCATCACGCCCGACACGCCCACCACGAACCGCCACGACCGCACATTCGTCGCCCACCTCGCCACGGGCCCCGTCGATGCGAGGATGACACCGATCTGGGCCCCGGCGAGCAGGAGGATGGCGCTCGACGGCGGCGTGACGTTCTGCGGTCCCGCTCCGGGGATCACGATCATCGCCACCGGATAGAGACCAGTTGCCGTGACGGTGATCAGGGCAGCCAGCGACGCTGCGGAGCCTGTGAGCGCGGTTCGTGGCCGGGGGAGCGATCCGTCGCTCTCCCGATCCGCCCACCAGTACCCGGCCTGATGGATGGCTCCCCACACGAAGACGAGATTCAGCCATCCCACGCCCGGAACGTCGATGACGCGATAGGCCACATCGGTGGCCACAGCGGCGACGGCGAAGGCGGCGATCGTCCATGCTCCCCATCGGTGCCAGGCTGCGAAGGTGAGCGGCGCAATGGAGACGAGGGTGAGGTACACGGCGAGGAACCAGAGGGGGATCGTCGCATTCAACGTCCCGGCATACACGAGGTCGGCATCCACGAAGTTCCGGAGGACGAGCACCAGCGCGGTCCAGACCACGATCACGGGGACCGCCGGTGCGTAGAGGCGTCGGAATCGGATCGTGATCCAGCTCCGGCGATTGGTGGACCGTTTCTCGAGAGCCCTGGCGTTCGCATAGCCACCGACGAAGAAGAAGATCGGCATGACCTGGACGATCCACGTGAACCACCCTGCGTAGGGAATCCACTCCAGGGTGTTCATCACGAGGATCTCGCCGTCGGGATCCACCCAGATCGATGCTGCCAGCCAGTGCCCGAAGACCACGATCAGCAAGGCGATGACGCGCCATGTGTCGACGACGCGATTGCGCCGGGAAGGTGTGCGCGCAACTGCCTCGTCGACGCCCCGGAGGTAGTCCCTCACCATGGACCCATTGTGGTTGATCGGTGCACGATGCGAAGGCGCAGTCAGGCTTCCTGCAGTGCGCGTTCGCGGGCGATGCTCACCAAGGGGAGGAGCGCGAGGAAGGCGCCGAGGATGCCGAGGGTCGCATAGGACGTGGTCTCCACCACGACGCCCGACAGGGCCGCAGCGAATGCAGCGGTCACCCACGCGCTCGCATCGGCGAAGCCCTGGAGCTTGACCCGATTGGCCACGGTGTGGCCCTCCTGGAGCAGAGTCGAGCCCGAGACGAAGCCGAAGTTCCAGGCCACGCCGAGGAGGAACAGGCCGACGATGAGAATGAGCGTGTTCGCAGTGCCGGCACTCGCTGCGATCACGCACGAGACGACGAAGGTCCCGACCGCAGCCACGATCATGCGTCGAGACCCCACGGCATCGACCAGGCGGCCCGTCACCGGGGCGATGGCGAACATGCCGAGGGTGTGCGCCATCATCACCCAACCGACGGTCGAGAGCGACCCGTCGTTGTCCCTGATGTGGATCGGTGTCATCACCATCACCAGCACCATCACGGCCTGGCTGATCAC
Organism: Acidimicrobiia bacterium; assembly: GCA_030066265.1. Lineage (GTDB taxonomy): Bacteria > Actinomycetota > Acidimicrobiia > Spongiisociales > UBA5794 > SZUA-442. Next base: position 29,346 of record JASJCF010000007.1, on the reverse strand, counting down.
GATCGCCGCAACGGCGAGCTGCACCGTGCGTGAGGCCACGAGCTCGGCCAACGGGGAGGGTTTGGCATCTCCCTCGTGCTCCGCGTCATCGCTGACGGCGAGCCGCAGGGGATCGGGTCGCAGCCCGATGGCCATCAAGACGGCGGCGAGGCCGAACCCGGCGATGGCGAACACGATGGGTCCGGCGTACTCACTCGCTCCGGCAGCGACACCGAATGCGCTCGTGGGGCCGATCAAGAGGGGGCCCACCACCGCCCCGATGGTGTTCGCCCACACGATGATGCTGATGGCCTGCGCTCGGTGCTGCGCGGTCCGCATGTCGCCGGCGGCGTATCGGGCGAGCTGCCCCACGCTCCGGCCGAAGCCCATCGCCCCCATGCCGACGAGGAGAACGAGGAAGCTGTTGGCTGGAATCGAAAGGAGAGCGAGCGCCGATCCGCACCCGGCGAGGATGTAGCCGAGCGTGAACGATGGCCGCCTTCCCACCCGGAGGCCCAGCCACGACAGTGCGGCTGCGCCGGCAGCGACACCGAGGGTGCCCGTCGTCGCCGCAAGGCCCGACAAGCTGGTGGATCCCGTGATCTCCTCGGCGACCAGCGCAGCCAGGGTGGCGATGCCGATGTACGCCGTCGATCCGATCGCGTTCCCCGTGAACAGGGTTGCGATGAGGCGACGGCGCGTCGATTCGTGCACGGTGGTCGCGGTCACAGGCCCGGAAGCTATCAGACGGGAATCCGAGTCGAGTCCCGAGTCTCGGATTCGGAGCGTGCGGCGGTGCTACTCCATCTTCCGCTTCGACGGTTGCACGCGAGGGGGCTCGCCGGGCATCTTCGGGTAGTGCGGAGGCCAAGGGGCATCGCCCAGCCCGTCATCTTCGTCCTTGAGGACCCATTCGATTCCCTTTGCGAGGTCGCCCGCCGCCTCGTCGATGCCGTCGGTGAGATCCCCGAGAGCGGTCCATCGATCCTTGAACGTCATGAGATCGCACATGTCCGAGGAGGTGTCCTCGAGCTCGTCCCACCGGAACGGCGTCGAGACCCAACCCGTGTGGCGCACGGAGTATGCCGAGGCGACGGACTTGTCCCTGGCGTTCTGGTTGTAGTCGATGAAGATCCCGAAGCGCTCCTCCTTCCACCACTTGGTGGTGGCGAGCTCGTTCCGTCGCTCTGCCTCTCGTGCGATGGCCAGGCAGACTCGTCGAACGGTGTAATAGGACCACTGGGGGAGCACGCGGACGTTGATGTGGATCCCGCGGCTGCCGGAGGTCTTCGGCCATCCCACGAGATCGAGCTCGCTGAGGATCTCTCGCACCGTGTGCGCGACGTCGATGACGGCATCGAATCCGTAGTCGGGCGTCGGGTCGAGGTCGATACGAAGCTCGTCGGCGTGATCCATGTCGTCTGCACGCGCATTCCACGGGTGCAGATCGAGGCAGTTCATCTGGGCCATCCAGACGACGTCCTGGACCTCGAGAGGGAGGAACATCACCCCGGGGCGAGCCGACGGGAATCGCACGTCGATGCTCGACCGGGCGCTCTTGGGGACCCGTTTGACGTAGAAGGGCTCTTCGTCGACCCCTTTGGTCCATCGCTTCAGCATCGTGGGCCGGTTGTAGACATTGCGCAGAGCGCCCTCGCCACACATGGCGAAGTGCTCGGCGACGTCGAGCTTCGTCCAGCCGCGGTCGGGGAACACGACCTTGTCCGGGCTCGAGATCCGAACCGGGACCCCTGCGGCATCGACGTACGCTTCTTTCGCCATCACGCCGATTATGCCCGCTGGATTGCCGACGGCGCGCGGTTGGCCTCAAGTAACGTGGCTCGGGCGAGAGGAGGATCGATGACGGGCATCGACATGTACGTGGACCAGGACATGAAGCGGTATTGGTGGGTGTTGCTCGTCTTCGGCCTCCTGTCGATCGTGATCGGGGGCCTCCTGATCTTCTGGCCCGGTCAGACCCTGACCGTCGTCACCACCATCGTCGGGCTCTTCATGATCATCGTCGGCGTCATGCGTTTCTTCATGGCGATCTTCGGCAGCGCGGTCGAGAACCGGTGGCTGCTGGCCCTGGTGGGCATCGTCGGCGTGGTGATCGGCGTCATCGTGATCCGGAACCCGGAGACGACGATCAAGGTCATCGTCTTGATCACGGCGATCTTCTGGCTCGTGCTCGGCATGGTGGACTTCTTCCGCGGGCTCACGGATCCGGATCTGCCCGATCGGGGCCTCCGGATCGGCTTCGGTGCCCTCACGGCGCTCTTCGGTGTGGTGCTGCTGGTGTGGCCGGATGTCACCGTGACGGTGTTTGCGATCCTCGTCGGCATCTACATCGTGATCATGGGGATCTTCGAGGTGCTCGCGGCGTTCCAGCTCAAGAACGCCACACCGATCGAGCCGTGAGGTCGCGCTACTGCGCGCTCGTCTGAGGCGGGCCGTACAGCCGGTCGAACGAGTCCACGACGGCGCCCGCCAACCGATCTTTGCGAAACCACACGAGCGTCGCATGGCCGCCCGACTCCCATCGCAGCTCGCTCCCGGGCCAATGCTGGGCGAGCGCGACGGTGGCTGACCGGGGGATGTACGCGTCCGATCGGGCTCCCACCACCACGGCCTGCGACAGGTGTTCCCTCGGCGGGATGTCGAGCACCGAGACCCGGAGGAGAACCTCCCGGAGCTGATCCTCCTGCGTGATGCCGCCCAGGGCATCCCACGAGATCCCGTGCCACAAGACGCCGTCCAGGAACACCGGTGATGGCGAGTGCGATGCGGCCAACGCAGCGGTGGCAACGGGGAACGGCAGTGAGGCGGAGACGACGGCGGCGGTGTTGGCTCCCATCGAATAGCCGGCGACTCCGACGACCCGGCCTCGGTTCCTGAGCCAGGTGAGGATGCCCCGCGCCTCGGTGACGGCGGATTCCCCCATGACCATGAAGTCGGCGACCGTGCGGATCGGGTGGCCCTCCACCGGGTCCGGGTGCCGCGACCCGAAGTATGCGTTCTCGAGGACCACGGAGCTGATGCCGTGGCGGGCCAGACGGCGCGCGAGGGCAACCCGGACGTGTGGCTCATGCTCGTTCCACGCCGGCATGAGCACGACCGTGCGATCGGTGCCGCCGTGCGGTTCGATCAAGAGGGCCGAGCCCTGGCCCGCTCGGTGGGGAAGGTGGGACACCGGGCTCTCGAAGGCCCCATGCCGGATCACCAGATCATCGTCCCGCTGAGCCGTGAGCCACCGGATGGGGAGGGTCTCGAGCGGGAGATCGTCGAGGTCGGGCGGGTGTAGCAGCGCCTCGTCGCCCCACCCTTCTGTGAAGAACCGGATGTCACGCGGCCCGTACTTGAGGATGCCGACCACCGAGAGGTCGATCGGGTGTCTCATCGCCCCGCCGTCAGCATCGATGTGGCCTCGGGATACAGCCGCCGTTTGACCGATGCGAGGGTCTCGGGATCCTTCCCCCCGAATGCGTGCCCGTACTCGATTGCGACGTCCAATACGGCGTGGGCGGGCACGGCACGGTGCACGACCCCGGCTGCCTCCGCCTCGCGTCCACCGATCTGGCGGCAGCTCACCACCAGGTCGTGTGCAATGGGTTGTGGCAGCTTCGCAGCGATGAGCGACGACATGCCGGGGGAGAAGGCGATGCCGACCTCGACCGAAGGCAGGCAGAAGAACCCGCGATCCTCGCGCATGATCCGATAGTCATGAGCGAGGGCGAGCAGCGCACCTCCGGCGTACGTGTGGCCGTTCATCGCCGCAATGGTGAGGAAGGGCGCGGTCAGCAGCTTCCCGAGGAGGAGATCGAAGCCGCGCATGAAGGTGCGAAGGTCGTTGTCGGTCATGGTGCCGACCTCGTCGAGGTCGAGGCCGGTCGACCAGTAGCGGTCGGTTCCCACCACCACGAGGGCGTCGACCGCCCGATCGGCTGCCTCGTCGAGCACCGCATCCCAGGCGCGGAGACCCTGCGTGCCGATGAGGTTCTCCCCATCGTCCATCGTGACCGTCATGATCCCGTCGCGAACCTCGGCGTGCATCTCGCTCATCGAGCGCACGGTACCGGTGCGGTGCATACGTCCGTCCACCCGGTGGGACACCCGAAAGGAAGAGGACCCTACGATCGGGGGATGATCAACGAGGGAACCAGCGCTTCGGTGTCGTTCACGGTCGACGATTCGGCGACGGCGATCGCCCTGGGTTCGGGAGACATCCCGGTCCTCGGCACGCCCAAAGTCGTAGCGCTCTGCGAGGAGTCGGCCCTCGCCGCCATCGCCGGAGGCCTGCCCGAGGGGATGACCACCGTCGGCACCAGCGTCACTGTCGACCATCTGGCGCCGACTGCCGTCGACCACACAGTGGTCGCTCAAGCAACCGTGACCCATGTCGACGGGCGTCGACTCGTCTTCGCCGTCGAGGTGCGACAGGGAGACGATGTCGTCGCCCGGGGCACCCATGTGCGTTTCGTCGTGGACCGTGCCGCCTTCCTGGAGCGGCTTGGACCGAGCAAGACCTGAAGAAGCAGCCTCAGCCCATCCAGCTGACTCGACACCAGGTCCGTCGTTGGCACGAGGGGCACTGCATCCATCGGTTGTGCTCGCCGACCGGTAGCCAGAGCGAGATGGACAGGATCCTCACCACGGTCTCGACGAGCGAGATCCTCGAGCGCACGCCGCAGTTCGAGCAGAACACCACCGCCGTGCCGGGCTCCCGGTGCCCAGCTGAGTAGAGGGCCTCGTGACCGTCGACATCGTGGCGCTCCACCAGCGGGTCGTCCTTGAGGGTGTCCTCGACCTCGATGGGAGGTGACTCGAAGAGGGCGCGCTTGCCGTCCTTGTCGTCGCGTCCGGTCACAGCATCGCCTCGATGTTGTCGGCGAGTTCCACATAGGCGGCTGCCGACCGCGACCGGCGGGCGTGTGACAAGACGGACACCCCCTCGCCCGGAGACTCCGCCACGCGCACCGATCGGGGCACCGGCGGGTCGATGACGTTGAGGCCGTGGATCTCCTGGACCTCGACGAGCACCTTCTTCCCCAGGTTCGTGCGGGAGTCGAACATCGTGGCGATGCCGCCGAGCACCTGGAGATCCTCGTTGGTGTAGTGCCGGACGTCCTCGATCGTCTCCAGCAGCTGCCCCACCCCACGGTCGCTCAGCGTTTCGGCTTGGAAGGGGATGAGCACGGTGTCGGCTGCCGTGAGTGCGTTGACCGTGAGAATGCCGAGCGACGGACCGCAGTCGATCATGACGATGTCGTAGTCGCCCTTCACGCCCGAGAGCGCGCGCTTGAGCACGAACTCGCGGCCGGTTTTCGTGAGGAGATGGATCTCAGACCCGGCGAGATCGATCGAGGACGGGATGAGATCGGGTCCGTCGTCACGCTCCTTCAGGACGTCGGTCATCTCGGCGCGTCCGAGGAAGACATCGTGCACGGTGATGTCGAGGCTGTCGGGCTCGCTACCCGTGGCGTACGTGAGGCATGCCTGCGGGTCGAGGTCGATCATCAGCACGCGCTTGCCGCGCTCGGAGAGCGCTTCGGCCAGCGTGTGGACGGTCGTGGTCTTCGCCACGCCACCCTTCTGATTCGCAACTGCGATGACAACCGCCATGGCGTCGATACTACGTGAGCGCCATCGCCGGCTGCTCGGGCGCACGGCGCAGACCAGCCGCGACCGGTAGCATCGCCCCGTGCCGGTGTTCATGGACATCCACGAGTCGTTGGGAGGGGCCAGCCCCGAGGACGTGGCCGCAGCCCACAAGCGCGACCTCGAGATGCAAGACGCATACGGGGTGCGGTGGCTCACCTACTGGTTCAACGACGCCGGGGGGAAGGCGTTCTGCCTCGTCGAGTCTCCCGATGCTGAGACCGCCGTGGCATGCCACAAGGAGGCGCACGGCCTGACGCCGCATCGGATGATCGAGGTGTCCGGCGAGTCGATGGCGGGCTTCTTCGGCGAGTGGCAGATGGATGACGACCATCGGGTCGTCCATGATGCGGACACTCCCGACGCCGCCCTGCGGACCATCATGTTCACTGACATCGTCGGATCGACCGAGATCAGCAGCCGACATGGCGACGACGCTGCGATCGAGGTCCTCGGCAGTCACGACGATGTCGTCCGGGGATGCCTTCACGAGTGGGGCGGTCGCGAGGTCAAGCACACCGGAGACGGGATCCTCTCGTCGTTCGTGTCGGTATCGGGAGCGGTGGCGTGCGCCGTTGCGATCCAGCGTCAGCTCACAGGCGGGAACGCTTCCGTGCAGCGATCGCCGCAGGTCAGCATCGGCATGGCGGCCGGCGAGCCCGTGTCGAGCAGTGATGACCTCTTCGGCGCCTCCGTCAATCTCGCGTCGCGACTGTGCTCTCACGGCGGACCGGGCGAGATCCTCGTGTCACGTGCGGTGCGTGATCTGTCGATCGGCAAGCCCCAGGCGTTCGAGCCGGCGGGCCAGCTCGCCCTCAAGGGCTTCGACGATCCCGTCGAGGTCTACCGGGTGCCGTGGGAGGGCTGAGTCAGCGCGCACCCGTGTCCGCACACCCGAGCGTCGACGCATTCTGGATCACCGGGTGGCCGGGACGTTCGATCCGGACAGGGACGAGGCAGGCTCGGACCCGGCCGTCCGGTTCGTACACGAACTGCGCGATCGCCGTGTTGACGCTCTTGGGCGGATAGGCCTGCCACACGAAGTTCCCGAGACCCCAGGCGATCGGCCGCCCGTTGTAGAACTCGAGGGGCTGGAGCACGTGCTGATGGTGCCCGAACACGCCGTCTGCACCGGCATCGATCCACGCCTCGGCTTGTCGACGTTCGAAGGCCCTCGGCCGGGTGGTGCCCTGCTCGCCCCAATGTGCCGTGACGAGCACCAGATCGGCGTACTCATCGGCCGCACGGATGGCCTCGGCGATGGACTCGGTGTTGTCGCCGTGGGTCATTCCCGGCCGGTCGTCTCGGGCAAGCCACGATCCGGTCTCGGGGTTGACCCCGCCACTGCCGATGACGGCCACCGTCCAGCCATTGATCTCCTCGACAACCGGTGTGTACGCCTCGTCGTAGTCGGCGCCGGTGCCAACGGGGTCGATGCCTTCGGCCTCGAGGTTCCGTCGCCCGTCGAGCATCGCGTCGAACCCGTAGTCCATGCCGTGGTTGTTGGCGAGGTTTGCGATGTCGACGCCTGCCGCGGCCATGGAGGGGAGCGCAGCGGGGTCACAGCGGAAGGTCCACGGCTTGTCCCACGGCGTCCCGAGGTCGGACGGGGAGCACTCGAGGTTCACGATCGTGAGGTCGTCGGCCAGGAACGCTCCGAACAGGCCGGTCCAGGCGTAGTCGTACCCCTGCGACGGGAAGCTCCTCACGAATCGGGGATCCAGATTCACGTCGCCGGTCCCGGATACGACGAGCGTGCGCTTCGGCGTCTCGATGGGGCCGATCGTGGTCGTGGTCGTCGTGGTGTCCGGAGCGGATTCCCCGGCGAGGGGAGCCACGGTGGTCGTGGTCGTAGCCGGCGGAAGGGTGGTCATCGCGGCGGGTGTGGCAGGCGCCTCCGCGACGGACGCGTCTGACGGGGTGCACGCCGCAGCCGTGATGGCCGCCAACACGAGCAGCGAGAGATGTCGGAGCTGCACGGGTGAACCGTACCGGAGAGCGACGAGTAGACCCGGTCTCCTTCGCCCGTGCGAGTTCGTGCTCGCAGTCGATGGCGAGCCGTTCGTGGTGCTACGGCGCCGATCGTGGGTGGAGGTACGTGCGCTCCCAGACCCGGATCACCTCGAGGAGCTTCTCGGGCGCTTCGAGCATCGGGACGTGTCCGATCCCGTCGAACAGGATCGTGGTCCAGTCGGGCCGCTCGGTTGCCATCCACCGTGCGGTCTCGACCTGGATCAGGTCGTCCTCGGTTCCGTGGACGTGGAGGACCGGTTGGGAGATGCGATGCAGCAGGCGAGCGAACGTCGGCTTGCGCAGGACGTACGGTGCGATCGATCGCACCGCCGTGATCAACACCTCGGTCGCATGACTCTGGGTCCGGCGCAGGGTCGCGATCTCCTCGGCGTGATCCCAGACCCGCTGGTCGATGGCATGCGGGTCGGCTGCCACGAAGCGCAGGGCCTCCTCCGCCCCTTGCTCGGGAGTCTGGCTGGATCGCCACAGATCGATGATCGGGCCGGCGACGAATGGGATCAACGGCGTCGAGAGTCGCGCTGCGGCCGTCGGGCTCACCCTCGTCCAGTCCGTGACCGGCGCGGCGGGATTGATGAGCACGACGCCTTCGACGAGATCGGGGTCACGCTCAGCGACGAGGAGGGAGATGAGCCCGCCCATGGAGTTGCCGATGAGCAGCGCCCGATCTCCGAAGTGCTTGATGACATCGGCCACCAGGGCCGCATTCGCCTCCACCGTGGATCCGCGGTCCAGCGGTGGTGTGTATGCGAAGCCGGAGAGGTCCGGAGCGACGACGCGGTGGGTCTCGGCGAGGTGGGGTGCAGTGAGCGTCCAGTTGTAGGCGGAGCCCTCGAGGCCGTGCACACAGACGATGAGCCGCCCGTCGCCTCCGTGATCGAGAAGGCTGACCGGTCCGTTGGAGTCGATGGTGATTCGCTCCGGCATCAGATCCCCCGTCCGCGCCCTTTTTGCCGTTCTTGCGTCCCTCCATACCATATCCGGGCTGCAGGTACGCCAGAATCGCTCGAGCTGATCGTTGCGTGCCCCGGCATCAGATCCCCAGTCCGTCCATGAGCTCGTCGGTGTCGAGTTCACCGTAGATGCCCTGGAAGTAGAACCGGCTCACGCCGAGGCGGCCGAACTCCTCGAGCTGCAGGCGCACCTGCTCGTAGGTGCCTCTCGGTGTCTGCCGCTTGTCGTAGTGAGCGTCCAGCTCGTCTCGGGTGATCCCCGCTTCGGCGGCACGTCGGTCCATGCGTTCATTGAACTCCGATTCCGTCGCCGCTGCGACCACTTGTCCGCTCGAAGAAAGGCGGATCGAGTCCGGGTCCCTGCCGGACTCCGCTGCCGCCGCGCGCATCCGGTCGATCCTCGCGGCGATGTCGGGGCCGGGGTAGACGTTGAACTCGTCCGCGAACCGCCCGGCGAGGCTCGGTGTCTTGTGGGGCCCGGTTCCGCCGATGACGATGGGGATGCGACGACCCGACGATGGCTGCAGCGGGAAGGCCCGGAGGTGGAAGTGATCACCTTCGTACCCCGGGGTGTCCGGATCGAACGCCGCCGTGAGGTAGCCCAACGCGTCCTCGAGCAGCTCGAACCGCTGCGCAGTGCTCGGATAGGGGATGCCGAACACCTCGTGCTCGAGGTCCATCCACCCGGTGCCCACGCCGAGGCAGAACCTGCCGCCCGACATGTCGTCGAGGGTCATCGCCATCTTCGCCAGCACCGCGGGATGGCGGAATGTGATGGGTGAGACCAGCATCACGAGGTCGAGCTCGGTGGTCTCTCGGGCCAGGCCTCCGAACTGCACGAAGGCGTCTGGTGCATCGGTCTTCTTCGCCTCGTCCTCCGAGAGGGCCATGAGGTAGTGGTCGGGGAGGGCGAGGGCGACGAGGCCCCTTCGCCTGGCGAAGGCGGCGGCTTCGAGCAGGCGGTCGTAGCTGCCAGATACCTGGAGTGCGTAGTCCATACGGGAATCCCGTGCGCCAGGCTACCGACACTTGGCGGGTCGCGGGCAACGGGACGGTCGGGTGCCGGTCTCCCGCGCGTCGTGCTCCAACGGTGTTCCGCGCAGGGACATCACACCTCTTCCAGGCGAGCCTCGCGCACCGTATCTTGGGTGCCGGAAGGAAGGTGCCCCATGCCGCGTCAGTCGTACTTCTCGCCCCAGGTGTTCACGTTCCTCAAGGAGGTCGCCGCCAACAACAACAAGGAATGGTGGGATGCGAACAAGGATCGCTACATCACGCTGATCCGCGAGCCGGCCAAGGAGTTCATCGAGGACTTCGGTCCGAGACTCCAGGCGATCTCTGAGCACTTCGTCGCCGACACCCGGACCAACGGCGGGTCGCTCATGCGTCCCTATCGCGACACACGGTTCAGCAAGGACAAGACCCCCTACAAGACCAACGTCGGCATCCAGTTCCGGCACGAGATGGGCAAGGACGTCCACGCACCGGGCTTCTACGTTCACATCGCCCCGAGCGACTGCTGGGCAGGCGTCGGGATGTGGCACCCGGAGCCCAAGGTCGCCAGGGTGATCCGGGACAACATCCACGAGCGTCCCGACGAGTGGAAGAAGGCCACCAAGTCCAAGGCCTTCACCGATGCCTGGACCATGGAACCGGCGGAGGACGAGGTCCTGAAACGCGTGCCGAAGGAGTACGGAGAGGACAACCCGTATCCCGACGATCTCCGTCTCAAGAGCTTCACCGCGGGTCATGGGATGACGCAGAAGGCGGTGACCTCACCGGACTTCGACGAGACCCTGGCGGCGGCCTACAAGAAGGCAAGCGCTTTCACCGGCTTCCTGTGCACCAGCATGGGGCTCCGGTACTGAGCAACTCCGACGGCCAGCGGGAGGGGCGTGCATAGGCTGACCGGATGGACGTCGAAACCATTGCGCTCATCGCTGTGGCGCTGTTCGGCGTGCTCGCCATCTTCCAGGCAGCGCTCGCCCTGGGGGCACCGCTCGGCGAGTATGCCTACGGCGGCCGGGCGGCGACCGAGTCGGGAACCCTGACCACTCGCTATCGCATCATGAGCGGGGTCGCAGTCTTCATCCTGATGGGGTTCGCCTACCTCATCCTGGCTCGTGCGGGTGTGATCGACTCCCCGCTCACTGATCGCTTCATCCTGGTCGGATCGTGGGCCGTGGTCGCCTACCTCGCGCTCAACACCGCGGCGAACCTCATGGGGAAGACGAACGTCGAGCGATACGTGTTCGGATCGATCACTGCAGTGCTCGTCGTGCTCTGCGCGATCGTGGCGGCCGCAGGTCCGAGCTGATCACACCAAGCTGACGACGCCAAGCTGACCACGCCGACCTGGTCACTCGGTACCGAATCGCTCCCTGGCGAGCTTCGCGTATGCGGCGAATGCGAACTCCGTGTCGAGCGCCCAACGGACGGCGAGGCCGTCGAGCGCCCCGAGCAACAGCTCGGCCTGGACCTCGGCATCCTGCTCGGTGAGACCGGTGTCGCGAACCATGGCGTCGGCGAAGCGCTCGACGCGGGTCTCGTGGTGCCGCAGGAATCGGCGGCGGGAGCCGTTGTCGGAGGGCTCCCCGGCGACGCCGGCCAGCACGTAGATCCGGGCGAGCTGTGGCTCCTCTTCGAAGAATCGGATGTAGGCGGCCACGAGGTCGTCGACGGTGTCGGTTCCAGCGTGCGTGGGATCGGGGTCGACGGCATCGATCGCTTCCCGGACGACCTGGAGGATCGCCTCTTCCTTCGATCCGAAGAGGTTGTAGAACGATCCGGCACGCACCTCGGCCCGGTCGCAGATCGCCTTCAGGGTCGCTGCTTCGAGCCCACCTTCGGCGAGCAGCGAACGCGTGGCGTCGATGATGCGTGCCTCGGTCTCGATGCCAGCCTGATAGCGACCCACGTGCGCTTCCCCTTCGTAGCCGGGCCATCGTATGGCACCCACGCAGTCAACGACAGCAGATTCTGAGTGGGCGCTCTAATTTGAGTGTATACTCAAATTAGGTCGATCGTCCGACGATCGGTGACACGCGTCGCCGATCGCTGCGCTGGTGGATAGTGAGGTGCCCATGAGCCACTACAAGAGCAATCTGCGAGACATCCAGTTCAACCTCTTCGAGTACTTGAAGATGGGCGAGGTGTACGGCACGCCCCCATTCGACAGTTTCGACACGGACATGGCGATGGACGCCCTGCGTGAGGTCGATCGGCTCGCACGCGAGGACTTCGCGGAGTCGTTCGTCGACACCGACCGCATCCCCCTCAAGCTCGAGGACGGTGAGGTCAAGCTGCCTGAGTCGGTCCACACGAGCCTCGATGCCTTGTTCGATGGCGGATGGCACCTCCTGGGCATCAGCAAGGACCTCGGCGGATTCGACGCACCGAGCACGCTGCGGTGGGGCACGACGGAGTTGCTCGTGGGCGCGAACCCGTCTGCGTTCCTCTACGTCAGCGGCGGTTTGATGGCGCGGGTGATCGCCGAGGTGGGCACCGAGGAGCAGAAGGAGACCTGGGCGAGGGGCATCGTCGACAATCGGTGGGGCGCCACCATGGTCCTCACGGAGCCGGCTGCCGGTTCCGACGTCGGTGCGGGAACCTCCAAGGCGGTCCACGTGGAGGGCAGCACCTATCACCTCGAGGGTGTCAAGCGCTTCATCACCTCGGGCGAGAACGACTACTTCGAGAACATTGTCCATCTCGTGCTGGCGCGGCGTGAGGGCGGCGAGCCGGGCACCAAGGGCTTGTCGATGTTCATCGTGCCCAAGTACCTGCTCAACGACGACGGCACGCTCGGTGCGAGGAACGGTGTCTACACCACCAACATCGAGAAGAAGATGGGCATCAAGGGCTCGACCACGTGCGAGCTCACCATGGGAACCGACGAGCCGTGTGTCGGGTATCTCGTGGGCGACGTCCACCAGGGCATCAAGCAGATGTTCCTCGTGATCGAAGACGCCAGAATGCTGATCGGCGTGAAGTCGGCCGCCACGCTGTCGACCGGCTATCTCAACTCGCTCGAGTTCGCCAAGGAGCGGGTGCAGTCATCGGACATGACCCAGATGACCGACAAGACGGCACCGCGGGTCGAGATCATCCGCCATCCCGACGTTCGGCGCATGCTGATGCTCCAGAAGTCCTACGCCGAGGGTCTGCGGGCTCTCAACCTGTACGCTGCGATGACGCTCGACAAGGCTCGCCTCGAGCCGGACGACCCCTACTGGAGCAAGCTCAACGATCTGCTGCTCCCGATCGTGAAGGGCTACTCGTCGGAGAAGGCGTACGAGCTCCTCGCGACGTCGCTGCAGGTGTACGGCGGCTCTGGCTTCACGCAGGACTATCCGATCGAGCAGTACATCCGGGACGCCAAGATCGACACCCTGTACGAGGGCACGACGGCCATCCAGGCGCTGGACCTGTTCTTCCGCAAGATCGTGCGGGATCAGGGCCAGACGCTGGTGCGGTTCGCCGAGGGCATCCTCGAGTACGTCAAGGGCGGCTCCGACGAGTTCGCCGACGAGCGCCAGGCGCTCGGCCAGGCACTCGAGGAGGCCCAGAACCACGTCGGGGTGCTCGTCAACCACTCGATGGTGTCGATGCAGCAGCCGACGGAGCTCTACAAGGTCGGCTTCCACACCAACGCGCTCCTGGAGAGCCTCGGCGAGGTCATCCTCGCCTGGCTGCTCCTCGAGCACGCTGAGATCGCCGCTGCCAAGCTGGACGATGCCGACGATGCCGACCGTGCGTTCTACACCGGCAAGATCGCCTCGGCCCGGTTCTTCGTGAAGGAGGCCCTGCCCAAGGTGGCGGTCCGCACCGCGGCCGCACAGGCAGAGGACGCCTGGCTCATGGAGGTCCCGGACGAGGCCTTCTAGATCGGCTGGACCTGAGTAGGAGCGGGCGGCGCGGCCGCCCGCTCTTGCGTCGTGCGATCAAGAAGCGTGCTGAGGCCCGTGGGCCTACTCCTCCTCGGGTCCGGGGATACCGACCAGGATGACGGTCTGATTGGACACGTCGAGCGCGTAGCTCATACAAGGCAGCCTTTGCTGGTTCGCGTCGCCGGTGATGCTCCACTGTGCGAGGCCGGACTCATCCAGGATCGCCCGAACGGCGACTTCGGCCTCGGCGAAGGCGATGCACTCCGACCCGATGAAGAGAGCAATCAGGCGTTCGTTCGCGAGCGCAATGTCACTCAGGCCGTCCTGGCGCTGCGACGGCACGAGGTCGGCGAGCCCGAGGGCTTCGCACACACCGGCTTCGGCCGACGGGAACACGGCGAGATCGCCGCTCTCGGTCACGCAGCCGGTGAGTGGAGGCACCTGGCCGGCGGCGACATCCGCTGATTGCAGCGTGCCGTCGAGCCACGGAGCGCGACACGATTCGACGGTGGGGAACCCCTCGGCGGCGAAGCCAAACCGATCGCTGTCGAGGTCCGCGGCCTCGTAGCACGCAACAACCGGAGTCGACAGCTGGAGGGTGATCCGCCAGGTCATGGCAACGGCGGCGATCACCACCACGGCGGCGAACGCGACCACGGCGGTGCGCCTCCATCGGGGCGTTGACGTCCGTCGCTCCGGTGAGCGCGGTTCGGCGACGATGCGATCCAGCAACGCATCGGCTTCCTCGGAGTGGGGATCAGGTAGCTCGTGCTCGTCGACGGGATCGAACCCGCCCAGCACGTCAAAAGGGTCGCGCTCAGACGGCACGTCCGCCCCCTTGTCTTGGCCCATTCGGCACCTTCACGTCGTCAGCCAGCGACACATACGTGTCCACACCCGCGCCGAAGTTTCGACCGTACCGCACTGTCACCTTCATGACAAACCGTCGCCGTCGTACGCAGCACGAAGTCGCTGCCTGGCGCGGAAGAGCTGGGACCGGATGGCGCTCTGGGTTTTCCCGAGGGCCACGGCGAGCTCGTCGTACTGCAGTCCCTCGAACGTCGCCAGGCGGATGATCTCCTGATCGTCCGGGTCGAGCGTCGCCAATGCGGCGAGCGCCCTCCGGACGTCGTCGCTCGCCAGCACCTCGGTCGACGGGCTGGGCGACGTTCGATTCGGTTGTGCCCGGAGCCTGGTCCGGAGGGCGAGCATGCGGCGCGTTCCCCTCCGGCTGTTCCCGATCGTCTTGTAGGCGACGCCGTACAGCCACGCAGGTGGATGGTCCGCCTCGAGGACGTCGTCGAGGCGCCGCCAGGCGACCAGATACGTGGCCGCTACGACGTCATCGACCTGATCGGGTGGCAGGCGCCTGCGGCAGTAGGCCACGACGTCGCGGTAGGTGGAGCGATACAGCGTCTCAAAACGCTCCTCGTCGCTCCGACCTCCCGCCACGTCGACGACTCCCTACCTCGTGGCCGGCCTCCTCACCGGATGTAAACAGATGACACGTCGTTGTTCCACCCGCTGGGCATCGAATAGATCAGCCGCCACGCCTTCGTGTAGGAACTCGGCATCCGGGCCCCGCCGCCGTTGTTGTAGTCGGCCATGATCGTCGAGCAGGCCCCGACCTTGAACGAGGACACCCGCTGGTTGAAGCCGTAGCTCGAGAGGTTCTGCCAATACCCGCGATCGCGCATGTAGAGGGACGCACCACCCATGTTCGTGTAGTCGTAGAGCTTGAGCGTGGTCGAGCACTTCGCGCCCGCCCGCACGGCGTATCCACCCGTGGCCGAGAATGCCTCGACGGCGTTCACGTCGTCTTGGTAGCCGAGCGCGAGATCGAGTGCATCGAGCCATCGCTCGAGTTGCTTCTCGGTGCGCATGCACTTGACGATGCCCCTGGTCTGCCAGACGAGGCATGCCTTCGCCTGCTTCCAGTCTCGCGACAAGTCGATGGTGCGACCCTCGAACTCAGCGACGACGCGGCGTTCACTGGGTGCGCCTTCGTCTGCGGCACTCGCGACCGCCGGGGTGGCGAGCATGCCGACGACGGCGAAGATGACGACCGCCAATCGCCACGTGCGTCTTCCTGAGACGTATCTCATACACAGTCCTCCCACGACCGGGCTCAGGGGATCTGAGCCATCACCCCGTTCGTGTCCGAATTCGGTCGCTCGTCGCGCCGAAACCGGCCATTGCGCGACGATTTCGGACATGCGGACACTGACAGGGGTGAAGGCGCCACGCGGAGTGCGCAGACCGACACGGAGAGGCGGTGAACCATGAGTATTCGAAGCGAGGACCTCGCATCCCTGCGATTGCGATCCCGTCCTGAGTATTCCCCCCTCAATCTGACCGGCAACGACTTGGAGCTCCTCCGGGCGCTCTCGGTCGAGCCGACGATGGCCGACGTCGCCCGTGCCCTGGGCCTCTCCTCGCGGCAAGCCAGGCGGCGCGTCGAGGCGTTGGTGAACAAGCTGGGTGTGGCGAGCTACCGCGGGGCCATCGCCCTCGCCGCCGCTCGCGGTCTCATCCCCGAACCGCCCTTCGCCATCCGCAGGGCCGGGTAGGCACCCCACGAATCTCTGTCCCGATCGACGGCATCTGCTTCGATGCGCGCCGGTGATTGGCCACGAGGAGCGGTTGTGCACATGCTTTCCGCGCGACGCATGTCCGGCCCCGGACACTTCATGAGTGGGAGAAGACGCGAGCGCCGAAGGCCGGACTCGGGGTGCCTCATGCCGAGGTGCCCCCTACGAGTAGGGATGGGCCATGAGGCTGAGAAACGCTCGCAGGTGGGTGGTTGGGGTCACCTTCTCTGCCATGTTGTTTGGTGCGATGTCACCAGCCCCGGGGCTTGCAGGAGACGCGGAAGGCAGTGAGTCGGTCGGTTGTGCGACCGTGACGATCGTGTGGCACGGGATCACGCCACAGATCGGCGAGGAGCTGTCCGTGACCCCCGGTGTGGGCGTCTCGGTCGTGGGTTCCTACCTGTGGATCCAGTACGTCACGGGTGAACCGTCCTCCACCGCCAATGTGCAATCCGTGAAGATCGCACCCGGCACCTCCGAGATGACGGTGTGCACACCGCTCCACGATTCGGAGGGACCCGACATCCCGACGGGACCGGACGCTCCGGTGGAAGCCGTTGAAGTCGAGGAACCCGGAGCCGACGACGACGACGGCGACGAGGACGGTCAGTTCGAGAACTCCGGCGTCCGTCACGAGGACGACGACGACGGGGACGACGAGGACGAGGGTCGTCACGAAGATGACGACGACGAAGATGCGGACGACGGGGACGAGGGTCGTCACGAAGATGACGACGACGACGAGGACGAAGGCCGTGACGAGGACGACGACGATGACGACGAGGAGCCGCAGTGGCGGGCCACCATCGTCTTCCTCACGCACGAGTGGGATCTCGTCGAGCGGTGGGTGAACCACCAGGGATTCATCCTGGTCTGACATCTCGAGCCTCCCCGGGTGCCCACCCGCCCGGGGAGGCCACCAACCGGTTGGCGATGGCCTGCCATCGCTACGATCGAGCTGGTGAGTGAGACGTACGACGCAGTGCTCGGCCTTCGGGCCATCCGGCACTTCGAGGATCGGCCGATCGAGCCCGAACACCTCGCTGCCGTGCTCGAAGCGGCTCGATGGACCGGGTCGGCGAAGAACGCTCAACGGTGGTCGTTCATCGTCGTCGACGATCCCGATCAGAAGGCGAGGCTCTGTGAGGCTGGCGACTTCATGATCCCGGTCGTCAACGCCCCGACGGCGATCTGCCTCGTGGAGGAGCCGGGCGGGTACGAGTTCGACAGTGGCCGTGTAGCGCAGAACATCATGCTTGCAGCTGATGCCCTCGGGCTGGCGACCTGTCCCGTGACCCTGCATCGGGACGACCGGGCGGCTGCCGTGCTCGAGCTCCCCGAGGGACGACGTTGCCGATACGCCGTCGCCATCGGCTATCCCGATCCCGATGCAGAGCCCAAGCGCCTGGGCGGCCGAATGCCGCTCAGCGAGCTGGTGCACCGGAACCGGTACGGCGATCCGATCTGAGCGACCTCAGTCCCCGAGCGCAGGGAGACCGTCGATGCTGCGGGCGTTCTTCTCCGCCCAGTAGGCCTCGATGTCCGCCTCTGTTCGATTGTCCGCCCACTCGATCAGCCGTGACCGATCACCGACGTATTGCATCTCGGGCACGGCGTAGCCGCAGGAATCCTGCACTCGACTCACCTCGATCGAGATGACCGACCGAACCGCTCGGAACGCGGGGAACGATGTGACGAGCCGGTCGAAACCATCGCTGCCGGGCTCATGGACGGAGCCTTGCCCGAACAGCCGCACGATCCTGGGCGGACCCTCGAAGGCGGAGAACATGACCGTGATCCTGCCGTTCTCCCGCAGGTGCGCGATCGTCTCGGCGCCGCTCCCGGTGAGGTCGAGGTAGGCGACCGACGTCGGATCGAGGACCCGGAACGAGTCGAGGCCCTTGGGTGAGAGGTTGACGTGGCCGCCTGCGGCAGGGGCCGTCGCCACGAAGAAGAGGTGCTGGCGCTCGATCCATGCTCGTGTCGCCGCGTCGATGTGGTCCGAAACCCGTCCCATGCTCGAGAGGCTAGAGCACTCCCCGCGTCGCCCACGGCACCGGCGGCCGAGGTGGCGACCTTGCGAGGCGTGGTAGGGCCAATAGCATCGCCTCATGGACATCTCGCCGCGGATCGCCGTGATCGACTCGGGCATCGGTGGCACAGGCGTGCTCGATGCCATCCGCCAGTTGGCACCCTGGGCCGACATCGCCTACGTCGCCGACCATGCCTTCGGTCCCTACGGAGAGCGGAGCCTCGATCAGGTGAGGGAGCGAACCGAGGTGATCGCCCGCTACCTCGACACGGCCGGCGTCGAGCTGGTCGTGATCGCCTGCAACTCAGCCTCGGCGGCAGCACTTCACCACCTGAGAGAGGCGATGCCGGAGACTCCCTTCGTCGGGATGGAGCCGGCGGTCAAGCCGGCCGCGAGCCTGACACGCAGCGGCGTCATCGGCGTGATGGCGACCGCTGCAACCTTCCAGGGGACATTGTTCAACGACCTGGTGGGGCGTCACGCATCGGATGTCCAGATCGTCACCCAGGCATGCGCAGGCCTCGCAGCGGCCATCGAGGCAGGTGACGACGTCGGTGATCTCCTCGATCGGTACCTCGAACCGATGGTCACCGCCGGTGCCGACGTCGTGGTGCTCGGCTGCACGCACTATCCGATCGTTCGCATCGACATCGAAGCGAGGCTCCCCGACGGCGTGGTCGTCATCGATCCTGCTCCGGCTGTCGCCAAGCGGACGGTCGATGTGGCGCACGATGCCGGCGTGGACCTGAAGGGCTCCGGTGCCACGTGGTGGTGGACGACCGGCTTCACCCCTCCGTTGCGCCCGGCCGGTGACAGCGCCATCAGCGGCATCGCGTGGGAGCCAATCGACATTCCCGACGGATGCCCGAGGGCGGTGCGCATCGCGGACACCACGCTCTCGGCCGTCACCGGCGACATCACCGCCATGCCGGTCGACGCCATCGTCAATGCAGCCAACGTGGAGCTGATGCACGGAGGTGGCGTCGCCCTGGCGATCGCCCGAGCGGGCGGGCCCGCGATCGATACGGAGTCTCGAGCCTGGATCGAGACCTACGGCGTGCTCGAGCCCGGATTGGCCGCCCTCACGTCAGCCGGTGCGATGCCGTCGTCCTACGTCATCCACGTCGCAGGCCCGATCTGGAGATCCGATGCGGACAACGAGAGCCTCCTCGCAGCAGCCGCCCTCGCCGCCGTCGACATGGCAGACGAGATCTCGGCCGCCACGATGGCAGTGCCCGCCGTCTCGGCCGGCATCTACGGATACCCGCCCGACGAAGCCACCGGCGTCATCGTCGAGACGATCGCCGAACACCTCTCGGAGACCGAGACGACGCTGCATTCGGTTCGCTTCGTCGGGTACGACGAAACCATGACGCTCCGTTTCGCCGGCGCTCTCGACCGGCTCGTCCTGGAGCCCTGACGATCTCGACCGTTGCGATCGCCTCGAACCGGGGAGATTCGGAGGGAGTCGATACCATGGTGACCATGGAACGCGAATCTGCGGCACGACCTCGAGTGGCCGTCCTGGGAGCAGGGGCGATGGGCGAGATCTTCGCCGCCGGTCTCCTCCGCGCCGGGTGGCACCAGTCCGACCTGATCCTGGCTGTCCGACGCGAGGAGCGTGCCCGGGATCTCCACCATGCAACCGGGATCGAGACCACCCTGAAGCTCGCCGATGCGATCCCGGATCGGGATGTCCTCGTGGTCTCGGTGAAGCCGAAGGATGTCCCTGTTGTGATCGACGAGGTCGGCAGCCTCGTCGATCCGGAACAGACCCTGCTCTCGATCGCAGCGGGTGTGCCGATCAGCCTCTTCGAGGAGGCCATGCCGGGCGTCCCCGTGGTGAGGGCGATGCCGAACACGCCGTCCGCAGTCGATCGCGGCATGTCGGCGTACACCGTCGGCGCTTCGGTCGACGAGACCCACCGAGAGCTCGCGAAACAGGTGCTGTCGGCGGTGGGCGAGACCATCGAGTTGTCCGAAGATCTCCTCGACGCCGTCACCGCCGTGTCGGGCACCGGGCCGGCCTACGTCTTCCTGCTCGCCGAGTCCCTCATCGAGGCGGCCATCCGCGAGGGCCTTCCCCACCACGCCGCCGAGCGGCTCGTCCACGAGACCCTCCGAGGGTCCGGGGAGCTGCTGGCGACATCGGACAAGTCGGCGTTCCGCCTGCGTGGCGAGGTCACCTCGCCCGGTGGGACCACTGCGGCGGCCATGCACGTGCTCGAGGAGGGCGGGTTCCGAGCGCTCATCGAGGATGCGGTCCAGGCGGCTGCCCACCGGTCACGAGATCTCGGCGAACGGGCCTCCGGGCAATGATGCGGTCCGCGTTCCTTGCGGTTGCCGGTCATCGCTACACCAAACGCCTCATCACGGAGACCGCTGCAGGCCGAGCGGTTGCGGATCGCTTCATCGCCGGCGACGGCCTGGACGACGCGGTGTCCACCGCTCGTCAGCTCAACGAGCAGGGGATGTCGGTGTCGCTCGACCACCTCGGCGAGCACGTGACACACATCGATGAGGCGACCACCGCCACGAAGTCCTACCTGGCGTGCCTGGAGGCCATTGCAGACGAAGGCCTCGACGCCAACATCTCGGTGAAGCTCACGCAGCTGGGGATGGGTATGGACGACGACGTGGCGGCCGGGAACCTC
This sequence comes from Acidimicrobiia bacterium, assembly GCA_030066265.1. Taxonomy (GTDB): domain Bacteria; phylum Actinomycetota; class Acidimicrobiia; order Spongiisociales; family UBA5794; genus SZUA-442. Next base: position 8,559 of record JASJCF010000007.1, on the reverse strand, counting down.
GACCAGCTGGCGTCGGCCGCCGTGGCCGCAGGGACCTCCGTGACGGTGGACATGGAGGAGTCGACCTACACCACGGCCACCATCGACCTGTACGAACGGGTACAAGCGGTTCACGGCAACCTCGGGATCGCCGTCCAGACCTACCTGACGAGGACGACCGCCGATCTCGACCGGCTCATGGCGCTCGGTGGCCACATTCGGCTGTGCAAGGGTGCGTATGCCGAGCCGGCGGATGTCGCGTACCAGACCAGCGACGATGTGAACCGCTCCTTCGACCGGCTGGCGGCCACGCTCATGAGCGCCGACGGTGTGACGCCGGCCATCGCCACACACGACGATGCGAGGATCGCCGCCGTGCTCGACCATGCCTCGGATCGCACGGCTCCGTGGGAGTTCCAGATGCTCTACGGGGTCCGTCGGGACCGGCAGCGTGCGCTCGTGGCGCAAGGACACGCAATGCGCATCTACGTGCCGTACGGCGACGCGTGGTACCCGTACTTCTCACGCCGGCTGGCCGAACGCCCCGCGAACCTGACGTTCTTCGCCCGGGCACTGGCCGGCGGCTGAGCCGGTCCGAACGCGCACCAGCTGACTCGGCAGATCGCCAGGGCTCGAAAGGCCCCGCAGCGAACCCACTTCGAACGCAGAGCGAACCCACTCCGAACCCACTCCGAACCCAAGGCATCGTGCGTGCGTAGGCTGCGGAGACGATGAACAAGCTCCTCGTCCTCGCCCTGTCGTCGATTGCGATGCTCGCGCTTGTCGCCGCCGCGGAGCCGGCGGAGGTGACGCCGCAGGTTGCCGCCGAGGGATACTTCATCGAGCGAGGTGCCGATGCCACCGACGAGGTCGTCGGCCGCGCCGTGTCGGATGCCCGTTCGGCCGGGAGCCGCTTCTATGCGGTCGTCCTCGCCGAAGAGCCCACGTCGGGTGCGACCTTCTACGCCGATGCGGTCCTCGATGGCCTCCCGGGCCAGGAGGGGACCGTCCTCGTCGTTGCTCCCGAGACGGTGGGCTGGGCTTCGAACAACGACATCTGGACAACCGATCAGCTCAATACCGCCCTGGACGCCTCGCTCGACGGCTCATCGTCCGACGACGTCGTGTCGATCTTCGTTGCGGAGCTGACCGATCCGGGTTCGTCCGGGGGTTCGGGACTGATGTGGCTCCTCGTCATCGGCGTGCTCGTGGTTGGCGTCATCGGCTTCCTGGTGTGGAGATCGCGCCGGTCGTCACGCAATCGCGCGCAGGCGGCACTCTCCGAGATGAAGGCAGCGACGCAGGCGCGCATCGACGACCTGGCGAACGACATCCTCGATGACGAGGCCGAGATCGAGGAATCGGGCAACGAGGAGGCTGGTCGCCGTTTCGATCAGGCGACCGCCATCTACACCGATGTTGCCGACGAGCTCAGGCGAGCGCAGACTCCCCGGGCCGTGGTGGCGGTGGCGAGCAAGGTCGACGAGGCGATCTGGCACCTCGATTGCGCTGAGGCGATCCTGGACGAGCAGCCCCTGCCGCCCAAGCCGGAACCACCGAGAGCCGAACCACCGAAGCCGCAGCCACGGCCGAGTGCGCCGGCTCAGGCTTCGTCGCCGACGACGGTCGCCCCGTTGCCGCAGTACCGACGTCGTTCTACGCGCCAGTCGAGTTACGGAGCGGGGGACGTCATGAAGACGATGCTCGCCATGCAGGCCATGCGTTCGATGCGTGGCGGCTTCGGTGGTGGCCGATCTGGCGGCTCCCGCTCGTCCTCTCGGTCGTCTGGCCGTTCTCGATCGTCCGGCGGCTCGCGTTCGTCCGGGCGCTCTCGCGGCGGCGGTCGCCGCCGCGGCTGAGCATCGCACGACGACAGCACGAGCAGCGCACGAACACCGCATGAACGCGGCTCCGCCGGGCCCCTAATATCAGCGCTGATTCCGCTACGTCCGGGGGACGCATGTTCAAACGCATCTGGGCCTACCTCAAGGCTCTGTTCTCGACCACCGCTGAGAACGCCATGGATCCGAAGATCGAGATCGAAGCCGCGATCAACCAGGCCAAGAAGCAGGACCAGGAGCTCCGCAACCAGGCGGCAAAGGTGGTTGCCCACCGCACCCAGCTCGAGAGCCAGATCGAGCGTGCGGCCGACGATGCCGGCGAGGCCCGTGAGATGACCAAGCAGGCATTGCTCAAGGCCGAAGAGGCCAAGGCCGCGGGCGACCCCGCTGCCGAGGAGAAGTGGACGCAAGCGGCCCAGTCGATGGCCATGAAGCTCCAAGCCTCAGAGAACAACCTCGCATCGCTCACCGAGCAATACAAGCTGGCTCAAACGCAGGCCGAGCAGGCGAAGGACGCCGTGCAGGCCAATGCCATGAAGCTCCAAGAGCTCTCGGCGAAGCGCATGGAGCTGCTCGGTCAGCTCGAGCAGGCGAAGATGCAGGAGGCCGTCAACGAGGCCGTCCAAACGATGACGTCGTCGATGTCGGACTCGGGCCCCTCGCTCGATCAGGTGGAGGACAAGATCGAGCGGCGAAAGGCCGAAGCCATGGCCAAGGCGGAGCTGCACGAGGCGACGCCGGAAGGGGCCGAGGCGGAGCTCCGGTCTGCCATCAACGTCGCACAGGCCGATGCCAAGCTCGAAGAGCTGAAGGCCGAGCTCGGAATCACTCCCGCTGCGTCGACGCCGGCACCCGCCGAGGAGACGCCCCTTGCCGAAGGAGAGGGCACCCAGACCGGTTAGGACAGCGGCTCCCACAGCCGCCCGAACAGCCGCTCGAACAGCCGGCTGATCCCGGCAGCCGGAGAACACAGTTCCTGAGTCCCTTGGTCAGCGTTTAGACTGAATGCGTCGCTGACGAAGGAGCCGAACCGTGACGACCACTGAGGAGCGGACGGAGGAGTCGACGCAGCAGCGTCTGCCGATCTCGCGAATCCTGTGGTGGGTCGCAGGCCTCGCCTTCGTTGGGACCCTCGGGTTGTGGTGGGTCGGGTCATTCCCAGGGGAGCCGACGGACGAGATCCACCGCAAGGTCTTCGGCAACATCCCCGACCTTCTGGTCGCGTTGTTCTACGTGCTGGTGGCGGCGTTCCTCGCCGCCTCGATCGGCCTCTTCGCCCTGCGCGCCAGGAACTGGGAGCGAGGGACGTGGGAATCCCGGTCGGGTGAATGGAAGCGTCGGCTCCGCCGGTTCCTCGACGGCGTTTCGATGCGCACGGTCGCCGAGGATCGCAGCGCCGGGGCGATGCACTCCTTGATCTACTGGGGCTTCGTCATCCTGTTCCTGGGGACGGTGACCCTCGAGATCGACCACCTGCTGCCAGCCGACTACAAGTTCCTGACCGGCTCGGTCTACCAGGGCTACTCCCTCATCTTGGACATCGCCGCCATCGCCTTCCTCGCAGGCCTCCTGTGGGCGGCGGTGCGCCGCTACGGCCAGCGGCCTTGGCGGATCCGATCGAAGTCGCGTCCCGAGGACGCGTGGATCCTGCTCCTGCTCGCCCTGATCGGTGTCTCGGGCCTGCTCACCGAAGCGGCGCGCATCACCTTGGCCGGACGGCCGGACTGGGAGGTGTGGTCGATCGTCGGCTACCCCCTGTCCGCACTCATCCCAGCCGAGTCCGCCTCAGGCATCCACCAGGCCTGGTGGATCATCCATGCGGTCGCCTTCTTCGCCTTCCTGGTGGTGTTGCCGGTCACCAAGCTGCGCCACATGTTCACCTCGCCCGCCAACCTCGGGCTCTCGCCCAAGGAACGGCCGAAGGGCGCGATGAAGCCGGTCGAGAACCTCATGGAGGCGACCGACATCGAGACCATCGGTGCGGCGACCGTCGGCGAGTTCACGTGGAAACAGCTCCTCGACACCGACGCCTGCACGATCTGCGGGCGCTGTACGTCCGTGTGTCCCGCCAACATCACCGGCAAACCGCTGGATCCCCGCGAGATCGTGCTGAAGCTGGGCACCGTCGCATCCATGACGGCCGACCCGAAGCAGTCGCCGCCCGTCGGTGTCGACGATGGCATCACCGTGTCGTCCGACTCGGTGTTCGAGCTCGTCACGGACGAGGAGCTCTGGTCGTGTACCACCTGCCGTGCCTGTGACGAGATCTGTCCCGTCGACATCGAGATCGTGGACAAGATCCTCGACATGCGCCGGTACAAGGCCCTCATGGAGGCCGATTTCCCCACCGAGCTGGGCAAGGCCTACATGTCGATGGAGAACTCGTCCAATGTCTACGGGGTGGATCAGAGCACGCGGGGCGACTGGACCGACGCCCTCGACTTCGAAGTGAAGCGCCTCGGAGAGCCCGGCGTGACCGCCGAGTACCTGATGTGGGTTGGGTGTGCCGGCTCGTTCGACGATCGCAACCGGAGTGTGACGATCGCCACCGCCCGACTGCTCCACAAAGCCGGCATCGACTTCGGGATCCTCGGCAGCAAGGAGTTGTGCACGGGTGATCCGGCACGGCGAACCGGCAACGAGTACGTGTTCCAGGGTCTGGCGCTCCAGAACATCGAGACATTGAACGACCTCGGTGTCGACAAGATCATCACGCAGTGCCCCCACTGCTTCAACACCCTGGGGAACGAGTACCCGCAGTTCGGTGGTGACTACACCGTCCTCCATCACTCGGAGGTCCTCGCAGAGCTCGTCCAGTCGGGAGCGCTCACGCCGGAGGGCAACGGTGAGTCGATCGTCTTCCACGATCCCTGCTACCTCGGCCGCTACAACGATGCGTTCGTGGCGCCGCGTTCGATCGTCGACTCGCTTGGCCAGCGTGTCGAGATGAAGCGCAATGGGACCAACTCGTTGTGTTGCGGTGCCGGCGGCGGCAAGTTCTGGTTCGAGGAGCACACCGGCAAGAAGGTCAACATCGAGCGCACGCAGGAAGCCGTGGGCACGGAGGCCGACATCGTGGCCACCGGTTGCCCCTTCTGCTACGTGATGCTCGATGACGGGGTGAAGGAGATCGGCGCCGACGAGAGTGTCCTCGTGCAGGACATCTCGATGCTGCTCGACAGCCGCGTGCGGTAGCCGTCGCCAAGGCCTCGGATGAGCCGACAGGCAGGCCGCCGCTGACGGTCCCCTCATCTGCCGACGCTGGTTACTCATGACCAGACGGGCTCTCTACCCTTCCGGGATGCGCCGTTTCTCCCTGCTCATCCTGGTCCTCGCCCTCCTCGCCGCTGCGTGCACGCCGAATGACGCCGACGACACGACGACCACGTCACCGTCGGAACCGACGTCGACGACGAGCACCACGGCACCGGCCGCCACCCCCGCCGACCTCGACCCCGATGACCTGTTCGTGAACCTGATCTGGCATCAGCATCAGCCGCTGTATCCCAAGAACGAGGACGGCGTGGTCACCAGGCCCTGGGTCCGTGTCCACGCAACCAAGGACTACTACGACATGGCGGCCATGGTCGCCGACTATCCGGGCCTCAACATCACGTTCAACCTCACGCCCGTGCTGCTTCTCCAACTCGAAGACATCCTCAACGGTGCACGCGACCTGTACTGGGTGCACACCGAGATCCCCGCCGAAGACCTCACCGACGAGGAGAAGGACTTCATCCTCACTCGGTTCTTCGACATCAACCCGAGGATCATCGACCGGTTCCCGAGATACGTCGAGCTGCGCGACAAGCGGGATGCCGGTGCCGAATACACGGTCGACGAATGGCGGGATCTCCAGCTGCTGTGGAATCTCGGCTGGACGGACCCACGGTTCCTCGCCGAAGAACCGCTCCAATCGATCGTCGACAAGGGCAGTGGCTTCACCGAAGAGGACAAAGCCACGGTGCTGGCCGAGCATCTCGAGATCGTCGGCCAGGTCGTCGACGTCCACACCGAGCTGTGGGACGCCGGGCAGATCGAGGTGATCACCACGCCGCTCGCCCACCCGATCCTGCCGCTCATCGGGGACACCGACCAGGCGCTCTTCGGCGACCCGGCCGCGCTCATGCCCGCCAACCGGTTCCGTGAGATCAACGACGCCGTCGATCACGTCACGCGTGGGCTCGACGAGGCCGAGCGGATGTTGGGGCGCCGACCGGTCGGGATGTGGCCGGGTGAAGGATCGGTCTCCCAACTCGTGACGCCGATGTGGGCCAGCAATGGCGTCACCTGGGTCGCCACGGGCGAACACGTGCTCGGAGAGACTCTCGAGATCGGCTCGTTCTCCAGGGACAGCAACGGCACCGTCGAGGAAGCCGATGTCCTCTACCGCCCGTATGCGGCACAGCACACTCGTGTCCCGCAGTTGCCGATGTTCTTCCGCGACGTGGAGCTCGCCGACCTCATCGGCTTCGAGTATTCCGGGTCATCGGCCGGTGCGGCAGCGGACGACTTCATGCGGCGCGTCGGGAACATCGACGAGAAGCTCGACGAGCTCGGCTACGAGGGCCTTCGGGTACTGACGATCGTCGTCGACGGTGAGAACGCCTGGGAGAACTACGAGAACGACGGGATCGACTTCCTCGATGCCCTGTACACCCGGCTCACCTCCACCGAAGGGATCACCACGGCCACCCCGTCCAGGATCCTCGAGGCCTTCCCGGAGGAAGTCGAGCCCCTTCCGGACGTCTTCCCCGCGTCGTGGTTCCAGCCGAACTTCCAGACGTGGATCGGGGAGCAGGAGGAGGCCGATGCGTGGGACTACCTCTATCGGGTGCGAGACGACCTGAGACGAGCCGAGGACGAAGTCGACGCCGCCGCCTATGCGGCAGCGTTCGAGTCCATGCTCTTCGCCGAGGGAAGCGACTGGTTCTGGTGGTACGGCTCGGACCAGGAATCGGGCGACGACGGCTACTTCGACCGGGCGTACCGCGAACTCCTCGGTCAGGTCTACGACGCACTCGGGCAGGAACGCCCATCGTTCATCCGAGTCCCCATCATCCCCGACCCCGCGCAGGACGCCGATCGCACGCCGTCTGAGCTCGTCGAGATCGACGTGGGGGCGCTCGACGACGAGGCATGGGCCATGGGCGGCCTGTACGACGGTGAGGTCCCCCTCCGATGGGCGTTCGACACGGAGAACCTGTACCTGCGCCTCGACGGCCTCGGCGGCGCCCAAGCCGACGTGTACCTGGGCGTCCCGAACGCCGAGGTCGCGACGGGGTTGAGCGTGGGAGCGGCCGACGAGTCGAGTCGCCAGGTGCTCGGCTTCAACGCCTCCCACGTGGTGCGAGTGTTCCCCGACGGTTCCGTGAAGCTCCCGGATCGGCCGGCGGTGTCCACCGAGGATGTCGATGCGCTCTTCGAGGAGGGAACTCCCCTCGACTCGGCGAGCAACGACACTGCGCTCGAGTTCGCCGTTCCGCTCGAAGCGCTCGGCGCTGTCGGCGTCGGCGACCGCATCTCGGTGCTCGCCATCGTGGATGAGCAGGGCGCCAACGTGAAGGCGCCCGGCGATAGCCGGGGCGCGATCCTCGTCCCTGACATCTCCAACGTCGAGGTGGTCTTCCGGTCCGATGACCCGACCGGCGATGATCACGGTCCCGGCACCTACACGTATCCGACGGACAGCGTGTTCCAGCCGGGCTCGTACGACCTCACCTCTTTCGCTGTGGGGCTCTCGGGCGATGAGATCGTCTTCGACTTCACGGTCGACGCACCCGTCGCGAATCCGTGGAACAGCCCCACCGGCCTGGCCATCCAGACGTTCGACGTGTACGTGGATGTCGATCCGGGTGCCGCAACGGGTGCGAGGCAGATGATCGCCGGGCGGAATGCGGCGCTCGACGCCGACCACGGTTGGGAGCGGGCGCTGACCGTCGAGGGTTGGGAGCCCGCCCTGTTCACCGCCACCACCGACGACGACGTCAACGAGACCCAGCCCACGCTGACGACGCTGGTGTTCGGCGATCAAGGTCGCGTCGTGGTCCGGCTGGCACGCGAGCTGTTCCCGGATGGCGATCCCTCGACGTGGGGGTACGCAGTCGCCGTGATGTCCCAGGAGGGCTTCCCGTCGTCCGGCGTGCGCAGGATCCGCGACGTGACTCCCTCCGCCCAGCAGTACCGAATCGGCGGTGGCGATGCCTCGATCAACGGCACGCGCATCCTGGATCTGGTGTGGCCCGAGGAGGGCATGCAGGAGCAGATGCTCACCCCACCGACGCCCATCGCATCCGGCAACCTGGACGACCTGACCCCGGACGACTTCGGCCAGGTGACCCCGCTCACCGGAGGGTGAGCCGTGAGCGGCGCTCAGCTTTCAGCTCTCCGCTCTCAGCTCTCCGCGACTCTCCCTCACCTCTGGTGGGGGAGATGGCGGTAGCCAACGGATTCGCGCAGCGAATCCGCGGGGCCGGCTGATTGCGCTGGGGTGGTCGACGGTGGTCGTGGTGTTGTCTCGTGAGTCGTGAGGTGGTGGGCTGGCCCCCTCTGCCCGGTCGGTCGTTCCTCCCTCCGGGCATCTCCCCCGGCGGAGCCGGGGGAGAGTGAGAGAGGGGCGAGCTTCGCTCGCACAATCAGCTCGGGACTCGGGACTCGGGACTCGGGACTCGGGACTCGGGACTCGGGACTCGGGACTCGAGGCTCCTCAGCTCCTCAGCTCCTCAGCTCGCCTTCTACG